>JBBQFO010000050.1:0-27282 GCA_038322035.1 Candidatus Obscuribacterales bacterium
ACTCTTGTACGAACTGTATTTTGTCGATGATCCTTATCGTGAGGGTGCCGCCGAATTCGATCAAAAACAATTTTTGGATTTATTGGCTTCACTGCCTCAATCACTGTCGCTGAAATTTAGTGCGCGCAAGGGCACTGTCGAGCGTGTTTCCTTTAAATCCATAAACGATTGCCGTGTCAGCGCAAAAGATAATATAGAACTGGATCAATTGTTGACTCGGATGGTGTATTGCCGTCTTTTCTCCAAACTTTATTTCGGTCCTGGTTTTGGTGGACTGAGCTTGCTATCTGGATTCCACCACTTGATTGTGCTTGTCGCATTGGTGCGGATCCACCTAAAGTTAGCATCGATAGCTGGCATCGATTCAATGGACTTCAATTGGCAGGTTGAACAAATTAGAATGCTTGAGCGACGTTTGACCGTAACGAGTTTGTCGCGAGAAGCACATGCCATCTTAGAAGTACTGCTGCAAAGTCCCGCTCGGATTGAACGAATTTTGTCGTTGTCGGCATGAGTATGCAAGCAGAAAAGTCACCATCTAATTTCAAGAAAGAATTTGATCATACTTTTCGTTCGCTCAAACATCGCAACTTTCGTATCTACTTTGTGGGACAGATGGTTTCGCTATCCGGAACTTGGATGCAAGGCGTTGCTTTGAGTTGGCTCGTCTATCGAATCACTCATTCGCCAGTGGCACTGGCACAAGTGGAAAGCGCCAATCTGTTGCCGATGCTCTTATTCGGTTTGCTTGGCGGTTCGCTTGCGGATAAGTGGGATCGCAAAAAGATGTTGCTCTGCACTCAAACGTTGGCGATGCTTCAAGCCGTCGTGTTGGCATATCTGACACTTACTAATCAGTTGCAAATTTGGCAGGCAATTTGTCTTGCTGCCTGGGTTGGCACTTGTAGTGCATTTGAGGTGCCCTCTCGACAGGCATTGCTCGTGGATTTGGTGGATCGCGAGAATTTAGTTAATGCAATCAGTTTGAATTCCTCACTCTTCCAGGGCGCACGCACAATTGGTCCCGCCGTTGGAGGGATTCTTGTGGCAGCGGCTGGTGAAGGTATTTGTTTTGTTATAAACGCAATCAGTTTTTTAGCAGCAATTATAGCGATCGCACTTTTGAAGGTGGAAAAGCGCGAGAAAGTCAGTCACGCAGAGTCGCAGCATGTAGCAGAAGCGCTGAAGTTTGTTTGGCGTGAGGACTCGGTGCGCCGGGTGCTTTTGCTGGCCGTTGTCTTGAGTTTGTTCGGTCTGCAATTTACAGTGTTGCTTCCCGTGTTCGCCCATGAAATTCTCGGTGGCGACGTCAAGACGCTTGGAGCCTTGCGCGCAGTAGCAGGAGTGGGCGCTTTTTTTGCCGCTCTTAATTTGGCCAATCGTGGCAGTGGTGAGTTTCTCAAATACGCTGTCGGTTTCGCCAGTGTGGCTTTTAGTTGCGCGTTGATTGCCTTTTGCTTCTCGCGAAACATATGGATTTCGCTGATGCTTGCCTCCGTAATTGGTTTATCGATGACTACTCAAATGAGCGGTGGTCACTCATTGTTGCAACTTGCAGTGTCGGATCGATTGCGCGGGCGCGTGATGAGCATTTACATGATGGTGTTGTTGGGAATTGCACCATTTGGCAGCTACATTGTTGGACTTTGTGCCAGTCGTTGGGGTGCACCACTTACGGTGGCTGTTTGTGGCTTTGTTTGTCTATGCTCTGGCATTGTCTATTTGCTTTCAGTCAGGTCCGCAAAAATTGCTTTGGCTAAGCAAATACTTGCAGGCGAGCAGGCCGCTGAATAGGGTTATCTTTTGATTTCAAAAAGATCTCGTGCATCGTTGCTGGATTCGCGAGATTCAGTACTAATCAAAACTTCGCGCAGCGATTTTGATTTTTTATAGCCGACAGGAGCGTCGAAAATATTGCCTTGAACAGTGACCATCTTTCCACTCTGCGTCGACAGCATAATGTGTTGACCATAATCTTGGAGACCCGTCATCCAGTCTACGCCTTGCTTTGCCTGCACAAATCGCAGACATATGCCACCATTCATCGGCATTCGTAGGGTCTCGTAGATGATTTGCGTCACTTGTGGCGCCCCCAGAGTATCGGTCGGCAAATACTCGCAGAGCGCATACCGACCAGACAATTTTCTTGCCTTGACTCCTCCGATAATCAGCTTTGCCGATTCTTCCCGACCCGGTCCAAAAAGTTGGGCTTTTCTTCCAACCAGCATTTGCGAAACCATTCCTCCGTCGAGAAATGTCTTGAGCGGGCAGGTGAAATATAACTTGTCGTCATTCCTGAAAACCGTCACCTTCCAATCAGGTGCTTTGGCGACTAGCACAAACTTCCAGGAGCCGGTATCTTCCATGCGAATAGCTGTTTTCGTGGCTATTATTTCCAGGTTGCCGAAGAAGTAGTGAGATTGCTTCAACTCAAGCGCTTTCACTGTAGAACCGCTTTGGGCTGGCGGTGGAAGGGCTGAACATTCCAGTTCGAATGTCGAGATTGTAAGCAGAATTGAGAGTGAAACGAAAAATTTCAAACCGTCTGACTTCCGACTATAGACTGGAGCTTAAGACGCAATTGCAAATGTTTCCCTTTCGCTATATTACCGCCATTGACCCAATAGCGCCGGTTGCTTGTTCTGGAACAGTTAATAGGCGCCGAACTCAATTTGAAGAGCTGGCGCTGGATGCCTCAGTCTTGTATTTTATTGAGCAGGTCAGTTATCGAGGCTTCGCACGATCAAGGAGATCCACATTGAACTCACTCAAGCCATTTTTTCTATCCGCATTGTTTGCATTTAGTTTGATTGCACCAAACGCCGCGCTCAGTGCAGATCTGCCAAACACTGGTACATACTTCATCCTCAACGCATTGAACGATGAGGCGCTGGAGCCGCTTGAAGGCACACCGGGACAGAATGTTTTCCTGGCTGAATATACAAAGAGTGGAATGCAAAAATGGGCCGTGACTCGAAAGATCGATCCCAAAACAAAACTGCCTACGAATCGTTACACGATTCGCCTGGCTGGTGATTCCACCAAGTTGTATCTGGCACCTTTCCCGGCGCCAAATCACACATCGATGCTGGACCCCAATCCATCGGTGTACATTTTGCAAAAACAGGGCGATGACCTGCTGATTCGCAGCGTCGATAGAAACGGAGATTCATTGTGCTGCGTTGCTAGTCCGCCTTCGCGCAATGAAGTTCAGATTCAGCCGAAAGACGAGACATCAAAGTTTCAATGGAAATTCATAGCCACCGATTTTTAGAGGAGCTATCGGCGACAGTTAGCTAAATGCGTCCACTTCGACTTTTGCCCACCAAAATTCGTTGTGGCGCAGATCTTGCCAAATCTCAACGGTTCGACCTCGAAGCACTAACTCACCGTTCTCCATGTATGTCGTTTCTTGAACGACCTTGGCGGTTAAATCGTCCATAACCTGGTCATATCCATCGTTGCTCCGCAGCTGAAAAAACAGATATCTAACCCCAAAGCCAGCGCCAATTTTGAACATGTTTGGTTCAAACGTCTGACTGCCAATCTGAAGCAAGAAATCCCCTGCTGGTCTTTCCTGCTGCCACTGCTCCTCCAGGAGTTTGATGCGCTGGTCCAATTCAGTCAGTTGCTTTTGAGTCTCTGTTTCTGGTGCCAACTTATTTTTCTCCGTTCCTTCAATATGTAACTCAAGCATATATACAGTCCAACTTTACCGCGGGCAGAGCATATTCAAGAACCTCTCCAAAGGCTCGGTCGCAGCTTTGTGCGAACTAATTATTTGATTTCTCAATCTTAAGCAATTGATAGATTGAAAAAGTCTCGTCCGCGATGTGAATTTAACTCCCTTTCATTATTGAAAATAATCAGTTGAAGATCCGGCGCATGTCATACCTGCACTCAGTATCTCCCCGCTATCTAAGCTCGTCTTGAAGATGGAAAAGTGAGCCTTTCTAAACTGCCTTTAACCTGTATTCGCCAAAATTCAGAGGATTGCAAGTGCTGACTTAGGTGTCACTAACCTTTCCTCTTTGCCTCTTCGGTATAATGCCGGATGGTCATCGAAAGCCCAGTCCAGACATGGTTTCCCATCGGTAAGAAATGCCCAAACGATCTGACATTAGTAAAGTCTTAGTTCTTGGAGCCGGACCGATCAGAATTGGCCAAGCTTGTGAGTTCGATTACTCCGGCACACAAGCCTGCAAGGCTCTGAAAGATGAAGGATATGAAGTTGTCCTAGTCAATTCGAATCCCGCCACGATCATGACCGACCCCGGTCGAGCCACAAAGACGTATATTGAGCCGCTCACCGCTGCAGACGTCAGAAGAATTATTGAAATCGAGCGCCCAGATGCCTTGTTACCCACAGTCGGTGGACAGACGGCACTCAATGTCGCTGTCGACTTGGCCAACTCAGGGTGTCTCGAAGAGCTCGGAGTGGAATTGATTGGCGCTTCATTGCAATCGATTCAAGTGGCTGAAGATAGAGAATTGTTCAAAGCCAAGATGATTGAGATCGGCATGCCTTTGCCGAAGTCCGCCACTATTCAGTCTCTTGAGTCGATCAATGAAATCGCAAAAGAATTGGGATTTCCTGTCATTGTTCGACCTGCCTTCACCCTCGGTGGCAGCGGCAGTGGTATCGCCTATAGTGAAGCCGAACTGCGCAGAGTTTGCGAGGATGGTTTGCAAGCTAGCCCTGTCGGCAAAGTGCTTCTGGAAGAAAGCATTGTCGGCTGGAAGGAGTTGGAATTCGAAGTTGTGCGTGACAAGGCCGACAACTTTATCGTCGTTTGTTCCATTGAAAACATAGATCCAATGGGCATTCACACTGGAGATTCGATCACTGTTGCTCCAGTTCAGACATTGTCGGATCCTGAATTTCAAGTTTTGAGAGAAGCCTCGAAGAAGATCATCCGCGCTGTCGGAATTGATTGTGGTGGATCGAACATCCAATTCGCCATCAATCCTGTCAACGGCGAGTTTGTTGTGATCGAGATGAACCCACGCGTTTCACGTTCATCTGCGCTAGCCAGTAAAGCGACTGGTTATCCGATTGCCAAAGTTGCAGCCAAGTTGGCTGTAGGTCTAACACTTGATGAAATACGTAATGACATCGTCGGAGATGTTTCCGCTTGTTTCGAACCTGTTTTGGACTACGTTGTTACCAAGTTACCTCGCTTCGAGTTCGGGAAATTTTCAGGTAGTTCTGAAATTCTCGGCACTCAAATGAAATCCGTCGGCGAAGCAATGGGTATCGGCTCTACGTTTCAGGAGTCGCTGCAAAAAGCTTTCCGCAGTTTGGAGCTTGGCGTAAACGGCTTCGCCCAAATTCCTGGACGCGCTTGCGCTGATAAAAACGTTTGGAAAGAACGTATGACCGAACGCTCTCGCTTTAGATTGATCGACGTCTGGGGTGCCTTCAATGCCGGATTTACGATCGATGAAATCAAAGCGCTGAGCGCCTTTGATGGTTGGTTTCTGGAAAACTTGCACGAAATTTTTGTGATCGACCGACGTCTCAGCGAGTTGGCGCGCACATCGTCCGGTAATGTACTGGAGTTGTTGAGCAAAGAAGAGTTGACCGGTCTGAAAGAAATGGGCTTCGGCGATGCTCAGATGGCAAAAATAATTTCGGAACATGACCCGGAAATAACGGAAGATGTGATCTTCGCTTTGCGCAAATCTCTCGACGTTTACCCGTCATATAGAAAGGTTGACACTTGCGCCAGTGAGTTTCCAACTACATCCAACTATATGTATTCCTCCTATGGGGCCGAAGACAGCGAAGCAGTCGCTTCAGATGCCGCTTCCGAAAAGGTGATAATCCTGGGCAGCGGCCCAAATCGGATCGGTCAAGGTATCGAATTCGACTACTGCTGCGTACAAGCAAGCTTATGTCTAAAAGAACGTGGTTCGACACCAATCATGGTCAACTGCAATCCAGAAACTGTATCTACGGATTATGATGTTTCCAGCAAATTGTACTTTGAACCGATCACGTTGGAGGATGTTTCCAACATTGTTCTTAGAGAAGGCAATCCTGGCATCATCATTCAGATGGGTGGACAGACGCCGCTGAAACTGGCATCTGCACTCAAGGCACGCGGATTCAAGTTACTGGGTACATCCGTTGATTCGATCAATCTTGCTGAAGATCGAGATGCATTTATCGGTTTGTTGAACAGATTGGGATTGAAGCGTCCTGCTGGTGCGGTGGCGTATTCGGTGCAAGAAGCAACCTCAGTAGCCTCGACGATTGGTTACCCAGTCTTGATTCGACCAAGCTATGTGCTGGGTGGCAGAGCGATGCAAGTTGTTCATAGCCCTGAGCAGCTAGAGAGGTTCCTCAGCGCAGGTTTTGCCGCTGCTGCTGGCGTGCTGATCGACCGCTTTTTGCTAGATGCGATTGAAGTTGATGTCGACGCAATTTCAGACGGTGTCGAAACAGTGATTGCAGGCGTTATGGAGCACGTAGAACAAGCGGGCATCCATTCTGGTGATAGTTCTTGCTTCATGCCACCACAGACTCTGAGCACGCAAATCGTCGATCAAATGATTACGATTACAAAAGCGATCGCTGCTGAACTTTCAGTAAAAGGATTTCTCAATATTCAATTCGCTGTGCAAAATGGCGAAGTTTACGTGATCGAAGCTAATCCGCGAGCCAGTCGCACCGTCCCGTTTGTCTCGAAGGCAAGTGGTATTGCATGGGCTTCCATCGGCACACGCGTGATTATGGGAGAATCGGTCGCTTCTCTCAGTCATCTCTGGAAAGAGCGTGCTGCTTGTATTGCAGTTAAATCACCTGTTTTGCCTTTCGATAAATTCCGCCAATCTGCAATCGCCCTTGGACCAGAAATGAGGTCCACAGGCGAAGTAATGGGCATCGCGCAGGAATCTTGCTGTGCCTTTGCCAAAGCGCAAAATGGTGCCAACAGAGAAACTCGAAACGCAAAGTCGGTTATTTTTTCTGCCACAGCTGAATGTCTTTCACAAGCCGCAGATCTGATTGCTCAATATTCCAGTCTCGGACTGAAGATGTTTATAACGGATACTCTGTCCAACAGCCTTTTCGCTCCTCATTTGAATGTCTTAGATACTTCTACGATGGAGACGACTCGCGCCGGTCTGCAAGCGAACCAGATCGATTTGATCGTCAGTTTGTCGTTGATTGATGCACTCGAGACTCGCGAACATAATTTGCGTCGCGCTGGCATCGATCTCGGTAAGGTTGTTACCGTAAGCTTGGCTGAAGCCAGACAGATTGGTATTACCATCCATTGTGGACAAGTACACAACGCACCTCCTGTCAGTCTGCAAGACTTGCATAGGCAAGGCACACTCAGTTTTGTGCCCTCGGCGAAGAATCTTGCTACTACGTAGTTTGAAGCCATGATTGTGTGACAAAAACGAATTACTAGCTCTCAAGGGCTTGTCAACAGGCGCTCTGAGAGCCGGATTTGAGCAGACTTTAAAACTAAGTTCCTCTCACAATCGATTCTGATTCGATATGCGAAGTAATCCCCTTGATTCCGTTACCAATTTCCTGGTTAAGCGAAAGCTCGGTACCATCAGCCTTTCAACCCTTTTCTGTCAAGCCCAGTGTCTTAGCGGGTTCTCACGCCTGTGATAATTAGGTGCTCCTAACAACGGCATGGGTCCTGCTTTTGTATAATTTCAGTGCCGGACAGCATTGATCGAGTAGCGATGTGGATATAGTGTCCAAGCCTTTTGGAGTGGAATGTTCGTCTCCGTCATAAAAAAGCTGACTAAAGGAAATGCAGTTGCCGTCCGCTATCTGCTTTTTTCCGTCACCGCTTTGCTGGTTCTCTGCTTCGCCGTTGACGCATTTGTGATTCCCTCGATGGAAGATAACGGCAAGATCGCCTCGACTGCTTGGCACCAGGAGAATGAAAAGTTGTTGCACTGGATGCACGTGCGCAACAAGGCTGATGATGTCAATCCAGTCTGGCGTTCAGACTTGTTTCCTGTTTCGGTGGAAAAGACTGCTAAGAAGCGAATTCTCGTTCTCGGCGATTCTTACGTGTGGGGACATGGTTACTCCAATTTGAATACTATCTGGTGGCGTCAGCTACAGTTGGAACTGGAACGACGTGGATATCACGATGTTGAAGTGGTCGGTGCTGGTTTGCGTGGTGCAGCCACGTGGCGTGAATTGGCTTGGGCCAAGAAACTCGTTCCCGAGTATAAGCCTGATTTAGTGATTTGGGGCTACGTCACCAACGATCCAGATGAGGGCGAGCAGATTGCACCGACGGGTGGCAAAGTCTGCAAGGCACTGATCGTTCCGAAGGACGAGAATTTTTCTGAGCGCGTGTCGAAAGTCATGGAAGGCGTATTTCCAAATTTGGCAGAACAACTTCTGGCGGTGCGTAAGAAACGACGTGGAGAGATCCTGGCGGGCGACCGTTATGGGTGGCAGTTCGGGGATTGGGAGCAGAAGATTGTCGAAGGTGACAACTTTGAGCACTACAAGAAGACCGTGCGCAACGTTGCTGATTTCTCGAAAGAATCTGGCGTTCCTGCGTTTTACATCACTTTCCCAAATGCCATAGTTTTCGCCACTAATGCAGACAAGAATGAAAATCTGACAGGTCGACCTTTCTACGAAAACGTTCGACACTACTATGAGAATCGCTACGCTCCCGTGCGTCAAGCCTTCACTCTTGCTGGCATGCCGTTTTACGATATCCTCAATGATTTCGTCGCTTATGTGTCAGCGCACGCAGCACCAGGAAGTGAAACTCAGAAGTTTTTGTACTTGATCAACCCAGTCAATTCGCATCCGGGCGCTTTGGCTTGCCACTTCTACGCAGTCAAGGCTGCCGATTACATCGAAGCTAACTACAAGGACGCGCTCGGTTCGCGTACTTCTGCTCAGTCCGTAACAACCAATCATCCTGTGATCAACGATTGCGTGCCACCGGATGTTCAGCTCAGGCAGAACAAAGATCACGCTTTCTTTGTCTATCCTGAAAGTGAAGCGGATCTGCTCTCTATGCCAGTCCGTAAACCATTCGTTGTGATCAACCTTGCTCACCCAACCCGCCTCAGTGAAGTTAGATTGATTGGCGACCAGTTGAAAGAAGGAGACGTTTACTTGACCTTCGAGGATCCAACTAAGAACTACGATGATGGGGTGCCAATTGAATTGGGCACCAAAAAGAATGGATCGATGGCGTGGAAAATTCCAGAAAAATACGCCACCTGGGCTGTCAGCTCGGTGCGCGTCAGCGCGAAATTTAAGGGTGCAAACCACGGAGTTATTTTGGACATGATACCGAATGTAGGAGTTGCTCAATGAGTTCGAAAACTAGGATCCTCGGAATATCGGCTTATTATCACGATTCTGCGGCTGCCTTGCTGGAAGATGGCGTTTGCGTCGCTGCAGCGCAAGAAGAGAGATTCACTCGAAATAAAGGTGATAGTTCCTTCCCTCATAACTCTGTTAACTTCTGTTTGGAAGCCGCAAGGATTACCGAGCAGGACATCGATCATGTTGTCTTCTATGAGAATCCGTATGCCAAGTTCGAAAGACTTCTCACCACGTATCACGTCACTGCTCCTGCCAGTTTGCCTAGCTTCGTCAGAGCGTTGCCATCGTGGTTGTCCAAAAAACTTTGGATGGGGCATGAGATGTCGAAGGAATTAGGCATCGACAAACACGTTCACTTCTGTGACCATCACATGTCGCACGCGGCAAGCACATTCTATCCGTCGCCCTATGAAGAGGCGGCTATTTTGACAATCGATGGTGTCGGAGAGTGGTCGACAACTACTTTTGGAACGGGAAAGCAAAATCAAATTGACTTGATCAAGCACATTCGCTTTCCGAATTCAGTTGGATTGTTGTATTCAGCTTTCACTTCATACACCGGCTTTAAGATCAACAGCGGTGAGTACAAATTGATGGGTCTGGCTCCTTACGGAGAACCGAAGTATGCAGACCTGATCAAAGAAAAGCTCATGGAAATTAAAGATGATGGCGCCATTGTTCTCAATCAGCACTATTTTAATTACGTTGGTGGTCTTGAAATGACCAACGACCGATTCCATTCACTGTTCGGTGGACCGCCACGCCAAGCCGAATCCCAGATCACGCAACGCGAAATGGATCTTGCTGCAAGCATACAAGCCGTGTTGAACGAGATCGTTTTGAAGATGGGTGCGTACGTCCACAAAGAAACTGGCATGAAGAATCTGGTCATGGCCGGCGGCGTCTCACTGAATGTTGTGGCGACTGGACTGCTCTCGAGAGAAGGCCCATTTGAGCAGATTTGGATTCAGCCTGCTGCTGGTGATGCCGGTGGTGCTTTGGGCGCAGCGTTGTGGATGTGGCATCATGAGCTCGGTAACGAGAGAATTGTCACTAAGCCGGATGCTATGAGTGGCGCTTTCCTCGGCTTTGAAATTCCTGAAAAATCACACGATGACGACGACGTTCTCAACCGCTTGGGTGCTGTTTGGGATAAGTGTACAGATGCTGAATTAAAGACCAAAGTTGCTGATGCAATTGCTGATGGAAAGATTGTTGCTGTCGCCAGAGGAAAGTCTGAATTCGGTCCACGAGCTCTCGGCTCTCGTTCTATTCTTGCTGATGCTCGCAGTCAAACAATGCAAAGCCACCTGAACTTGAAGGTCAAATTCAGAGAGAGCTTCAGACCGTTCGCTCCGATGGTGCTCGCTGAAGATGCCACCAAGTACTTCGACATTCCACAAGAAAGTCCATACATGCTGCTTTGCTATCCAGTTGCAGCTGGTCGCAGAAAGGAAGTTGTCGATGACGGTTCTTTTGGTATCGACAAACTGAAGCAGATTCGAAGTGAAATTCCTGCTGTCACACACGTCGATTACTCTGCTCGTGTTCAAACTATCGATCACGAACGTAATCCGTTTATCTACGATATCCTCACTCAATTTAAAGAGAAGACTGGTTCATCTGTAATCGTTAACACCTCATTCAACGTTCGTGGTGAGCCAATCGTCAACTCGGCTGAGGATGCATATCGTTGCTTTATGGCAACTGAAATTGATTGTCTGGTGGTCGGTAACCGATTTATGAGACGCGAAGAACAAAAGAACCGTCCGCTCAACGATGCGGACAGAGAAAAATGGTTAAGGAGGTTTGCACTTGACTAATTCAACGTACCTGAGTCGGCTTCATGATCGACAAGAATCAGAGGAGCTCAAAGCCACCATTATTTTTGGATTGGCATTAGGCTGGGTACTCACCTTGATGGGTGCCTTCCGCTACTTCTTTCTCGTACAAGAACACTATTGGCTGACTGTAAGCCAAGTCGGTCTCGGCATTCTCGCAGTTACAGTGATAATGCCGGGACTAATCAGTTATCCACAAAAGGCGATTCAATTCGTCGGTGGCTTCGTTGCAACGCAAGTCTTTAAAGTATTGATTGCAATTGTCTACTTCATTGTGGTGCTGCCAATTGGATTGATCTCGCAGAAAGTCTACGGCACTCATCCGTTCTATAGCTGGGCCGGAGCTGCTCCTGCTAACATGGAAGGTTGGGTTGATAAAAACGTTACTTCTCAAAACAACGCTATCAAAGGCAATCAAAAGAGTTCGATGTTATTGAATTCTTTGCACGCATTTAGATATTTCACTGAACACGGGCAGTTGATTCTCCTTCCATGCTTGGTACTGTTTCTGGTGCTTGGTCTGATGGGGGTATTGGTACAAAGTTCGGCAATTGCGCCGCTTATTTACACTCTGTTCTAGAGGTTGGTTTGCAGGTCATGCCGGAGAGATCAATGCATAGCAGTTGTGTAGGAATTCGTGAAACTCAAGATCGCCAATAAGCGCTTCGACATATTGCCGAGTCTGGCCTTCAACTACTTGCTTTATTCCTTGATCGGAATACTGGCAGTATGTTTTGTTTTGGACGCATTCGTTCTCACGTACCTCGAAGACAAAGGAAAAATTTGCTCCTACTCCTGGCGTCAGGAAAATACACGGCTGCTCGATCAAATCAAAAAAAGGAATTGGGCAGACGAGAAAAATCCCGTTTGGCGATCTGAAGGCTTTCCGGTCGAAGAGAAGTGTCCTAAGTCCAAGCGCATTTTGGTCATGGGCGATTCATTCGTCTGGGGCAGCGGTTACGCCAATCTGAACACGATTTGGTGGCGGCAACTGCAACGCGAACTGCAACGTCGTGGTTACAACGATGTGGAAGTGATCGCTGCTGGAATGTCAGGTGCATCTACAAAGAAGGAACTGGAGTGGGCCAAGATACTGGTGCCAGCCTACAAACCGGATGCGGTTATCTGGGGGTATGTTACCAACGATCCAGATGAAGGCAGTGATAAAGCTGGTTTCGGTATCGTCAAGACGATTGTTTTGCCTGGGGATGACATACCGGAGCGGCCCAAGTTGATATTTGCAAATCTGTTTCCGAATCTCTCAGACGAACTCTTCACCGCATTGAGGAAGAGTACGCTCACGTTGCGTTTGTCTGGTGAGAAGTATGGATTCGACTTTGCCAATTGGGAGTTGTTATTGCTGCAAGGCAAAAACTGGCATCAGTATTCCGCTACAGTTGCCGAGCTCGGCAAGTACCTCAAATCCCTCAACGTGCCATCTTTCGTGGTGACATTGCCGTGTTGCGTTTACGCCACGGAAAAACCGTTACCTGGTAAGACTTTGATCGACAAAATTCGTAGTTATTACGACGCGCGCTACACAAAAGTTGGGGCGCTGTTTACGGAAAATCAAATTGAGTGGCACGACGCGCTTTCTGCTTTCCTCAATTTTGCCAAGGGCGATCAACGATTTTATTCGCCAGATCCGCCACTTTGGTTGGGAATCAATCCCGCTAATGGACATCCTGGTCCACTTGGCACATATGTGCATGCAGTTGAAACCGCCAATATCCTGGAGTCGAAGTATCCGCAGGTGTTGGGTAAGAAAACCATGCCTGTTGAGACTGCCACCGTCCGTAGGGTCAACGACTGGACCCCTGCCTTGATCCATTTAAAGCAAGACGTCAATCACATTTACTTCGAGTATCCTGAACATGAAGAGGAAATGCTGACCATGCCGATTCGTAAGCCGTTTGTTTCTTTGAACTTCGAAACACCGGTAAACGTGAAGAGTATCAGTATCAACGGTCAGTGTTTGAAGGGTGCCGATCTCTATTACAGTTCAGAGGATCCTGATAAGCATTATGATGATGGTTCGTTGACTGAGCTTGGTCAAAAGAAAGGCAGTTCTGTGCAGTGGATCGTGCCACCAACACCGCACGCTACTCACGTCAATACATTGAGAATAGTGGCACAGTTTAGTGGACCGAATCACGGTTTGCTTGTCGATGTTGTCACGGATCAGCATTAGGTAGTTTGAACCAAAATCGGCTTCCTTTGCCGAAAGTACTTTCCACACCAATTGTTCCACCTAACTGCTCGATGATCGACTTGCAGATTGCAAGTCCCAATCCCGAGCCGCCTTTTTCTTTTGAGTCGGCTTCTTCTACTTGTTTGAATCTCTCGAAAATCGTTTCGTGAAATCCGTCAGGAATACCTCTTCCTCTGTCGGATACGGACATTTCTACTTGACCAGGTGTTGAGCTGATATCCAGTGAAACTGTTTCTCCAGGCGGAGAAAATTTGATCGCGTTGCCGAGCAAGTTGATCACTACACGCGCCAACCTATCCGCATCGGTAACTATTTTCAGATCAGTTGAAGCAACCTTGATTTTGACACCATGTTGCTCTGCAAATGTCTCTAGCGAATCTTTGCAGCGCTCGAATAAATCGGCAACTTCTGTGTCCCGCATGTAGAGCTCGAGTTTGCCCGCGGTCAAACTTTCCATCTCTAACAGGTCGTTGGTAATTGCTATCAATCGCACGATTTCCGCATCAAGAATTTTGATTTTCTTTGCTGCTTGCTCAGGCAACTCGCCCAGTGCGCCCATTGACAAAAGTGTAAGCGCGCCCTGCATTGAGGTTAGTGGCGTGCGCAAATCATGACTGACAACCGCAGTCAACTGTTGTTTGAATCTTTCTGCTTCTTTTCGCTCTGTAATATCGTGAACGACGCAGAATAACGATTGCTCATCTTCTGATTTTTGAACGGACCAGAGCATGTCTCGATAGGTTCCATCTCGAGTGACTATGCGATTTTCAAACGAACCGCCAGGATGAGCGGCCAGAGTTTCTCTGTTTGTAGGCAGCGTCTGTTTGCTATCTTCGGCTAGAACGTCGACGCAGCGACGTCCTCGAAGGTCATCGTCCGGGTAACCCCAAATAGATAACGAGGCCGGATTGATAGAGGAAAATCTTCCCTGAGCATCGATTGTGCAAATGATGTCGGATGCGTTCTCCAGAACTGCTCTTTCGTTTCTTCTCGTTTCTGTAATAATGATGTTCATACCGCGGATTGATTTATCCAGATCGGTAATTTCATCTCGTCCTGAAATTGGCTGGTTGAGCGGTGCTTCAGCTGCGATGCGCATCGTGTTGTCTTTTACAATCTTCAGTCGTTGGACAATCGATTTGCTGAAATAAAAGCACAATCCGAAAGCGATAATTATGCTTACTGTTATTCCGGCGATCACGTAGTTTTGAAGCAGTGCTTGAAATTGCGCCGCCTCTTCATCGCTTTCAGTCAATGCGTTTTGATATTCTTGTCGAAATCCAGTCAGTTGCGCTTTTAACTCCTTTGCAAGGAGCATGGCTCGGCGACTGTACTGGAAGCCTTCATAGATGGCGAGATCGTTGTTCTGAACTTTGAATTCGATGTCATCCAGTAGTGCCAAAGCTTTTTGGGAGCCTTCAGTCAGCGCTTTGACACTCTTAATCGTCAACGGGTGCGAACTGATATTTTGAATAGCTTGAATGTGTCTGGTGTAAACACCACGGGCGTGCTTGTAATCTTCCATAGATTGTTGGCTGGGCAAAGTCGCGTAGGAAATTGAAGAGAATACGGCCAGGTATCCGTCAGAGGATGCAGTTCCAATGTCCTGAAAGTTGGACATAATGTGCGCTCTTTGTAGGGCTTGATATTGAGACTGAACGACGAGCAGGAAAAGGATGGTAACGAAAACTATTTCAAACAAAACGGGAACTGCGACTAGCAGTACACCTTTTTGAAAGAGTGAAAATCGATGTTTCAACTGCTTGACCGATTCAGATCCATGCGCAGATTATACTGGCGCAGCCATCTCAAGAGGGTTTTGTCATAGGTCTGTAGCATTATATAAACGATCTAGCAATTGAGTGGAAATATTTTTGAAAGAGTGGAATGCTCATTTTAAAAACTCCATCATCGAGTTGCTGAAATTCCTGATGATTCGGGTCTGTGGAGCTGGCAAATCGCCTCGAGTTTGCACCATGTGGATTTCTTACAAGCACCATGTTTTTGGAAGCGTCGAAGCCAATCACTGTGTATGCGTGTTGTGGCACCACCAGGTCTGGATAAGTACCAAGCACTCCTGCCCAGAATGTGCCTGCAACAATCGGGTTCTTAGACGAAACTGCGCCGCCGATGAATGTCGACAACTCCTGCGGACTGCAAGTTGATGGCATGATAACTTCTGCTTTGCAGCCAGTAATGCACTGCAGTCCGACCTCGAGACGAGATTGACTGGCGTCAGAGCCCTCTGCTCCTGCATTGCCAGGAAATTTTTGCACTTGCGCACATTCGATAATTGAGGCCCAAAGCGCTTTGTCGTGAATTCCGGTGTCTTGCAGGTACTCTTGCGAAACTATATATTCTTTTCCATCGCCAGGAAAGCGAACCACATAAGAGCCTTTATCTCCATAGCGGATCATGCTGGCCATAAGAGCTTGTCCTCTTGGGAGATCAGCCAGTGCTGCCATTGAACACTCGAACCAGCAGTTAGGAAATCTGCTTTGATCGATACCGCCGGCACCATCCTTGGCGATGTCTGCCGCAGTGAAAGGGCGGGTAGCACCAGTCTTCGCTCCGAACACGGGTTTAGGTGTGAGGGCGACACGTGTTTCTTTGATCGTCGACTGAGGGATCAATCCTTGTTTTTCTGCTTGACGAACGGTTGCGACATTTTTTGGATCTTTCGCCATTGCGTCGCGAACAGCGGCTTTTCCCGCGGGTGTTTGCAGCATTGCTTGCATTTCAGGGGGCAACGCATTTTTTACAGACTCAGGTAACTCGGCATCTTGAGCTTGACCGCCAGCTGCTGCTGTTGGAAACATCGATTTGCTGTACGTGCTTTCTTGAGTAGTTGGGAAGTGTGCAACAACATATTCACAAAGTTGTTTAGCTCGGTTATTGCGTCCACTGGCTCGATTTGCTAACGCTGCATAATAATAGAGTTGCGCAGTTGGAGTGGCCGTGCGGATAATCGCTTCGAACGCATCAGCCGACGCGGCGAATTTTTGTTGACTGTACAATCTGTAGGCGGCTCCCATAGCGAGGTCTGCTGGCGAGGGCGCTGCGGGCTTCTGTTGTGGATTGGCTGCGTCTGCGCTTATTGGTGAAATACCAAACCAGACAAGACTAACCAGGGCAATTGACAAGCTTGTTTTGGAGCCAAATGGCATGGCATCTCCCCCGTTTACCTCAAATACTATGGATATTATGTACCCAGCGATTCTGCGGCGCGGCCCACCCATATAATTTAAAGTGAATTGGTTTCGCTTCGGACCCGCATGATAATTCTGCACGCTGGATTGTTAAACGACAAAGTTATCCTCTGGGCAGAGGAACCGGTAGCTGCTCGGCCAATTGAGGATAAAAAGCCGACAAAACGAACCAGAAATGTTCGGCATCCTTTCAGCGCCACATATGTAAGAGTCTTGAGCGCGATCGACCAATCCGTTTTGCCCGGAGAGATTGATTCCAGGCGAGTCGCGACTATCCAAGCGTGGTTGCCTTCCCGCCAAGACTTTCCTATTCCTTCCAGTCGTCTGCTCTGCCCTGATCAATTCGAGTTTCAGTCGCCTACAAAGCACCTGGCCTGGGCGATCGATACGGTTGCCATGCATGCGCTTGAAATTGTGGACTTAATCGAGCACGCCGAAAGCGGTCACATATTGGCTCCCGGTGTAATTCTGGGCAGCGAATTCTCATATATCGTTCAATTGGCGAGGTTTGCTTCAGCGATCGTCGCGCGTCAGCAATTTTTGCCAGGAGTTGTTCAAAGAAGCGGAGAATATTTCTCATGCTGGAAGCCAATATTTTCACCAGATGACCATGCCAGCATTGAGGATTTTGCGGATGTGATGCCACCTGTGGTGCGGGCATTGAGGGTGGTGCAGTCGTCGTCAGCCAAAACACCTGCCCCGTCACCAGTGCAATTAGTAACGGGCTACGTAAGCGCTTTTATTGATGATGCCGTACGATTCGCTAGTGCCAAAGTTGTGAAGTCGATTCACATGCGCAATAACGCCTACTTGAGCGTGCATGATTGCTGGTTGCACGCGCTATCGTCAGCCAGCGGTCGAATGAATTTTGACGTAGTTGAGATAGAGAAATTAACCACCCAACTCGAGGAATGGCAGCATCCGCTTCTGATCAGCGAATTCGCTGAGTTTAGACTCTGTTTTCGATTGGAAGAGCCTGAGGTCGGTGAACCTGAGACCCAGGTTGGTCAGGTTCAAAAGAATGTTGATCTTTCGACCGCCGATAATTGGAAGGTTCATTATCTTTTGCAATGTGTGAAGGACCAGAGCTTGTTGATACCAGCTGAGGATGCCTGGTTGAATGTTGGCGCTGTTAGAAAGACTTTTGATGCTTCAAATTTTAAACCACGAGAGCAGTTGCTTCGCTCACTAGGGCAAGCTTCTCGCTTGTCAGACCATGTGGACGACAGTTTGAAAAGTCCTACTCCATCTGGTTTTGCGCTAAACAATTCAAACGTCTTTCAATTCTTGACCGAAACTGCCCTAACTTTAGAGCAAGCTGGTTTTGGTGTGATGCTACCATCGTGGTGGCGTAAGGGGCAGAAATCCAAAATTAAAAGAAAGGCGAGTGTCGATAGCTCTCTGAAAGTGCGAGGCAAGTTGACGCTTGATCAAGTTGTCGATTTTGATTGGCAAGTTGCTCTGGGCGACATCACGTTGACGCAAAGTGAACTGGAAACGCTAGCAGCGTTGAAGAGCCCATTAGTGAAAATTCGAGGACAGTGGATTCTTGTTACGCAGGAAGATATCCAGGCTTCGATTGAGTTCCTGCAGAAAAAAGCCAAGAAGAAAGGCACACTTGGAGAATTGGTGAAGTTGGCGTTGACCCAAACAGCTGATGACGGAGCTGAAGTTGAGGTTGATGCAAGAGGCTGGGTCGGCGAATTTCTGCAGCAAATAAATGAACCGCAGGTGATGGCAGAACTTCCCACTCCTGCGAAGTTCAAAGGCGAATTGCGGCACTATCAACAACGTGGTTTTTCCTGGTTGAATTTTCTATCTCAGTGGGGACTAGGCGCTTGTCTTGCAGACGATATGGGTTTGGGAAAAACAGTCCAAACTCTAGCGTTAATCCAAAAGCAAAAGAATGATGGACAGGTTGGACCAGTTCTTCTTGTCTGTCCAACTTCAGTGGTGAGCAATTGGTGCAAAGAGACAGCTCGATTTACTCCTGACCTATCGATCATGGTGCACCATGGTGGCAAGCGCAAAAAAGGTGATCGCTTTATCGAAGATGCAAATCAAAACGATATCGTCATTTCAACTTATGGTTTACTCGATCGCGATCGCCAGCATTTGCAGCAAATTGCCTGGGCCGGAGTGATTTTGGATGAAGCCCAAAATATAAAGAACAATATGACAAAACAGTCAGTCGCAGCACGGAGCCTGAAGAGTCGTTATCGGGTCGCTTTGACCGGTACACCAGTTGAAAATACCGTCGCTGATCTGTATTCAATTATGGAATTTTTGAACCCGAATTTCCTTGGCAGCAGCATGAGCTTTCGAGATAATTTTCTAATTCCGATTCAAGTGCTCAGGGATCGCTATGCAGAACAGCGCCTGAAGAAAATCACTCAGCCTTTTATTTTGAGAAGATTGAAAACCGATAAGAGTATTATTTCTGATTTGCCTGACAAAATGGAAATGAAGGTCTATTGCTCGTTGTCTAAAGAACAAGTAACTTTGTATTCAGCTGTTCTCGATCAATTGATTGGCAAGCTCGTCACGGTGGAACCGGTTCAGCGCGCGGGTCTGGTTCTTGCCACGATGAGTCAGTTGAAGCAAGTTTGCAATCATCCCGCTCACTTTAATGCTGATAATTCTGAACTCGATGGTCGATCTGGAAAGTTGGATCTGCTCGTGGAAATGATTGCGGAAGTTTTGCGTTCGGGCGAGAAAGCCTTAATCTTCAGTCAATTTGCTGAGATGGGCAAGCTAATCAAAAAGCAGTTGCAAGAAAAATTCGGAGCAGAAGTGTTGTTCTTGCACGGCGGTGTTTCGCGCAAGATGCGGGATGAGATGGTTGAACGCTTTCAAACCCCCGACGGACCGTCCTTATTTGTACTTTCACTGAAAGCCGGTGGGACGGGACTTAATCTCACCGCTGCAAATCATGTTTTTCACTTTGACCGATGGTGGAATCCGGCTGTGGAAAATCAGGCGAGCGATCGAGCATACCGCATCGGTCAAAAAAAGAATGTGCAAGTCAGAAAATTCATAACTGCAGGAACCTTGGAGGACAAGATCGATGAAATGATCGATGATAAACAGAGAACAGCAGACGTTGTGGTCGGCGCCGGAGAAGGCTGGTTGGCTGCTTTGTCCAATGATGATTTGAAGAAAGTGTTTGCCCTCGGCAAAGAGGCATTCGTCTGATTATGGCACACGATGATGTCTTTAATTCTCGCTATGGACCTCGCACTGCTAGTGGTGGCATCAAATCACAAACAGTGCGTGGTTCGTTTGGTAAGAACTGGTGGGCGCAACGCTGGCTGAGTGTGCTTGAGAGCTTGGACCTTGGTGGACGTCTGGCACGTGGGCGAGTCTATGCCAGGCGTGGACAAGTTCTTTCGATTGATGTCAAGGAAGGCTCAATCGAATCACGAGTGCAAGGCTCGCGACTTCAACCCTATGCAGTACAGATTCAAGTCAAAACTATTCCGCTTGAAAAATGGGCTTTGCTGTCCGAAACAGCTTTCAGTCAGGCTATTGTTGCAGCGAAATTACTAACCGGGGAAATGCCGCAAGACATCGAGAAACTATTTGCTGAACATCAGCTCTCGCTGTTTCCGAAGAGTATGGATGATCTGGAAACTGAATGCTCATGCCCGGATTATTCGAATCCCTGCAAGCATATCGCCTCGGTTTACTATTTGCTGGGTGAAGAATTTGATCGTGACCCGTTCTTGATCTTTCGCATGCGAGGGTTGGGTAAAGAAAAATTGATTGATCTGATCACACAGAACGAGGATGCGAAGATCGATAAGCCGGAGAAAATTAGAAGAGATAAAACTCTCTCCGCGTCGTCAAATGAAAAGAGGGCTGTTCCTGCAAAAGAAGGAACCAGCAGGTCTCGCTCTAAAAATAAACTGCCGGATTTGCCGCTGGAAAATTTCTGGAAAGTTCAGCCGTCTGAGCACCTCGTTGGTTCAGTCGTCAGTTCAACCGTAAATGCTGGTCTACCGAAACGGCTTGGTAATTTTTCGTTTTGGCGTTCAAGTTATCTTTTTATTCCGACCCTCGAACAGATTTACAAGACTGCTTCAGAAACGGCAGTGCGAGACCTAGCTAATGAGAAAATTGATTTTGGTTCTGTCGAGGCAACGCGCAGGGAGGCGGAATGACTGACCACGTATGTCTGAGCCCGAAGCTTGGCAAAAACTTGGTTCGGGTATAAGTGTCATAATTGGCATCCCGTAACTCTAATACGTTGGTCGTTAATTCTCCATGGGCAGGCAAGATTTAGAAGCGGATTTGAACCGCTGCAAGCAGATGCAGGAGGCTGCTGCTAAGTGCTATTGGGAGTCTAAATTCGATCAGTCGGAGGAACTGTACCGGGCCGCTCTGGCAGTTTTGGAAACAGTTTATGCCACTGATAGTGCCAACATCTCCAGCTGTTTGCAGGGCTTAGGTGATTCATACTATTTTCAAGATAAATTCGGGCTTGCCCTGCCTTACTACAAACGTCTTCTCGCATCCAGAGAACGCATGGCTGACACTGACGCGTCCGATTACATCACGGCACTGTTTAAGCTAGCTAAGACATACGACAAATTGGGTGAGTTTGACGAGTGCGAACAGACCTACAAGCGAGCCACTGCAACGGCGCAGAAACGTCTTTTTCTTGGGCATCCGTTACTGACGAGTTTGTTGGAAGCTTATGGCAAGTTTTTGAAGCGAGTCAAGCCTGGAACTGAGCATGGAATCGAACAACAAGCTACTCTCAGTCGAGAAAAGTATGTTGATCCTGATAAGTTAGCAGCAAAGATTTTAGAGGCCGTCGGAGGAGACAATTCAAATTCTCCAGTTGTCACCACTGCTTCTGGCAAAAAGAATAAGATTTGGTTTTCTAAGTCGGTATCCGAAGATAGCAATCATTGGTTTGTCAAATTTCTGTTGGCACTCAAAGGCAGTCCTGCAAAAACTTTTGCTTTCCTATTTTCTCCACTGATCTTGGCGTTCCTATTTTTTGTCGGCAGCGTCACATATGAATTGATTGTGGACGAGTCACCACAAAATGCAATTGTGGCCGATGGTCAAGTTTTTCAAACAGCCGATGGTCATCAGCGAGTATCTTTTACAAAGAGAGGCGCTGCCATCGAGCAGTCCGGAGTAAGCGTCAATAGACCGTATCAGCTATTGGGCAACCGTTGGCGCGAATTGTTGTTCGTCTTTAACAATGGTGGTTCCGAACCGTGGACACTGAAGAAAGAGAAAAATTTAGTTACCGAAAGCGGAGTCACTCTACTACCTGCTTCTGATCCAACCACGAAGTTGATTCCTATTATGGCAAAGTTGGCGGATCAGTTGTATGCCAAAGTGAACAACACGAATCCGAAAGAGTTCCGCTCAATTAAGCTAGACCCTTACACAAATCCCGTCACTGGATTGTACGCGGTTCCAATCCTGACTATCATCAATACTGATATGAGAATGACGACGCTTGACGTTGACGCAAC
Organism: Candidatus Obscuribacterales bacterium; assembly: GCA_038322035.1. Classification (GTDB taxonomy): domain Bacteria; phylum Cyanobacteriota; class Vampirovibrionia; order Obscuribacterales; family Obscuribacteraceae; genus PALSA-1081. The sequence goes on from JBBQFO010000050.1 coordinate 22,101, forward strand.
GCCTGATTCCGCAACGGCTTTTGACGCCGCCGGACAAGAGAAATTTAAATCCAAAATTAATAACGCCACTAAATATAGTGACATCGACCATCGCACTTTGCCTGGCTCGACTAAGCCAGGCGCAATTTTGTGTTTGCTATCTTACGCGCCGGCCAAACCCACCGACGTTCGTTTCTATGTTCTGGGCGTAGGGGAAAACGATCAGTTTGTACAAAGTTGCCAGAGTGGAAGTCCATTGTATTTTTATGGCGGAGTTGGAATCGGTACAACTATGAGCTGCCCTGGTGCCGAACCAATTAGCGAAACGCGAATCATCCTCGCCAGGCGAACCAAGGAGTCTTTAGCCGATTCTAGAAGACTTCTCGGATGGGACCTTATCCTACTGGTTCCTTTCCTCATCTGTACAGCGGCCCTGCAGGCTCAGTTCAGCGCTAAACAGTTGAGCGAAAGGGCTGTTCATTCAAAGATTGCAATGCTGCAACTAGCTGTTCTGCTCTATATGCCTTTCGCTTTCGCATACATGTTTTTCACCCTGTTCGTTATCGCAAAAGCGTTCGACTAAGCATTTTTCCAATTTGGTTAGAAGTCCTACCCATGGTGGCAGAGGTGAGCTCCAGTTATATGGGCAGATTGGTCAAATCGCTCTAATGTTGACCGATGAGGACTTTTCGGTCGGTCAATGTTTGGCAAACGCGTGGGTCATCGCAGATGCGATCGGTCAGATATTTGAAGAATTTTTGACCACCGGCAGCGTCCAAATGTGCAGAATCTTCGAAGTCGTCGCTGTTAAATTGCACGTCCAGCACAGGATCCCAGCACGGAACATGAGCACTTGCAGCGATCGTGCGGACAGTCTTCTTGTAGTTTGCCCAAGTTTGCGCAGGCAGTATTGCTATGTGTTGTGGAGTCAGTGGCATGAAGATGACTTGGAGCGGAATATTGTGCGATTGAGCCAGTGCAATTAGCTTTTCAAAATACATTGTTTGAGTGCCGAACTGCGCGTTGTTGATGGGCAGATAGAGCTTCTTGAACGCCTCCAGGTCTTTAGTATCTTTCGCTGGTGCGAATTTGGCGTCAGCGCGCTCTTTTGCTTCCTCTTGCTGCTTTTTAGTTGGTGGCGTCTTTTCTTCCTTGCCGAGCATCGCCATCGCCTTTTTCAAGTCTTCAGGACGGTTGGTAATCTGCGAGGTCTCGTGCGCGAGCATGGCGCGGTAGTCATCTCTGTAATAATAAAAGCTGGATATGCTTCGCATCACAGCTTCAGTAAGCTCGGGAATCGCTGCCTCTAACTGGGTATTGCCTTGCAGAATATCGCCTAAGCGAATTGGAAAGTCAGCCAATTGAACATAAGTGGACGTTTTCTCGATCTTGGTGCGGTGAGTGTCTAAGAAATCCTTGGGACCGCTGAACAGCAGCACCATTTTTGGTTTCTTTCCCGAGGCTAAATACTTATTCAAGATTAGATATTGATCTGACATCATACAACCGCCCACGGCGCTGTTTGCAATCGATATATCTTTGCCCAGACGCTTGCTAAGTAGGCCGGCGAAGTAGTCAGATTTCGAGTACTTCCAAATGTTGTACTTCATGTACCAGTCGTCGTAACGAGTTTGTCGCTTGTAGTAAGCGTCATCGCATCGCACCGACGGGAAGAGAATTCCTGATGCACCAACGATGAGCAAGTCTGCACTTTCTTTCGATTGCATCAAAGGTGGCAGTTTCGCCACTTGTGTGCCCCAGAGATTGGCGGTGTCCTGAAATCTAGGCAGACCGGCTGGGAATAGCATATTGATGGCGATGTTGAAAAGGACCAGGCAGACCAGGCAACTGAACGTTGTGCCTGTCAAAACTTTTAGTACTGGTGTCGTATTCGGTGCCACGGAATTGCCTTAGAATTGGAAGTAGACGAAAGGTGCGGACGTGGTTGGGATGAGAACAACCATAGCGATGATCAGGATGGCACAGAAAGCACCTCTGAGAAACGGTGGAACTTTATCGAAGGCTCTGTCTTTGATTAATTTGCTCAGTGGAAGATTTGCCAGGAAAAGCAGCGCCACCATAGTCACTGTTACCGGAACTATGATAGGCAGAGTTTCTTTGGCGATAAAAAAGTGATGTGCTTCGTCGGCTGTGTAAATAGGGCTGAACAGAAGCATCTTTTTCACGGCAGCAAAGGCGGCTTTGCTGTCTTGAATTCGAAAGAACACGTCGCCAATGCACACTGCATTGAACGTCATGAGGATTGAGAAGTAGTGCCAAAAACTCGACTTCCAGAGCGTTTGTAGTTTAGGAAATAGCGCTTTCAACGCTACGAACTCGCGATGTGCAACCAGACAGAGCCCGTGAAAAATGCCCCAGATAACAAAGCTCCACGAGGCACCATGCCACAATCCACCTAAGGCGAAGGTGATCAGGATGTTTCTGTTTACCTTCCAATTAGCAACGCGTGAGCCGCCCATAGGAATGAACAAGTAGTCCCGTAGCCAGGTAGACAACGAGATGTGCCACCGATGCCAGAAGTCCGAGATGTTTGCTGCCACATACGGCATGTTGAAGTTGATTGGAATGTGATAGCCGAACAACATCGCTGAGCCTCGTGCGATGTCTGTGTAGGCACAAAAGTCAAAGTAAATTTGGAATGCGAAGGCGTAAGTGAACAGCCACAACTCAGGCGCGCCGTAAGCGCTTGGGGTGGAGAAGCCCATTTGAACCAGGATGGCCAGGTTGTCTGCGATCAGCAGTTTCTTTGCTAATCCGATCACGATCAGCGGAATTCCTTCGTCAAAATATTCCAGCTTAAACGGATTTTTGTCCGTCATCTGTTTCATGAAGTCATCGTATCGCTTGATTGGACCAGCGATTTGGGTTGGAAAGAAGGCAGCAAACAAAGCGAAATGCACGAATGAATCGACTGGCTTTCCGCCTTTATTGACTTCAAACAAGTAGTGAATGAACTCAAAAACAAAGAACGAAATTCCCAGAGGAAGAATTATGTTCAGTTCGAAATCCGCAGTCTGCTTGGTGACAAGGTGAACTGCGGATGCAACTGTGCCGAGGAAGAAATTGGCGTATTTAAAAGTCGCAAGGGTGGCGACGTTGGCGATGATGCCCCAAGTGAATATGGTTTTTCGGTTAGTCGTTGCTTTGGCAAGAAATTTGCCCCAAAAGAAGTTGTACAGCGTCAGCCCGATGATCAGAAGGACGAAGGGCGGGTTCCAGGAGGCATAGAAAATGTAGCTTGCCACCAACAACAGAGGCAACTTGACGGCGCGTGGAGAGAGCCAGAACAACAAGACGATGGTCGGCAGAAAAATCAGATATTGGACACTGTTGAAAAGCATTTTTTCGAAGTTCTATTGAGATCACATGGCAAGTCCCGATAGTACCACGGTACGGGCGCTTCCAGCCTTTAGATAAAGTTCCGAAACCACCCTTTCAGCCTCGTTTCAGGGCTGAAAACCTTGCACCCGGTAGATTTCTCAGGAAAGTGCACAAACCGGTGAGTTGTCAATTTCTTTTAATATGGCACTGGTTTTAGGTTTGGTCTGCTGTCAGGAGATGATTCTTATGAGCACTGTTTCACTAGTGCTGACCAATCATTCTTTGGCAGTCTTCTCTTCGTGATAATCAAGCTCTGTGTTGATTGACCAGATATTGTCTTTGGTTTTCACGCCATTGGCGATGTTCTCCACCGCAGTCATAGCGGTGAGCATCGAATGGTCCTGGTTGTTGTATTTGTGCATTCCGTTACGGCCGACGAGAAACAGATTCTCGTACCGATCCAGGTGATGTTGCAAGTGATCAAATTTTTCGTAGGTGCCAAAGTACCCAGGGTAAGTCTTAGGCATCTTAATCACGGTCGCATCGAGAACGTCTGAGGCTTCGATGATACCTATCTGTTCGAGTTCTTTGGTGGCGAAATCGATCAGTTTTTTGTCGTCCCAACTCCAGATATCGTCTGTCTCGTTGCAGAAATACTCCAGTCCAAGCCAGACTTTCGATTGATCGACAATCATGTAAGGACTCCAGTTGTTGAAGATCTGAAGTCGTCCCAGCTTCACGTCTGGTTCTTGAATGTAGATCCAATTGTCTGATACAAGCTTTTTTCCGTCTTTTGTATGGTCGTGAATTTTCAACTTGTTGACCAATAGGCCAACAGTGAAAAAGTCTCTATATAGAAGTCCATCACTAATCTGGGTAATCTCTGGACCCGGCTTGGGGTCCATGCACTGAACCAAGTCTTTGATTGCCATTGTGGAAAAGAAATAATCGCCTTCGTAGGTGCGATGCTCACCCGTTTTGCTGTCTTCAATTTCAATCGATTTGACTGCATTTTCTGTGACGTTGATTTTCACAACGTTGCAGTCCATGATGATTTCGCCGCTTTGTTCTGTGACGTGTTTTGCCACGTATTCCCACATCTGTCCAGGACCAAGTTTTGGATAGAGGAAGCGCTCAATCAGAGATGTTTCTGTTTCTTTTTGACCGATGTCGACAACCGAGAGCGAGCTTTTGAAAAAATGGCGAACTGCGCGCCACAAGGACAGTCCTTTGATGCGCTGAGCGCCCCAAGCTGAAGTGATTTGTTCGCACGGTACGCCCCACACTTTTTCTGTGTATGACTTGAAGAAGGTTAGATAAAGCTCTTTGCCAAATCTATTGGTCAAAAATTCGTCCAGTGACTTTTCTGGTTTGATTGGGAAAAGGCTGGCTTTCATGTAACTCAAGCCGACTTTGAATGTCTTGAACAGACCCATGCTTTTGACGGTATCCGGCGTCAGGCTGATTGGATAGTCGAAGAATTTGCGCATGAAATAAATGCGTGATTTCCGGTTGCGCAAAAGCATGACTCTGTCTTCTTTAACAGGGTCAGGTGCATTGTTTTGAGCTTCGACTGATGTTTGTTTGCGTTGATAAGTGATGATCTGGCTCTTGTCCTCAAGAGCTTCCAATGGCATGACATCAAGCCACCATTGCATGACACGATCCGATTTCGAAAAGAATCGGTGACCACCGATATCGATGCGATTGCCTTTGTAATTAACAGTGCGAGCCAATCCGCCGCGGTAGTCGGTGCGTTCCAACACTATCGGTTTGACGGACGTATGTTTCAAGAGCTCGAAAGCAGCTGTCAATCCAGCCGGACCGGCCCCGATTATTACGGCCGTTTGCTGGCTACCAG
>JBBQFO010000051.1:0-27127 GCA_038322035.1 Candidatus Obscuribacterales bacterium
CTCAGCGGGCTCAAACAGAAGCTTTTCCCGGTCGAAATCCACCACCTGCTTCAACTTATCGATCAGGTCCTGAACCTCATCTTTGGGCTTGCGGCAGAAAAGGCAGTTGTCACTTTCCAGCGCCCCTGATGATTTCCCACCCAGGTTGATCTCGTGGTCTCCACTGCGCAAATGCACCGAGTAGCGCTGCCACATTTGGTTTTGGATCAGCTTGGCGTCACCGGTCGTGATGCGCAGTGAGGTTTTGTAGTCTTGATCTTCGGAGTACAAAATCGCCATGAATACAGATTCACTTCCCTATGCAAAATTTGGCAAAGACATTCGTTATTATCGCCTCGGAAACCATTTCGCCGCTCATTTCGTAAAGACTGTCGATCGCCATCTTCAGATCTGTCGCTAAGCAGTCTTGCGGCATGTTGTTTGCCGCCGTTTCTTGAACGAGGGCCAGTGAACGCAAGGTGCGCTCGCATAATTCTCCCTGACGCGCGTTCAAGGACCCGCCGGCGTCTTTTAACTGTTGGTCGTTGAAAACCCAGAGCTCAACGGCTTCGCTAAGTTCGGTCATGCCGCTTCCATCTTTCGCGGATATTGGAATTCTGGCCAGACACTGGCTGTTGCTCAGATAGTTGTCCGAGAATTGGAAGTCTGGTACTAAATCCACTTTGTTTGCCAAAATAATGTGTGGGCGATCGGCTACTAAATCGAGCACCAGTTTGTCATCTTTGGTCCACCCAGTTAAAACGTCTGTAACCAAGAGGACCAGATCTGATTGCGCAATCGCTTTTTGAGTGCGTTCGATGCCGATTTTTTCGACTTGATCTTCTGTCGCTCGAATTCCTGCAGTATCGATCAACAAGACTGGAATGCCATTCATATCAAGCAATTCCTCAAGCGAATCCCTTGTGGTGCCGGGCACATCGGTGACGATTGCTCGTTCGAATTTGAGCAACTGATTCAATAAACTCGATTTACCGGCGTTGGGCTTGCCGGCGATCGCAACACGCAGTCCCTCACGCAGAAATCTACCTGAGCGCGCCGTGCTTAAAAGCACTTGCAAGTCGGCAACGGCGTCTTGCACAATTTTTTCCAAATCGTCTAGTGGCATGTCCCCTACTTCTTCAGGAAAATCCAAACCGGCTACGATCCTCGAAAGCAGTTCAACTAGACTGACGCGCACTCTTTCGATTTGACCGCCCAATTCGCCTTTTAGTGCCGAGACTGCAAACCGGCTCTGCAACCCAGTTTTCGCCTGAATGACATCTAGCACTGCTTCAGCCTGCGTTAAGTCCATGCGCCCGTTCAAGTATGCTCGTTGCGTAAACTCGCCTTGCCGCGCCAATCGTGCACCATGCGCCAAACACAAGGATAGAATTTCACTCGTGACAATTTGACCGCCATGGCAATTGATTTCGACGAGGTCTTCGCCCGTGAATGAATTCGGTCCTTTATACGGAATAACGACGACTTCGTCGACAATCTGGTCGGAGGCCGAATCGCGAACGAAGCCGTGCATGGACAGGTGACTTTTGAATGAATCAGAGAGCGGCTTATTGGTTTTGGAACAGAAAAATTTGCCGGCAATAGTCCAAGCTTCCGGCCCAGTCATTCTTACAATTGCGATTGCTGCCGTTCCCGGCGCTGTCGAAATTGCCGCTATAGTTTCTTCCGAATTCATTTCACATCATTTTTGCAGGAGCCTTGAATCTAGCACACCCGCATAGTTCGCTTCGGTAAGCACACATACAAATTGACCAAAGATTTTGAGTGCCGAACTACTTGAATAAGATCTAGATGCGGTGGTAGTATCACTCAATTGTTTTTTGGGCTTCACTACAGGCTTTCTCCACTCCTTTTCGTTAGGAAAAATCGCATGAACAAAGCAGAACTAGTTAACTCAATTGCAAAAGCTACCGGACAAACAAAAGTAGAAGTACAAAATTCCGTTGGCGCGCTGCTTCATACACTGACTGCAGCACTTGCAAAAGGCGACCGGGTAACCCTAGTTGGATTTGGTACATTTGAGCGCAGACAACGTCAAGCGCGAACAGGCGTCAATCCACAAAATCCAAAACAAAAACTCAAAATTGAAGCAGCACGTGTGCCTGTTTTCAGAGCTGGGCAAGAATTGAAGGATATTGTTGATGGCAGAACTAAACAAGCTGCATTGCCTAAAGCCGTGACAGCAACTGCCAGTGCTGCTCCTAAGAAAGCAGCAGCTAAGCCGAAAGCGGCAGCCGCTAAGAAGAAAGCTCCTGCAAAGAAAGCTCCAGCAAAGAAAAAAGGACGTCGTTAAATCGAGCAGCTTAGCTGAATTGATTATTTTCAGATAAATCGAAGTCCAAAATTGATTGAGAGGCAGCTTTAGGGCTGCCTCTTTTTATTGTTTGCGGTATTTGAAATAGAGGATGACGATCAAATTATTGATGCCGTGCGCAAAGATCGGCGTCCACAGTGAGTCGGTCCAGACATACAGGTAGCCAAGAAAAATTCCTGCCACAAATGTCCACACCGCGTAGGGCAGCATTATCAACGAGGCGCAGTGGATCATGCCGAAAAGTATGCTTGCTGACACGATGCCCAATTCTGATTGGAGCACGCCTCGAAAAAAGATTTCCTCGCAAAAACCTGTCGAGGCTGCGATGAGGAGAATGTCCATCAGTGTCAATTGAGCAAATAACGGCGCTACATGACTGTAGACAATCGTCCTCAGTTCGTGAATTTTGGATTTCTGATCGCTCTTGCCGGCCAGGAATAACGACAGGAAACCGCTGCAAGCGGTGACCGCGCCCGCGAGGATACCGATTCCGACTGGGATTACATCAGGCTTAAGAGCATCGCCTAAATTCACACCGGTATTGAAGCACCAGAGAGTGGCGAGCAGAAGTAGTCCACCTTCGCAGAATGAGTTGAAGATGACTAAAGTAGCCCGGTCAACTTTTATGCTGTCCATCTGCGATTACTAATTCTGGTTTCAGCAGTTTGTCTGCGGATATATTGCAAAGAGCAAGCAACTGCCCTTGATAAACGATCAAAACTTGTTTGGAGAGATCGAGCTGTTCGCTTTCGAAATTTGTCACTGGAACGAATTGACCCATGCCGAATTTTTTAGCCACCTCGTCGCTTACATGCAAAGTGTTGAAGTGATCAGTTTGACTCAATATTGATACCGGTTCTGTAATAACGGTGTCAATAGAATTTCTTCGCTCAGCAATTGATTCTAAGGTGAGAGATTTATCCAGCCAGAATAATCCTGCTTGCTCTCGCACCAGGCTCTTAAGGCAGCCGCCACAGCCGAGAGTTTCGCCTAAATCTCTGGCGATCGAGCGAATGTATGTTCCGCTTGAACAAGCAATTCGTGCCTTCACTATCGGCAAGTCAATTAGAAGAATTTCCAATTTGAAGATGGTGATACGGCGTGGCTTGATCTCGACTGCTGTGTTGCCGGCGCGGGCTAACTCGTACGCTCTTTTTCCATCGATGTGAATGGCGCTGTAAATTGGCGGCACTTGATCAATTTCGCCGTTAAATTGTGCCAGTGCACTTTCGATATCTTGATTGGAAATTGCACTGACTTGGCCTGATCGAATGGTATCACCCTCGATATCATCGGTGCTTGTCTGTTGACCCAACAAAATTTCAGCGACATATGTTTTGTCTTGCGGCAAAAAACGCAGCAGCCTGCACGCCGCTCCCACAGCCACTGGCAAAACTCCCTCGGCCAGCGGATCCAGCGTGCCACCATGACCGACTTGCTTGACGCCGATCAGACGGCGCAGTTTGTTGATCACGTCATGGGACGTGATGCCGGTTGGTTTGTGGACGTTGATGAATCCGATGTGTTTTTGCTGCGCAGCCACGTTGGTTCTAAACTTCGCCGCGCGAAATTTTGCCGAGCAAGTCAGTTATTTTCGAACCGCGTTCAAGCGAGTCGTCTAGTTTAAGATGCATCTCGGGAGCGAAACGCAATCCCAATCGACGGCACAGTTCGCCGCGCATGAAGCCGACCTTGCTGGTCAACGCTTCCATAGTTTTGGTGCGCACTTCCTCGTCGCCGAAGATTGAAATGAATACACGAGCAGATCTGCAATCTGACGTGCACTCTACTTCGGTGATTGAGACGAGACCGCCAATGCGTGCATCGTCCAAATGGCGAATCATATCAGAGAGCTCGCGCTTGATCGACTGAGAAACTCTTAGTGCCCGTTGACTAGACATAGTAGAATCCTCCGCGATATTTTGCTGGACAAACACTGTCCAGTCTTCGTTCTTCGCACAACTTTGTTAACGAGTAATCTCGCCTTTGGTTTCGTGAATGATGAAGGCGTTGATCTTGTCGCCTTCTTGCAGGTCCGAGAATTTCTCGAAGCTCATGCCGCATTCGAATCCCTGAGCAACTTCTTTGACGTCGTCTTTGAAGCGCTTCAGTGTGTCGAGTTTTCCTTCGTGAACCATGACGCCGTTGCGTTCGATCTTGGCGATACAACCGCGTTGTACTTTGCCTTCGATCACCATGCAACCGCCGATCATCAACTGTTTTCCGAACTTGAAGATCTGACGAACTTCGGCAACGCCTATCTTCACTTCCTTGCGAATTGGTTGGATCAAGCCTTGAATTGCTTTCTCCAGGTCGTCCGTAATCTGATAGATGATGCTATAGGTTCTGATGTCGACACCAGCAGTTTCTGCTACTTGTCGAGCATTTTGGTCAGGGTTGACGTTGAAACCGATGATGATAGCTTCCGAAGAAGCTGCCAGGTTTACATCGTTTTCAGAGATGTCACCAGATGCGGTGCGGAGGACGCGAACAGCAACTTCGTTTCCGGAGAGCTTCTTGACTTGTTCGGCAATCGCTTCGGCAGTACCCTGCACGTCGGCTTTGACGATCACGTTCAGTTCTTTGACTTCACCCTTGGTCAACATTTCGTGCAACGATTCAAGGCTGACGTGATGTTGCCTGCGCTCAACTTGACTGAGCTTGCGTTGCTCGATCAGAATCTTTGACGCATGTACGTCTGCGACAACTTCGAATCTGTCACCAGCTTGTGGGACTTCGTCCAAACCAAGCACTGAGACTGGCATAGATGGACCAGCAGCTTTAACGCGTAGACCGCGATCGTCGAACAAAGCGCGAACTCTGCCTGACTTGCTGCCGGCAACGATGTAATCGCCTTCGCGCAACGTTCCGTTTTCAACAAGCGCGGTTGCTACCGCACCTTTGCCTCTGGAGAGTTCGGCTTCAATGATCACACCAGTAGCTGGTTTATCAGGATTGGCTTTCAAATCTTGAATGTCGGCAACGAGGAGAATCATTTCTAATAACTCGTCGAGACCGGTGCGTTTCTTGGCTGAGACGTTCACCGTAACGGTTTCGCCGCCGAACTTGTCTGGCAGCAATCCGTGTTCCATTAATTGACTGAGAACTTTCTCTGGTTCAGCATCGGCTTTGTCGATCTTGTTGACAGCAACGATGATCGGCACACCGGCTGCTTTGGCATGGTCGATGGCTTCAATCGTTTGCGGCATCACACCGTCGTCTGCAGCAACAACCAAAATAGCGATGTCTGTCGCTTTCGCTCCACGTGCACGCATGGCTGTGAAAGCTTCGTGACCAGGAGTATCCAGGAAGACGATTTGACGCATCGTGCCGTCTTCGGATTCGACTTCGACGTGATAGGCACCAATGTGTTGAGTGATACCACCAGCTTCTGAATCAGTGAGCAAGAATTTGGTTTGTCGAATGGCATCGAGCAAGCTCGTTTTACCGTGATCGACGTGACCCATGATTGTCACTACCGGTGGTCTCAAAACCAATGAGGCTTGTTCTTCCGCAGTCAGTTCTTTCGTTTCTTCTTTAGTAGCTTCGTGTTCGACGTCCTCTGAGAGAACCTCGTATTCCATCTCGACTGCGAGATCTTTCGCTAATTCGTATTCCACGGTCTGATTGACTGTTCTTGGGAAACCACGCATGAATAGCCGCTTGATCACTTCAGTGTCAGCGACATTCATTTTTTCTGCCAACTCTTTCACAGTCAGAGAGTTAGTCAGTGTGATAATTCTTGGCACTTCAACCGGTGCTACGGCTGCAGGACGGGAGCGATCGTCTTTCTTCTGAGCGTGACGCTCAGATGGAGTCGGACGGTGCGATTTAGGCGGACGAGGCGGTGTCGCTCGCACTGAAGGTGCTGCGATCCTAACCGGTACTGAAGGTACTGATGGTGCCATCGGCTTCACCACCTGTCCAACGACTGGAGGAGCGAAGCTTTCAGGAGCGGTGTCGTTTTGTTCAACTTTTGGTTCTGACTTATCACCCTTCTGCGTTTCCTTCTCTTCAGTAACCGCGGCGGCTGCTGGCTGAATTTGTTCAGAGTTGGGTTTCTCTGCTTCGGCGGTCACCGGGGCAGTCACTGACGCTTCTGGAGCAGAAGCGGCTGCCACTGTAGGCGGTGTAGTAGTTGTCTGCGCGCCATTTGTCGTCACTGGCGGTTCGAAACTGACCGGCGGCTGGCCATTTGCAGGCGCTTGAACTTGTTCTTCTTCGACCTCGGGCGTCGCAACGACAGCGGCAGCTGGCGCAACTTCGGCCACTTCCGTCAGTGGAACTTCCACTCCTGGCAGACCTGGCTCTGGTCTCCGGTAACGAGCGAGAACTCGTGGTTTGACGACAGGTGGCGGTGGCACTGGAGTTTTGGTGGCAGTTTTAGCAGTGGCTGTTTTGACGCCGCCTTTTGCCTTGGTGTCTGCAGGCTTTTCGGGCTGCTGTTTCTTTTTACTGAGGTGTGAAATAAGTTGACCTACTGCGACTTTATCGACAGTGCTGGAATGACTTTTGATGTCGTGACCGAGTTCTCGCAAACCAATAATGACATCCTCATTTGGGATGTTCATTTGCCGCGCAAGCTCGTACACACGCATACGATCGTTCATTCAAGCACCTCCTTACTGACAGTATTCTCGCATGTTGTTTCGCTATCTGTGCACATGCCGGTCACATCGTGAATAAGTTGTGATTCAAGAGGGAGCCTCACTGAGCGCGTATTCGTTACTCCTTTGACCTTTCGTCCTTCGAGCGCGTGCTTGAGCCGGCCACCCTTGAGAGCCTGAGCGACGCATGACTTCGACCGGCACAGGTACGCCGAGCGACCATGTACCGGTGATTTCTCATTGTTAAGCTTTACTGCTCCCGACAGGTGATCGACGGTCAGTCTGATTAATTCGATTTGAGGTTTTTTGTTGCGACATGATACGCAGAGGCGTGTCTGGTCACAAAGGTCTATGTTGATGGGCTAAAGGTCCTCAAGGGTCTGATTAAGAGACTTGAACGAGCCGCCAGCTTGGCTTTCAGACTTGATGTCTATCTTCCAAGTTGTCAGTTTGGCTGCCAGTCTGACGTTTTGGCCGCCGCGACCGATGGCCAGTGAGAGTTGATCGTCTGGAACGATGACTTCAGCGCGCTTTCCACCACTATCTGGTCCTTCTTCGTAAAGGGCAACCGTGGTGATGCGGGCTGGGCTGAGGGCGTTCGAGATGTAGTCGACTGGGTCGAGAGAGTAACGGATCACGTCGATTTTCTCGTTGCGCAGCTCGGCGACAACGTTTTGAATTCTGACGCCGCGAGTTCCGATGCATGCTCCGACTGGATCGACATCGGCATCGTCTGAATGAACCGCAATCTTGGTGCGGTATCCAGCTTCTCTGGCGATGGACTTGATGTCGACTGTGCCGTCTTCAATTTCCGGAACATAAAGTTCGAACAATTCGCGAACCAGCTCAGGATGCGCTTGCGAGACGATAATTTGAGGAATACGACCGGTGTCTCTCAACTCCAGCACGTAAACTCGAACTCTGTTGCCGACGCGATATGTTTCTCCAGGCAGCTGTTCTCTTGTTGGCATGCAGCCTTCAACGCGTCCCAAGTTGACGATGACGTTGTTGCGGCTGTTGCTGATTACTTCGATACGCTCGATTTGCCCAGTGGTGCAAGTGCCTTTGCGTGCTTCGAATTCCTTTTTGATCAGTTCTTTTTCTGCTTCGCGCAGACGTTGTGTCATCAGCTGCTTGGCTGTCTGAGCGGCGATACGCCCAAACTCAGAGAAGTCAGCTGGGGTAACTTCGATTTCCAATACTTCACCCACGGCAACGTCTGGAATCAAGTCTTGTGCGTCGACGAGGCTGATTTCGTGATACTCGTTGCTGATTTTATCGACCACTTCTTTTGGTGCGAAGATACCGATTTCGCCTGTTTCGTGGTCGAAGATGGCTCTTACGCCCTCTACATCATGATCCGGCACTTTCTTTTTATAGGCTGCAACGATGGCGTCGCACACATACGAGATGAACTCTTCTTGCGGGATATTTCGATCGCGCTCTAATTCCTCGGCTGCTTCAAGTAGCTTGTCACCTATTTTGATCATTGATTTACTTCCTATTCAGTTGTTTTTGTATTTTGATGTGACCGAAGTCGCATCGTGCTAGTTCGTCGTGGCTAGGCAAGGTCGTCGCCAGTACCATCTCCATTCAGTACAGGCAGTTTTTCGCCTGGACGGTGCGATGCCAAATCATCCGAAAACAATTTGACGGTGCTACAGCTTTTCATGTCCACAGTTACGTCGCGAGGCGGCTCTGCCTTGGTTGCAACTTGTTTTCCTTTTGTCTGTTGCTTTTGTATGATCGCCGTCGCCTTTGCCAAATGCAGCTTGCCATCAGCGGCTCCAGTGAGCGTGCCCTTAAAGTTGATACCAAGGTCACCAACTTTTTCTTTGCTCTGAACCTGCACCACTTGCCCTGTAAATATTCTGTACTCTCGTGCAGTCTTCAGTTGCCTGTCGATGCCGGGGCTCTGTACTTGCAAATCAAAGCTGCCTTCGATCAACGGTCCTTCCACGGCCATGCGCTTGTCCAGCTCCGCTTCCAACAGGCGGCTGAGCTGTTCGCAATCACTGAGCGAAACCCACGATTCTTTTCTGAAGATGGTCACTTCTAGACTATGTTTGCGACCTTGCTGCCCGAACTTGCATTCAACAACGAACAACCCAAGCGGTTCAGCAACCGTATCGGCGATTTCTGTCACTGTTTGCAATTTTTGTTCGAGAGTCTTTTTGTCGGACATGTTTTCTGCGACGAATCTGCGCCCGTTAAACGGACGGCCACAAACGAGAATGCCGTAGGCTAACGTTCACGGCCTACGACAACACGATTCCATATGCCCTGTATGTTAACATGGCGGCTCTTTTCAGGCAACTGTGGGCGCCATGCCCCTGTCTGCGCGGGTGACGTCTTTGGAGTTTGCATGGGCGCAGTTCAGGTAACCAATAAGCAGCGCAAGCTACCTATAGATACAAAGCAGTGGACTGAAACGATGGATTCGCTGTTCGCCGAAGTCTGTCGCAACCTGCGTACCAATGCGGCTCGCCATATAACCAGTAAGCATCTGAAGATGATCGCCGAGCGTGGTTCTATCGAGCTTATGTTTGTGGGCAACAAGAAGATTCAAGAGCTCAATCAGCAGTTTCGCGGTAAAGACCAGCCCACCGACGTGCTCTCCTTTCCACTGATTTTTGACGGTGAAGTCGTGGATTTCCCTCCAGACTTCGGTCAGGAGAGGTTTGAGTTGGGCGAAATCGTGATCTCGCTTGAGAAGGCTCAGGAGCAGGCGTTGGATTTCGGCCACAGCCTGGATCGAGAAATCGCCTTCTTATTTGTTCACGGAGTTTTACATGTTTTGGGTTTCGACCACATAACCAAAGCGCAAGAGAAGGATATGTTCTCGCGCCAGAAACTGGTGCTTGATGCTGCTGGTGTAAGCCGATAGTCCGACCGGTTGGCGCTTAACATTGCTAACCATTTCACCTTGTTGTACTTAGCAACCCTGTGTTATGGTGAATTTAATGGCGGCTTCCTGCACATTGACTGCAGTTAATCCAAGGATAGCCTGTGCTGCCAAGCTGCTTGGCATAAGCAACTTCGCGGATGGCATTGGGGGTACTGACTTGAAATCGTTAGGCGTTCCGAAGAGCAAGGTCGTAAAGCACCGCGCTCGAACTGTAGGTCTTCCAACTAACAGTGCCGTAACGGATTGTCCTCAATCCCCGTCCGTCGAAACAGTTGCAGCGCCTGAAGCGTCCATATTTCCCCGGGCTTGGCTTCGGAAGACGGGACCGGCGATTACGATGATTGAATCTTTTTACCATGCATTTCACGGCATCTGGATCGGACTCAAGCAAGAGCGCAACGTTCGCATCCATTTCTGTCTAGTTGCGCTCGTCACCGCATTGGGCATCTGGTTAAAAGTCGACGGGCAAGGCTGGATATCGCTGATCGTCGCAATGTCGATGGTTGTAGCAGCAGAATTCGTCAACACGTCACTGGAACACCTGGTCGACATCTCGTCAAACAATGAATACCATCAGTCCGCCAGATACGCGAAAGACACTGCCGCAGCTGCGGTTCTAATCGCATCTGTTGCCGCAGCAGCAATTGGATCTATTGTCTTCGTGCCTAGATTGTTGGCATTGATTTCGCACTAAGCACCAAATCTGGTGCAGCCGAGCGAGCAGAGACTGCTGCTTAGAAACATCATTGCACTGAAGATCAGTGCGCTCCTGCTGTTATAGTCAAACAACCAAGCTAGAGATTGCATCTTGAATTCCGAGCCCGCAACCAACGCCGAAGACGCCGTAGTAAAGCCAAAAGCGCGTCTTAAGATCGGATTGCCGTGGCTAATAGTCGCCCTGCTCGGATTTGTCTTTTACGCTCTGTTCAACCGCCAGGTGTTTCCTGCCGCATCGATAAACTATGCACTGACAAGCCAGCAAGCCGCTATAGAAGCGAAAGCGCTTGCCACTCAACTGGGATACGACGTCGATAAAAATATTCAGACCACAGTTTTTCTGCATGACGATGAAGCAAAATCCGTTCTCGAATTCAAGCTGGGAATCAAAGCCGCCAATGAACTGATGAAGAATGAGGTGCCCGTCTGGCTTTGGCGCACGCGCTTTTGTAAAGAGTTGAGCAAAGAGCAAATCTATGTCGCTTACACAACTAGCGGGCAGCTTAAATCCATATTCCATATTCTCGAAAACGATCTCAAGCTTCCCTCCTTGAGCAAAGAAGAAGCTCAACACCAGGCTGAAATTTTCATCAACAAAATTGGCGGCCAAGATCTCAGTAAATATCAGCTTTTCGACTACGGAACAGAAGCTAAACCGAACCGCATCGACCAGCATTTCGAATGGAAAAAAGGTGGTTTTCCAGAATCGAGTTTGCGCATTCGTGTCGATATTGCGGGCAACAAAGTGTCTTCGTATCGCTACTATCTAGCGCCTTCTGACACTTGGACTCGAGAGTACAAAAAGATTCGCGAGAACAATGAGTTGCTTGGCAAAATTGCCTCATTCTTCATTTTCTTGTTTATAGTTGCCACCATTGGTGCATTCGTTTATGGTCTGAACACGCACAACATCCGCTGGCGCTTCACTCTGATAAGCAGCCTGATAGTGGTAGTCCTCTTTATTCTCGATCAGGGAAACAATTGGACCAACACAATCGATTCTCAATACGAGACCAGTCTTACTTTTGCCAACTTTGTCAGCAAGCAACTAGTGATGACTTTGCTTGCCGCAGCCGGTGCACTCTTGATGAGCCTGACTCTGGTCGGCGGCGCCGAGATTATTTATCGCCGGTCCTGGCCAAAACACATGGCTCTGCCGCACCTTCTCACGCTAAAAGGAATGGCGCAGCAAGATTTCTTGCAAAAGACCATTTACGGATACCTGGCCGTTGGTGGCATGATGCTCTGGGTGATTTCCTATTATATGGTTGGGCAAAAGTTCAATTTCTTTTGTCCGCTGGGCGTGGATGATTATAAGACCATAGGCACTCTGTGCCCCGCCATCAGTGGTGCGTTGATTGGAGTCAGTGCCGCCGGACTGGAAGAATTTACCTGCCGCGTGGTGGCACTCGGTCTGCTGACTAGATTGCTCAAGAATTTCTGGTTAGCAAACTTGATTCAGGCTGTAGTCTGGGGATTCGCACACAGTCAGTATCCGCAGCAGCCAAGTTACGCAAGAGGACTGGAGCTCAGTATGGTTGGTTTAGTATTTGGTTGGATACTGAATCGCTATGGTGTGCTGCCGTGCTTTGTTGCTCACTATCTTTATGATGCGTTCCTGACCGTTGAGCCTGTTTTCGCTACACATCAGCTATTGCTGACCATACCGGCAATGATCAGTTTGGTGCCTTTTCTGGCAGCTGCTATTTACAGCAGGCGCTGGGCGAGGAAAAACAACATCGATGAATCAGATCTTTCCAACGCAGCGTCCCAAACGGAAGCTGTTGCCAAGCAAAAACTAGAAATCGAAATTGATCGCTCTGAAACCACCTATGCGCCGCTGTCGCAGCGATGGCGCATCAGTTTGGTGGCAATCGCGTTGTTGTGCCTTGGCATATCTTTCTATAAGACTCCAGATCAAATTGGGGCGCAGAAGAAAGTATTGATTAATTCCAAGCAGGCTTTGGCTCTTGCGAAAAAGTATTGGCATGAAGATGTCGTCGTTGACGACACTTATCAAAGCGAAATTGAATTGATTTCGAAGCCAGATCAAACGGATTTAGAAAAGTGGCAGTACATTTTTGAACAATTAGGCAAACTCAAAACTTCTGAACTGTACGCTCAAATTGAACCTTGCCTGGAATGGAGAGTGAGATTCTTCAAGCCGCAAGAATCGAAAATTTACTGGGTGTTCATGGACGCGGATGGTCGCAAGCGCGCCACCGTTCTGGAAAATAGCGACGAGGGTAAGGGACGGAAACTGAGTGAAGCAGAAGCCTTCGCTGTAGTCGATGCTTACTTGAAAAAAAATCGTCCCGAGTTCGTGCCTTATGACGTGATCGGCAAAAATAGAGTCGAGCGTGCGGATCGAGTTGACTACGAATTTGAGCTCAATGTGCCGAAGTTCAATGTTGGAGAAACCGCGTCAAAAGTGAAGGTTGGTGTCAAAGGTGATGAAATTTCTGAGTTGAAAATTGATTGGGATTTGCCAGACTCGTGGTCTTGGCCCAGAACTAAGTTGAAGTGGTATCAACAAGTCGACGGTGTGTTGCGCGCTATCTTCGGCATCGTTCTGCTGGTTGCCTTCTTGAGCTGGGGCATTCATGTTCTACGAGCCACTTCGATTCGCTGGGCCGGACCTTTGATATTGGGTGGAATCGGGCTGATACTGATGATTATTGCTTCACTTAATGGTGTCGAGAAACTTTTCATCAATTACAATACCGCTGAGAGTCTTCAATCCTTCGTTGCGCAATCAATAGCGCAAGAGTCGGTAAAAGTATTACTCTTGTCGTTTGGTTATCTGCTTTTGTCCCTGGCTGGCTTTGCCACGATTCGGTTATGTTTTCCAACGATCGCCAATCAACTGCGTCACGGTTTTTTGTTGAAGCCACTAAACCCTGAAGAGCGGATTATGCGATCCAATATCTGGATTGACGCAGCTGTCAGTTCGTATTCACTGTGCGCGGTTCTCGTAGCATTGAAAGTTATTCAAAACGTGATTATGGAGGCCGTTACTCCCTCAATACGTCTCGACATTCCCAAGTTTTTGCCAACAATTTTTTCTTCGGTCTTTCCGTCGGTGGATGTCTTAACTGCCATCTTTAGCGGTGTAATTCTCGGACTGATGCTTTTGGCTATCGGTGCTGGACTTTGGCAGAAATTCCTGCGAACCAACTTACGAGTTGTGCTATTCATTTTACTCTGCAGCCTCTTGACGGGCGCCTCCTCGTGGTATTGGCAGGATTGTCTGTCGGCATTTCTTTTCACTGTCGTGGGTTTGTCGACGTTATTATTTTTCCTGGTTCGCGTAGTTCGAATGAATTTGCTTAGTTACGTGTTCCTTGCTTTGCAGTTAACTGCCGGAGTGCGCCTTGGCGAGTTGCTGGAACACGCCAAGTCGATTGGTGCAGCCGAGATCGGCATCATAATTGCTTTCCTGATGCTTCCCCTGGCAGCGACGATTACTGTGGTCTTTCTTGATAGGCAGAAAAAAAATATTTCTGCGGTTGCATCGGAATAATTTGCCAACACTCAGAATCGAACTGAGATGTCTCGTACTTCAAACGAGCGCGTGAACCATCATTGCTATGTTGGCTTGAGAGAGTCGGACATTTTCATGCGCCGACTTTCTAAACAATTCACGCAAGCGTGGACTTGAACCACGAGTCGCGAGTTTGGAGCCCGCTGGTTTGCCATTAACCGACTTGCGTATGGTGCCCAGTCTCGGACTTGAACCGAGAAAGTCCTGATTCTAAGTCAGGCGGATTTGCCAATTCTCCTAACCGGGCGTGGAGTGCATGACGAGATTCGAACTCGTGTCGCCTGAATCACAACCAGGCATCCTAGGCCTCTAGACGACATGCACGATTCTGGCCACCTTGGATTCGAACCAAGATCTTCACCTTCAAAGGGTGAGGTCCTACCATTAGACGAAAG
Organism: Candidatus Obscuribacterales bacterium; assembly: GCA_038322035.1. Lineage (GTDB taxonomy): Bacteria > Cyanobacteriota > Vampirovibrionia > Obscuribacterales > Obscuribacteraceae > PALSA-1081. Next base: position 14,486 of record JBBQFO010000051.1, read on the forward strand.
GCCAATATTTGAATGATGCTTTGAATTACCTCTCTGAGCGGTTTTAGACGTGCGAATCTCCAGTCTGTCAAAATATGACTGACATGATGTGGTACTGCATATAGTGCAGTACATTATTTGAATTTGGTTCGCTTCAGTGGACTATGGCTAGTGCCAATCAAGCAACATGAAACTGAGGCTTCGCTGGTGAATCAATCCGCCGGCGCTGTAGTGCATCTGGCGCGGTCGATGCGGGAGCATTGCTCGCGCCAATGCAATAGCGAAACGGCGCACCTGTAAGCTGATTCCCGATGGGCAATCAGTTTTATTGGAGCGGCGAACTTTGTTGTAGTGAGAGCGAAACATGACGGTAAACCTTTTGATTTTTTCCAGCAGTGACATTCAATAGCGCAGCGAACAACCAACTAAATTGGCTGAGGCTCTGGCTTTGATGCTGGAGTACGCGGTTCACGATCTTATTTCCTGTAACGAAACTTTCTTTGACTATAGCATAACAATGCAGAAGTGGTGCAAGTATTTTTACTGGTGTTCGTAAAACTGTAAAATCGATCGCATCATCGAGATCGCTGCAACAACTGCATTGCGTGTACTAGTGGATTTCGTCGAAATCTTTTTTTCGAAATCAAATTTGTCAAAACAAATTGGTTGCGTAGCGAAACTTTCATTGAGGGAGAAATTTCCTTCGTCGTAATTTTTCATTGGCCGAGAGGTCTTTTCTGGTTCCAATTTATCCTCAATTGTCACTAGATGATCACACGCCCTCAGTATAGTAGGTGTATGGTGGGCGCAGTCTCGGTTCAGTGGGGGCGGCAGTGGGCATAACGGTTATGAGTCATACGGTTTGTGTACCTCATCCGCCGCTAAGTGAGAAGCTGACCAGTTCAGGGTTACAAGGTTTAAGGTGGGGCTTCTCCCATTGACAGTCCAACTATTCAGGAATATGTATATAAGCAAGCGTAACCTTCAGCCCGCGCGTCATATCTAAGGAGTGCCCCATGTCCGACGGACCAAGATTTAGCAACAACCCCGGCAACGGCAACAACGGCGACATGTATCGCTGGAGTGGCGACCAGGGGCAGCTTCCCGGCAATAATGGGCAGAATCAATCCGGCGATCGATATATATACGATGGCAGTCGGCAGAATGCGCAAAATGGCGACCAGCATGACGCCTTCCAGGGCGATAGAATGCCGGGCCGACCTCGTCCGAACGACGCAGACTATCCGCAGACCTTCACGACGAAGGAAGTACGGGCTGACGGAACAGTAATCATCAACAACGTTCATTGCAAGAATGCTTACTTCAACCAGTCCCAGATTGATGGCGCCGATTATCGACGCAATCCGCAGGTGGACTTCCGTGGCTATGATCCGAATGTTTCCAGGCTTCGCGAGAACCAGGGAAGCACGTCGTTCTATGACGGCGATAATCGCTCTGCTTACAACGGCAGCTTCAGACATATTCCTGAGCAACGCAATCGCCAGAATGAAGATATGGACTGGCGCATCGCTGCAGAGCGACAGAGAGAGTTTCGGCAGCAAGAGCAGCAGGAAAGACGAGTAGAGATGGCGCGGCAGCGCGCTAACGACCAAACATACGGACAAGAGCAGTACATCGGCCAGAACCATCAGTGGCAGCAGCAGAGAGACTGCGATCAGGCTATTCGAATCCAGCTGTACAACGAGCATTGCCGCAACGCAAATGGTCGTGAAAGAGAAAGATACCAGCCGTATTACAGCGGCAATAATGATGGATGCTTCGGCAACGGACGCAGCAATGGCGGCTGGAACAGCGGTGGCAACGGCGGCTGGAACAATGGCGGCTATGACGACGGCTATGACAGCCGTAACGGCGGACCTTGCTTTGGCAACCAGCGCTCCGGAATCAGCATCCGTATTCCAATCGGACACCATGGCAGTCTCCGCATCGGACTGTAACTAGCTCTTTTGTAGCGAGAACGGATTGTAGACTACTTCACCTGTGAGTGGGTCATCGAACGCGGTCACGTTTACGTCGAACACGCGCTTCAGGTTCTCAATGCTGAGCGCCTGCTGAACCGTGCCTGTGGCTGCCACTTTACTGCTGTCTCCACCGTTGCGTGCGTTCTCGATCAGTACGACATTGTCTGCTATGCGCGCGATTACGTTCAAATCGTGCAAAACGATCATAATTCCTATTCCATTCGCTCGCAGTCGTTTTAACAAGGCGAGCAATTCATTCTGGTGCTTAAAATCTAGATGTGATGTTGGCTCGTCGAGCAGCATGAACTGCGGTTCTTGAGCGAGCGCTGTGGCCAGTGCTGCACGTTGCCGCTCACCGCCGGATAGTTGGCAAATGGGTTTATGCTTCAGCTTTTCCATTTCGGTATCGCTGAGAGCTTTGTTGACTGCATTGGTGTCAGTGCTGTCGCCATACCATTGCCACCACTTCTGGTGCGGATTGCGACCGAGCATGACCATCTGTTCTACTGTCAGTTCTGTCGATGACTCAATGTCTTGTGGCACATAAGCCACTTTGCCTGCGAACTCCTGTGTACGCATGGACCAAATATCTGTGCTGTTCAACTTTACTGTTCCGGTAATCGGTTTTATCTGTCGTGCCATCGTTTTGATCAGCGTTGATTTGCCAGCGCCATTGGGTCCGGCAATAGCGATCACCTGGCTCGGGAGCAGCTGCACCGACACGTTCTCGAGCACTGTGTGTTTATCGAAACCAACACTCAGATTCAACACTTCCATTGTCGCAGCTGTGTCCACCATCAGTTTTGTAGCACCTCTCTCCCGTGCTTGCTACCAATGAGCCAGAGGAAAAATGGTCCGCCGATTAGCGAAAGCAGCGTTCCAAGCGGAAGTTCTTGCCCTTGTCCTAAAGTGCGCGCTGCTAGATCGCTGAACAAAACGAGGGTCATGCCGAGCATCGCGGCGCAAAGAATTTGCCAGCGTTCGTCACGTCCATACAGGCGGCGAGCTAAATGCGGCGCGATTAGTCCGACAAATCCAACTAGTCCACTTATAGAAACTGCTGCTCCGCACATTAGGACTGCCGAAGCCAGAAGAATCCATTGCGTGCGGGCTACGTCCAACCCCAGTGCTTGAGCTGATTGTGGACCGAGGGAGAGCAGTCTGATCTGTTTGCTCATTGTCAGGGCAATTATAATTCCTGCGACGGTGTATCCACATGCCGGTAATACTTCAGTCCACGTTCTTCCGGCAATACCGCCTGCGAGCCAGAAGAACAGCCCCTGTCCCTGGGCAACGCTCGATGCATGGATCAGTATCATCGTGATGAAGGCGCTGCAAATTGCAGAAAGCCCGACCCCGGATAAGAGTAGTCGCCCGACTGACAGACCCGCAGGACCACGTGCCATCGAGGCGACAATCAGGCTGGCCACCAATCCGCCCACGAATGCTGCGGCTGGAATCACCGAGAAACTTGCGTTGCAGATCATCGCCACTGCTACAGCCAATCCTGCGCCACTAGAAACTCCTGTGAGATAAGGATCGGCCAGGGAGTTCCGAGAGAGAGCCTGCAGTACATACCCAGATACGGCAAGAGCAGTTCCAACAACCATTGCTACAAAGATTCTGGGCAGGCGAATTTGCCAAAGCACTTCGTGCAATGTTGCTGATTGCGAGTCGCTTCCGATCATCTCATGCAGGGCTTGAGCAGGCGTCACACAGACGTCACCCACGCACACATTGATGAGAACGGCGAGTGTCAGCAAAATAGCCAGAATCAGAAATCGGAAGAAAGTTGTAGTCAAACTGCGCCTCAGAAGCGTTCCGCAACCTAAAATAGCACTGAAAATCGGTGTCGTGTTAGGATGCTAACTTCAGACCGGAACAGTAACATGATTTATCTAGACAATAGCGCCACCACCCAAGTTCGAGAGGAAGTTATCGATGCGATGCTTCCTTACATGTCACGTTCGTGGGGCAACCCTTCTTCAATCCACGCACTTGGCAGGGATTCGAAAGAGGCACTCGGATCAGCTCGTAGCCAGGTCGCGGCACTGCTCAATTGTGATGACGATGAAATATACTTCAGTTCTTGCGGCACGCTCAGCAATAACTGCGCATTGCTTGGACGGGCTCGCTTTGTCGAGGCTAACGATCGAGGACGGCATCTAATAACAACTCGCATCGAGCATCCTTCCGTCGCTGGACCATGTCAATATCTCGAAAGTCTTGGTTGGAAAGTAACCTATCTGCCGGTGAATCGTGAGGGCTTCGTCTCACTGAAAGACATTGAGAAGCACACTACCAGCGAGACGAGCATGATCTCGACGATGTGGGCGAACAATGAGATCGGAACGGTTCAAGAAATTCCTGCAATTGCCGATTTTGCCAGAGAGCGAAATATCTTTTTTCACACTGATGCAGTGCAAGTTGCCGGCAAAATCGCTATCGACTTGAAGGTAGTTTCGATCAGCTCCCTGGCGCTGTCAGGGCATAAATTCCATGCGCCGAAAGGGGTTGGGATATTGTACGTTCGCAAGTTGCAAAATATCATGCCGATTATTTTTGGTGGCGGACAAGAGATGGGATTGTTGCCAGGTACAGAGGGACTTTCAAACATCGTCGCGATCGGCCGGGCGGCAGAATTAGCGAGAGTTGAGTTGGTTCAAAATCGTGAAAAACTGTTGGGCATATCGAAAATTTTCAAGCAACATCTCTCCCAAGTAGATGGTCTGGTTTTCACTGGGGCGTCGCTTTTGACGCAGCGCTTACCGGGGCACATCAGCTTTGTTTTGCCTGGTTTAGAAGGCGAGAGCATCGTCATGAGAGCGGATTTGAAGGGACTGTGTGTGTCCAGCGGATCGGCATGTCATCAAGGAATTATCGAACCTTCCTCGGTTTTGAGAGCACTCGGTTTATCTGACGAGCAAGCTAAAGGCTCGATTCGCATATCCGCCAGTTCATTCAACACAGTGGATGAATGTACCGAAGCAGCCGGGCTGCTCACCACGATTTTGAATTCACTCAAGCAAAGTTCAAATTTAACGCCGAGCGCCATCGTCTAGCCCTGCGGCTTGGGAAAAATACCGGCACATCTATTTGGCCTTGCGGAACATGTTGAAGACGAAAATGAACAGCCCTTTGATTTTGCCTAAAGGGAACGTTCCGTGCAGGAATTTCAGCCCGCCTCGTGCAGTTTTAACTCTGCTTGGACCGTAAGGATACCACCAGATTCGGTGGCTACCGCCTGAAGAGTCGATGCTGATGTGCTTGATGTTGACTAGATCCATCAAGCCGAAGTGGGAGTGACTGCGACCGAAGCCGCTCTTTTTCAAACCACCCCAGGGTACCTGCGGCATCGCATGTGATACCAGGCAGTCATTTATCATTACAGTTCCAACTTGTAAATCTCGTGCAACTGCTTCAGCTCTATTTAACCCGCCTGCCCAAACCGAGGCACAGAGCCCATAGTCGCAGTCATTTGCTCTGGCTACGGCTTCGTCTTCGGTATCGACGACCATGATCGGCATCACCGGACCAAAGCTTTCTTTGGTCATGATGTCCATTGTGTGATTTACGTTTGTCAGAACCGTCGGCGGGTAAAAGAATCCGCCCAACTGGTCATTTCGCTTGCCACCGGTGAGGATTTCTGCGCCCATCTCTCTGGCTTGGTTGACGTGCGCTTCGACGATTGCCAGTTGCCCTTCGTCTATGACCGGTCCCACATCAGTAGTCTGGTCCAGCGGAGATCCCACTTGCAATGATGATGCGTAGTGCACAATCTTGTCGATTAGCTTCTGTGTGTTTTTGCCTTTTATGATATAAACGCGTTCAATGGAGGCACAGGCTTGACCTGCGTTTGTGAAGGCGCCCCAGACCAAACCCCGAGCCGTCCAATCCACGGGAGCATCGGGCAATACGATGGCGGCATCTTTTCCGCCCAATTCTAAACTTAGTGGTATTATATTCGGTGCCGCCTGCGTCATAATTTTCGAACCGGCCGCTACCGAACCTGTGAAAATGATGCGCGATAAATCACATTTGGTGAGCTGCTCGCCAGTGCTTCTGTCGCCGGTAATCACCTGCAGCACTCCACTGGGGAATCCAGCTTTCTCGAATAGTTCACCGATCTTAATGCCTACCATTGGCGACTTTTCAGATGGTTTTAACACCACCGTATTGCCGCAGGCGACAGCCATCAGAATGGTCATCACCGGAATTGAAAAGGGATAATTCCAGGGAGCGATAACGCCGATCACACCCAGTGGTTCAAACGTTATGACACTTTGTTTCGTCGCCAACAGTGGGTTGGACATCGGAACGACCTGATCCTTCAAAAGCGTTTCGATGTTCTCTGCAAGCCACACGCAGCTGTCGAGTGGCCCCGTCATCTCAGCCAGGTAACTCTCGACAATCGGCTTGCCGACTTCCGTGCTGACTAACTGAGCAATCTCATCGGCACTCGCTTCGATCAGTCGACGCAGTTCAATAATCTTTTTTATGCGCTTGTGATACGGCACAAGCTGCCATGTCTCATACGTCTTCCAGGCTCTCTCGACGGCATCCTTGACTTCGGTCGCACCCATAATCGGCACTTCGCCGATAACCTCACGGTTGGCGGGATTAATCGATTGGATTGAGGCAGTTTTGCTGACGACCATGAAATTTAGCGCTTGAAAGCTCTCTGAAAGCTCTTATTGTAAACCATTGGTGGCACTACCTTGGCAGTTCGCCAGGATTTCCGGCGCGGAATAACATAAACTGTGATTAGGTTAAGTGCTCGGTAGTGAGGGGTTGTGCGACTACGTTTTGTTCCAATTGCAGCGCTTGTTTGCCTGGTGGCGTCACCAGCGTTGTCCGAATCACAATCAGACAAGACCTATGCCAGAGCTGAAAAAGCGTACCTGAACAAGCGCTTTGACGAGGCTTGGGGCACGCTTCAGAAGGTCGTCGAAGTCGACGACAAGAACGCCCGCGCTCACAACCTGATCGGCAAGATTTGGCACAACCGCAACAAGTTCGATCAGGCTGAGGTTGAATATCGAAAAGCGATCGCCGCGGATCCGCAATTGGCTGATGCGAGATATAACCTTGGTGTGCTTATGTTCGATAAGCGTAAGTTTTCCGATGCTGAAAAGCTACTGGAAGAGGCTGTCACGATCGATCCTCAAAATCCTGAATTTCATTACAACTTAGGGCTCACCTATGCCAATGAGAACAAGCTAGAACAGGCTAATGAGCGTTTTGTCAACGCAATCAAATTGGACGCAAATAATCCCACTTTCCATTATGGGATCGCCTGCCTCTTTCAGAAGACAGACAAGATGGATGACGCCATTGAAGAATATAAAAAGGCGATCGCCCTCAATCCCAACTATATTGAGGCCCACAACAACCTTGGTGTCGCCCTTAGTGCCCAGGGTAAATTTCCCGAATCAGTAGAAGAGTTTCAAGCCGCACTAAAACTGAATCCCGATTATCCTCAAGCGCAGCGCAATCTGGGTTATGCACAAGCTCACACTAGCCTCGGCATTACTTACTTTAAGCAGGGGCAGTTGGCAAAAGCATTCGATGAGTACAAAAAAGCACTCAAAATTGACTCCATGTTTGCCGACACGCACTATAATCTGGCGCTCTTGTACCAACATAATAATCAACTCCAACCAGCGGTAAAGCACTACCAGTTCGCCATTAAGGTAGATCCGTCCAATTACATGGCGCACAACAATCTCGGTGTCGCGTTGGCGAAGCTAGGTAAGAAGGAGCAAGCGGAAGCGGAATACAGGCAAGCATTGCAGCTCAAACCTGATTACCCAGAAGCGCAGCAGAACTTGAACGCTCTCAGCCAACCCCCGCAGTAGTTGATCTGTATATATTCACTACATGTGGTGCGGGTTTGGTTTGTAATCGCAGTGTTAAGTCTGTGTTTCTATTTTGTTTGATCCCGCATGTTGAGATGCTGACAAACAGAGGGTTCTATGTAACTGGTTATGTTTCGGATGTAAATGTTTTCAGTGCAAAATTGGCTTTCTTAATCGTGTGTATGCCAAGGCTGGCTTGCGACAAGGCGCTTATGAAATACTGTTGACATTGCATGCGAGCATGTAACATTAGTCACAAAAGGGTTGCCATATGAAAGCCGCACCCTTAACCTGTTCTTAGTCGCCTTCAGGCAAGATGGGTTGGTGACATTGGAGGTTCTGATTATATGCAAGCACGCATAATGCAGCGACAGTGCTGCCCTCAGCAGTAAGTATAAAAGTATTAGTATCACTAGAACACTAGAGTTCGAACATGCGATGTGTCGAAGCTGGCGCAAGCACAGCGTTTTATCGCAAACTGTTTCTACAAGTGGAAGTGTAGGTAAACCATGTATGAATTAAAAGAACAAGACCTTCTCGCTATTCTGGGTAAACATCCCAGCCAGCGAGCGAAGTTGATTATCACAGACGTGGATGGAACACTGGCATCATTCTGGGATTACTTCGTGCCGGCGATGAGAGATTTCTTGAGAGAAATCAGCGTCAAGCTGGATATTCCAGTTAGCGAACTAGCCGAAGACATTGGCCGAGTCATCGATAGACGCGGCACTCACGAATATCCCTGGTTGCTGGAAGAAACAAGTTTCGCCTGGAAGCATTTCAAAAACAGCCCTGATAAGTTCAGAGAAATTTTTGTCAGACCGTTCTGGAATTCTTTAGATAACAATAGAACCAAGTATTTGAGACCGTTTCCGCAGGTGCTGCACACGCTGGCTGAGCTGAAGAAGCAGGGCATTAAAATCGTTGCACTCAGTGATGCGCCAGAATACATGGCCCGTGTTCGCAATCAGCAAATCTTTGATGGTCTGCTGGATGCTGTCTACGCGCTGGAAACCGTTGAACCAACAGCGACTGAGATCTGGCAACCAATATCGCTCGAGCATGGACGTGCTCGTGTGAAAGAGATGCGTGCGGTCACGAGCAATTTGAAAACCAGATTTCATGTGCTACCAATTGATTATGAAAAGCCAAATCCAGCCGGTGTCGATCAAGTTCTCGCCGACTTCGATGTGTTTCCGCAAGAAGTAATTTTTGTCGGTGATAGTCTTACGAAAGATGGACTCGTCGCTGCTCGTCGCGGTATCAAGTTCGTCTGGGCTCACTACGGCAACCATCTACCTGCTGAATACGAAGAGCTGGTCAACTACTCGCTACGGCCAGAGGGTGAGGATCCAATCAAGCGTCCAGTACCGATGTCTTTGGTGACAGCGGTGGCGGCGCGATACGACGAGTTGCTAAATCACATTTAGAAATTTGTCCGAAATAGTTTCTGACGATGAAAGAAGGCATGCAACAGCATTAGTAGCTGAGCTTTATTTGGCTGCGTTTTCCATATTCAGTGGATAACTGATTAGAACTCTCTTGGAAGTTAACGTTGGCTGCGCGTAGACACAAACCCACGCTTTTTCCGCTGTGCCCTTAAGTTTGATCAGTTGAGTTCCATATGGTGTCGCCTTGATTCCCGTTTCGAGAATCTTGGGATGAGCTAGTGGAACTGGGATACCTTTGATTGAATCTACGCTGCGATGCGTGCCTTCAACTATCGTCAGTCTGGCATTTGGAGGCGCGTCTTTTATCGATAGGTAGAGTCCATCGCGTTTCTTTTGGATCTGAGCCAAATCCCTTGTCAGAGGCACGATGCGATCCGGTGCTTGCGGTGAGATCACATGGTGCTTATCCATGTAATGGCGGAACGCCGCTGAAATTCTTTCAGGCACGTACTCGATGTTTTCGGCTCCTGCGAAATCGTAGCCCTCGCCGGATTTGAAGCTGTAATCGTTGACGGCCACTTTGTACTTCCCGTTCGGGTCGATCGGCCTCCAGTCACCGTTCTTATTTTGCACAAGCGCATAGACAACGCGGTCTCCTTTGGGTCTGCTCGAGTCGTATGCAATTTTGATACCACTCTCGTCGAAGAAACTTCCGCCTAATGGTCCGGCGAAAGAGTGTTCCAAATTCTTCAGGAGCAACGCACCTGATATGGTGGCAAAGACGACCTTATTGTCAAAGGGAAGCATCTCCTCCACTTTCTCGGCGGTGATTGGTCCTTTCTCGATGCGAGAGCGGATGCCGCCCCGGTTTTCGAAGCCGATTTGGATGCCGTAAGTTTTACCTTCTCCCACTAGCGCATCGCAAATGACGTCACCCAAAGACGAATCCCAGGGATAGTTTCTGAAGCTATTGTCGAAGGCGCTAGTCGCTTCTCCGACGATTTCCTTTCTCAACCCAAGTAGTGGTTCCACTTTCTCGTCAACGTAAGCTTTAAGGTCCGGGTCTGAAATTATTTTGTCGGTGATATTGATCAGTCGATAATCAGTGCTTGCAGGAACGATTAGACCTTTTTCGTCAAAGGCAACATCCAGTTTTCCGAACGCTCTTCCATAGCATCCAGTTTGAACAATGGTTGTTGTGCTGCCATCTGAGTGTTCCACAATCACTGGTTTGTCCAGGCGCGTGTGGCTGTGCCCGCCGATTATTACATCGATTTCTGGAATCGATTGCGCCAGAATTTTATCACTCTCAACGCCGCAATGCGTCACCAAGACGATCTTGTTGATCCCGGTTGCTTTGAGCCTGTCGACTTCGTCGATAAATGGCTGCACCCAGTTCGGACCTGCGGACTTGATTTTAACTCCACCGGTGTTAAGCGCGACGGAGTTCAGATCTGCGGTGATACCGCCGATGAAGGCAATCTTTTGTCCATCTATTTCCTTAATAACCGAAGGTTTTACCAATGCGCCTAATTCTGGTTCGGCACTGAGGTCCATATTGACGTTGATGACGTCGAACTTAGCCAGTTTCAATTGTTGCGCCAAATTCTGAGGACCATCATCGAATTCATGGTTGCCGATCGTGTAGATGTCGTAACCCATCTTGTTCAACATAGTCACTTCGACCTCGCCATGATACTTGGTGAAGAGAGGCGTGCCCTGGAAGATATCGCCAGCGTCGATTGTCAAAGTATGCTTGGGGTCTTTGGCGCGCAGTAAGCGCAGCATGTGACCGATGCGCGGAAATCCTCCGATGGACCGCTGCCGTTCCTCGAAAGATTCATCATGCGCATGCAAATCATTGGTGTGCAAAATTGTAAGATGGAGACCAGCGCTGTCCGACCTCGCCGCAAGTGAACCAACCACTATGAGCAGCCCGAAGACCATGAAAAGTGTCCAGCTGACTAGGTTAGCTTTCGCTTTTGTCTGCAATATCTGCATCGTCATCCTCACTTTAGGGCTTGCCGAAATTTCGCCTGCTACATATACATACGGTCAAAGCGCAAATAAAGTTCGAACAATTCGTTCGGAATTTGTTCCGGAGCCTGGGTGCCCCGTCTCAGTAGAGGGGCTGAGGACGGATCTCGATCTAGACCCGTTCGACGCTCCGATCGATGCGCGAATTTATATCGACTACAAAAATATCGGGCAAAAGCCAATAGAAGCCGTCAAGTTTCGCATGCGGTTTGTAGATGATAGCGGAAATAACGTGGGAACGTTTCAGGCGTCTGACGGGGTGATATTGGGTTCTCAGCAGCAGTCTAGCCAGAAGTTCAAACAAGAGAAAATTGAGGCGCATTCGACGGCGCTGATGCTGCGAGTTTTGATGGTCAAGTACGTTGACGGGCAAATTTGGGAGTCGTCGAAGGCACCACTTGTGCCAAAACCGTAGCTGCCCGCTAACCCTGTACTGGCAGTGTTTTGAAGCGCAGTCCGATAATTGTAGAGAGTATACACAAGAAATTAACCGGAAATAAGCTGTCTGTCCGTCAAACCGCGCTTGCCAAGCGATTCGCGTATGTTTCAGGGGTGTATCTTATATACACCAGACTGCCTTTCGGCACCTTTACCAACTTAATAGCAAGGAAACTGAGACGCAATGAGCAGCGCCTTTCGAACGTTTACCTCAGCCGCAGGGGTCGGCTCTGCCTGTTATTTATTGGCCACATCAACGTGGGATCAAGTGTTGATGCTGTTCCTCGCGGCCAGTCTCGGCTGGTGTTTGTTTGTTTCGATTGCGGCAAAGCGTCAAGCCAACGCACCTCGCGTTGCTCCTAAGAAAGCGACTAAAGCTGTACCCATGGCTGCGGCAAAGAGCGAGCCTGTCGTTAACAGCCCAGCAGAGCCACAACGGAAGGTGTACAAGTTTCCGATCCACCAACTGGCTGGTGCCACCATTCCGAAAACTGTTCAAGCCTTCGAATAACTCGCGTATTTGGCAGCTAGAGCTATGTTGCCGATTGCCGCCGATGCTGCATATTTTTAGTATATATGTGTGCGAGCACCTTGTTGCAGAATAGAGCAGACGACATAATTGATTCGTCTCGTATCTTCTAGCGTTTAATCATTCGGTGCCAAGAGTTTGCCAAATTGATTTGATACTTTGGATTCCTCAATGGGGAGGAGTTCGATGGTAAAGCAATTGGCAAATTCGCTCGAGCAAGTAAAAGAAGTCGTACAGCGGCATTGGGGCTATGACACGTTGCGCCCTCTGCAGCAGCAAGCGATGGAATCTGTTCTTAATGGCGTCGACTCCCTGCTGGTGTTACCTACTGGTGGTGGAAAATCTTTGTGCTATCAAGCTCCTGCTATCGTCAAAGGAAACACGACGATTGTGGTGTCACCGCTGATTTCATTGATGAAAGATCAAGT
>JBBQFO010000052.1:0-25919 GCA_038322035.1 Candidatus Obscuribacterales bacterium
CTTGACGAAGTTGTTTACGACAAATACCTCGTGACCACAATCCTGCAAGCAAATTTTTACTTGTTTAGCATTGGCGTGTTCTTCTAGAAGAGCCAAAATCAACGCAGCCACTGTAATTACCTCCCTTTCTGCATAGCTGCAACATGAATATTTCTGTTTAGACCGTTAAAGCGATTCCAGTATTGAGTTCAGTCCGCTTTTTATTCGGCATATCGACTTCGTCAAAATCGAATTCTTTTACGAGTTCAGCAAGAAATTTCTTACGCTGCTCAAAACTGTCGCACTTCAAGAAAACAACAATTTGGTTGGAGGCAATCACGACATTTGGCGTTAACACTTCCCTCAAGTTTTCGCACTGATTAATGTCGATGAGCAGGTAGTCTTCGCTGTCGCGATGAAGAAGAGCATACAGTCCAGCAGTATTAGGGAGCTGCAGTTGATTCAAAACCGGACCTTCAAATTCGTGCCGTCCGATTACTATACTCATTTCGCCTCTCCTCTAATTGGAATACAAATTTTTGAACGGTAGCAGGAGACGCTCTTAAAGCGGCGTCTTCGGCGTCATCATCGTTTCGCACGCATACGTACTGCAATTGTCCGTCGCAGCAAATTGAAAAGATCAGGCACGTGTAAAATAAATCAAAATTGTAAAGCGGATAACGCTGCGCTGGTTAGCGAAACCATTGGTAGGAGTGGGTTCACAGAATCAGGACAGTTTGTTTCGGAAGAAAGTGCGACAGCGTACTATTGGTGGCATTTGTTACAGCAGACTGTTACCTACCGTACGTAGCTAGCTTTTTGGTGAAGTGTCAATTTCAATCGAAGGATGAAACGGTGCCTCCGAAGAAGTTCGGAGCAACTCCCATAATTCAAGTATGATGGAATTATTTGCAGGAGTTCAATGCTCAGAAATAACAAGATTTTGATTGAAGCGCTAGTTTGCAGTTCAACTTTGAGCATGGCGATTAACATTGCACCAGCGTCTGAGTTGTCTAATCGCGACGGAACAACACGCATAAAACCTACTGGTTTTGTTGCAGCAAGAGCGTCAAGCGCTAGCAGACGGGGGGAAGCGATTTTTCAGAAGGGAGTTTGTACTCAATGCCATTCCATCGGGGCGAAAGGTGGCTGCCTGGGTCCCATTTTGGCTGGGGTGGGTGGTAGAAGAAGCACCACGTTTATAACAGATAGAATAACCGCAGGTGGTGCTGAAGAAGAAGAGTTCCGCAAACTTTACGGAAGAAGCGAGTTGATGCCGCATCCTCGTTTGCCTAAGGCACAAGCCAAACTCGTGGTGGCATATTTGATCACTTTACCGGAGCCCAAAGCTGGTTTTGCCATAAAAGGTCATTCTAATGTTTCGGGTCAGTCCAAGAAAAATGAATCAGCCTTGAATGGTGACTCAGGTGATAGCAGTCGTAGTGATTCGAGCACTGTCTCCACTCAATCGATTCAGGTTGGCAAGAAATTGTTTTACAGCAGCGGGTGCATGTCGTGCCATTCGATCGGGAAAGTGGGTGGTCAATTTGCGACCTCGCTTGATGATGTCGGTTCATTGAGAGGTCGCAATTACATTAGCAATCAAATGAAAGGTGCGGAATTGCTGACTCTCGGCACTAATGACGAGTATGGAGAGCGCGGCACCGAAATGCCACCATCTAACTTGACGCCATCACAAATCAGTTCAATTACAGATTACTTGATGTCCATCTCTCCGATTAAATCAAAATGACGGGCTGCATAGAAAGTACGATAGCGAACTATTGGCGGCTAATTGATAATTCCATTTGTAACAGCAGACTGTTGCCTACCGCACGTTGCTAACAACAGAGTTCGTAGTCTTGTGGAAGGCTTCACGAACAATTGCATAACAACCACAGCTTACTTGCTCTAAGCCTTCGCGGTCCAGGATCTCGATTTTCCCGTGCTTGTAATCGATAAGACCTGCCGTTTGCAAGGTTTTTGCGATTAAGTTAACGCTTGATCGACGCACTCCAATCATGGTTGCCAGAAATTCTTGCGTTAATTGAAAGGAGTTCGTATCCACTCTGTCATGGGTTATTAAAAGCCACCGAGCACAACGCTCTTCGATAGAATGCAAGCAATTGCATGCGGTGCTCTGAGCCATTAGATCAAAAACTGTTTGCGCATACTGACGCAGTAGCAAAGAGAATTCAGGATCGGTTTCCACATGCCGCAATAGATCAGCCGCTGGCAGAGACCAGCAGCGGGCTGGTACCTGACAAAACGCCCTGGTAGGCGTAGTTGTTGCGCCCAAAATCAACGGTAAACCAACGAAACCCTCTCTACCGACCGTAACAGCTTCGATGGAAGGACCATCGGCGGTCAGGCAAACAATTGAAATCATGCCGCTATGAGGGAAATAGGCGGTCTCAATTAAAGTGTTTGGCTCATACAAGGGTTCACGAATATCAAATTCGATTAGCTCCATGTGGCTTAAAAGCGCTTGGAGGCTATCTTTTCTCAGTTTGGAAAGAATGTGATTGCGAGGACTGTCTTCTGATTTAGGCACTCATAGCGGCTTTACACCTTGGCGATTTTTGGCGAACGCCACTACACGCTCAGATAAAGTGGAAGCCTGCAAAACTGCGGGTCTAAACTTATTGTCTCACAAATCGGCTAATTGCAAAGCGATTTCTGATCTCATCAATTGAGTGGAAGGTTCTCCTACTCTTTTGCAATCTTTTGCTGCGGTAGCAGCCAGATTTTTATTGAAAGAGCTAAGACGGCGAACAGATAGATTGCTTGTGGTTGTAGCTTTAGGAAGTGCTGTATGACTGGCTCCATGACAAATAATAGCCAGCCAAAGAATGGATATGCTACAAGTAAAAACCGCAGATATCTTACGGTTTTCGTATCCGGCAAATCGCCAATGGCCACGTAAAGCCATACGCAACTGCAGACGAAGACGCAGTAATCATGCGTATGTGTGTGAACGCTGAAGACCAGCATAATCATCATCGAAATCGCTGAGATCGCTTCAAAGGCGTACTTAGACACTGATTGAATACGCTTGTAAGGAACGATCCAGAGATATCCTATGAGCAGAATCGTGATCATGCATAGACCGGCAGATACTAGACGCACTGCCGATGAATCGTCGCCCGTCATTAGGTTCAGAATGCCACGAACGTTTTGCATCATATGTGGGGCGATGAGGAGACGATTGATATCGCTCGTTTCTCCGTGCAGAACTATTTTCGGCCACTCAATGCAGTTGTCCCAACCGAGCGTCAGAATACTAATTCCCGCCGCCGCGACTCCGGCGAGAATAGCTCCACCAGCAAATTTGACCCTTCCTAATATCAGTCCGATCAGCATGATCACTGGAAGATATTGAACTTTGATCATCAAAAGGAATGTTGACAAACCTGCCAGAAAGAACTTTTGCCGTTTCGCTAACGCGAAGAATAACGCGATCCCACCAAGGAGAAAAAAGCTGCTCTGCCCCAATTCGAAGCAATTCCAAACGGGAAAGCATGTGACTACTGATGCAGCGATCATGAAAAACGGAAAGGTTTTTCCAAACCTCTTATAGGCGAATGGCAGAATGCTTAGCATCAAAGCTGCGACACCTGCAAGGTTCCAGCACAGGTATGACCAGACCATAGGCACGAACCCAAAGGGAATGGAAAGCACGAACAGCAGTGGCGGATAGTGCGAATAGAACTTAGTCGTTGGCACCACCGGCGCCATCAGCTTCGCGATACCTGCTGCCTGGGTGTCTGGGTCGTAAATGTTGAGGTGCTGACTTTTGGCGTTTATGGCAAGATATTCGTCTTCGTAGAAAAGAAGATAGTCGAGAACGCAGGGCTTTCCGTCTACGTTTCTGGCGAACAGTTTCCCTTCTGCTGCCCACGTGCTGATCAAATAGAATGAGCTGCACGACCAGCAAATTAGCGCTACGAAATACGCGAACCAGAGCCGTTTTTTATTTTCAATTGAAAGCTGCATGCGCACTACCTAAATACATGCGCAATTAGCTACTCTGCGCCTTGAATCTGCGATTGAGTATATTGTTGACTTCAACATCCAACGTCGGCAATACGGTAACGGAAAGCACGACCGCCCAAACGAAGTAAATCGGCACACTGAAGCCGGGAAAAGCTGTCTGGGCTGCGAAATATATCCATGTCAGAATTGGGTAGGCGATGATTACTTTGCGGACCAATCCGCCTGTTTCCTTGGTGTCGTCGGCGGTGGCTTGCCATAACCAAACGATTACCGGGACGAGGGCGATGTAATCTTGAACAGCTGTATGCGCGCTTGCTGCAAGCATGATCAGGACAGTAGCGGCACATTTTTTGAGAAACTTGTTCTGACTGTCTGGCATGTGATGCAATCGCCACCATAACTCAGTCGATGAGATGATGGCGACGATATATACTGCCAGTGTTCCAATTTGCAAGTTGGTGGTATTTTCGCCCAGAATCAGCACTAACATGGCAGCGAAATTTTGTAGGGCATGAGTCGGTACCGCACTTTGACTTGCGGTGAAGAGAGCCGCAAGGTCCAACGGTTGGTGCATGATCTGTGCGGCGAAGAATGTTCCTATGGCTGCTAATGCAGAACCAGCTAGGAACTGAAGCCCGCCCAGGATAAGTCCAGGAATTAAGAAGAATGGCAGCCACTCGATTCTGAAAACGCACAATGCTGTTAAAAGTCCAGCCACAAAGTAGAGTTTTCTTCTAAACAGAAGCCAGAAGGCGCATATTGCAAGTGGCGCTGCCAGCATCAGGGGTGATCTGGTTAGAACCAGCAAAGTTGGATAGGCAATTAGCACCAGCAATAGTGGCACGATGGGGTGATCCAGCTTCGTGGAATCTTTGGTTGTAGTAGGAGACATTAAATTCATTGTGACGCTCCCACTTTCAGACGTTCTAAGAATAAAGGCCAAACTTCTTTGTTGACTGTGTTTTCAGGCAATCTTTCGCTAAACGCTGACAGCAGACCTTCTGCTGCTAGTTGCGCCATCGCGTTTCTGGTCTCGCTAGTCGCACTTCCGATGTGCGGCACTATTACCACGTTCTTCAAGGCAATTAACTCGTCAGGAACTCTGGGCTCATCTTCAAAAACATCCAGCCCTGCTCCGGCTAACTTGCCGTCTTGCAAGGCTGCGATCAGTGCTTTCTGATCGACGACAGCACCACGAGCGGTGTTAATCAAAATGCAGTTTTTCTTCACTCTAGAAAGTTCGACTTTTCCGATCAGATGTCGAGTTTCTTGATTGAGCGGGCTGTGGATGCTGAGGAAGTCAGAGCTGCTGATCAATTCCGGTAATGAAACCCGTCTTGCTGAAAGTTCACGTGTGAGTCGATGATCTTTCTCTTCATTGCCTTTGCGTGTGTAGATGATCTTCATGCCGAAACCGAGTCCTCGACGACCCATCGCTTCGCCGATTCTGCCCATTCCGACAATCCCTAAGGTCTTGCCCGATAGGTCCGAGCCTAACAGTAGATCAGTTCGCCATCCCTGCCATTCGTGATTGCGAACGTATTGGTCCGCCTCAACGATGCGTCTCGCACATGCTAAAAGCAGGGCAAAAGCGAGGTCAGCAGTCGCATTGTCTAAAACCCCAGGTGTATTCACAACTAGAATTCCGCGCTTTTTTGCGTGAACTAAATCAACGTTGTCGAATCCCACCGCTACGTTTGCAATCAGCTTCAGCTCGGGAGCCGCATCCATCACTTCGGCAGACATTCTGTCACCAAGCAGGCAAATCACTGCCGTTCGATCTTTGATCTGCTCGAGCAGATGGGCTTCGCTGATTTCAGTTGGTTCTTCCCAGGACGTAAAATCGGCAAAGCGCGCCAACTTTTCTTTCACTTGTTTTGGAAGTGGTCCGGTTGCAAATACCTTGATTAGTTGGTCCAATTTTTTCAGTCCGTGTTTAGTCTGCTGTTTATGATCGCACTGTGGCGAACGAAGTTAGATGTTCGTTCAGACTTTTTTCCAATGAGACAAGTTCTAGATTTGTTCTTGCGTCGTCCCAACCGAGTGTCTCTTGCATGAGCTTAGCCACTTTGGGAGCCGCTTCCAGCGTTTGTTTCTGATGAAGCATTGCCAAACGCATTCTTCTAAACAATAGGTCTTCAAGAGATACTGCCATCTCATTTGTAATGCAGTATGGAATCTCTGCCATCACATTCGGAAAGTCAGGGCAGACTCGTTGGTTAAGAGAAGGTTGTTGTTCGATGATGTCAATAATCAGGTTGGCGTCTCGACCGTAACTTGCGATCAGGTGATCCAACGTTGAAGGTTCAACCGAAAGCCGCCGTGCTTTGGATGCGATGCTTGCTGTTTGTGCGAGGAAATCGTTTTTGTCCAACCAACCACCGAGCATCATCCGGCGAGTATTGGCTGCCTTACCTGTTCCAATTGGAATTTTGGCCAGGACTTTGTCCACTACTTGAACAGCCATTAATCGATAGTTCGTCAATTTGCCACCGATTAGGCCCACGATTCCGCCCGGTCCTTCGAAAATTAGATGCTCACGTGAAAGATTTCCGGTTTGCTTTGGATCTGTTGTGGCACCGCCAACGAGTGGTCGCAATCCCGCCCAGCTGGCAGTTACGTCACTGCGATTCAATTTGTTCGGTTCGCTGTAGCGATTAACAACATCTAAGAGATAGTCGATTTCGTCTTGCACTGGAAGCGGATTGTCGATGTCGCCGTCATATCCAGTGTCAGTGGTGCCTATCATCAAAGAGCGATTCCATGGCACAACGAAGACATATCGGTGATCGGTAGTCGGCAAAAAGAGCGCCGTATTTGTTTCGAATGCTGACGGTGGCACCATGATGTGCACACCTTTCGCTGGGCTTACAGTCGGTCGCCATGTATCGTCTAATTTCTTCAAGAGTTTGTCTGACCAGACACCAGCTGCGTTTACGCAAGACTTGCACTTGATGATAATTTCTTTGCCACTATAGCGATCGTGGCATTCAACTGCAGTAACAAGATTATTTTCAGCCTGAAATCCAGTCACTTCAAGATAATTTACGACATGCGCGCCTTCGGCAACTGCTGATTTAAGTACCTCAATGACCAAGCGTGAATCATCGGTAATGCAATCGTGAAAGCGCAATCCTCCAGTGACGACGTTGGCAGACAGCGACGGGGCCGCTTCCAACAATTCGCGCTGATCGATTCTTTGATGATGGTGATTGTTTGTAACGGACCACGCGAGTAAATCGTATAAGGTTAACCCGAGTTGAGCTTTCAGCCCAAAGAGCGGGTCTCGCTTAGTCAAAGGCAGAATGAAACTAAAGTCTCTCACCATATGCGGAGCCAGAGTTTCTAGCAACGCGCGCTCCTGGCAAAGTTCCCTGGTCAGGTGTAAGTGAAGCTGTTCAAGGTATCGGAGCCCGCCATGGATAAGCTTTGTGGTCTTGCTGGAAGTGCCCGATGCGAAATCTTCTTTCTCGACAACGAGAACCGATAGACCCCGTGAGGCGGCGTTTTGAGCGATGCCTGCGCCGACGATCCCGCCGCCGATGACAACCATGTCGAACTCTCTGAGTGCTACGATCTCTAGAGCTTGACTTCGTGATTTCATCGAGGCACTCGCTTACGGATTTGATACACGGCTCTGATCACAGTACAAGACCGAAACCATTGGAGCTACAAGATTATGAAGAGGCTACCATCAATTGCAACATTTGGCGAATTTAAGACTGATAGCGGTTCTTAATCAAAGGAACAAATTGCGGCTTGATAAAATCGTCTTGCTCAATCGCCACATGTCACTGCGGATCGGGCTTTGCGGCTCGATTAGCTGAGTTTTGCAACCTTATATTTTCTCCATCTATGTTGAAAGCTCGATAAACAAAAGGGGAAATACCTTCCTCTTGCCTTATCCTTATGAGCCTGCCGGCTTAGCGCAAGCGGCACGTTCGAGACTGGACTGAAAAAATGTTTCAGTTTCTCCATGACGCCGACGAACTGTTTATGAGGCCAATTTTGAAAGAATTCTGTTTCCCATCAAAGCTCGGGCAGCGCGTTGCCGCCACTCTGTTATCGCTGGCATTTTTTAGTAGTGCCGCATGTGGTGCCGCAACTCCAGCACAAAGTGAACCGACGAATGCGATCCATGAAATTCCAGTGTTGCCCGAAATGAATGGGCGGACGCAGGAGTCAATGGAAAAAGTCGGTAAGTTGATGGATGAAGGCGAGAAGTATTTCGCCGCCAAGCTCCTCGATAAAGCCTTGATCAAGTGGCAAGAAGCTTACGGTATGTCGATCGAAATGCGATACACCGAAGGTGAAGGACAAGCGCTGACAAACATGTGCCGCTTCTTCTTAGAACGTGGACAGATGGTAAAAGCGAAATATATGGGAGAGAACGCAGTTGAAGTTCTCGCCGAAATTTCTGACAAAAAATCTCTTGGTCGCGCGCGTGTGCAGCTTGCTCGCGCTTACTTCGGTTTGGACAATGCAACCGGGGCTGGTGCTCAACTAGATGATGCCCTCAAGCTGTTTACTGGCTCGAATGTAAATAATCCCACTGATGCAGCCGAGATTCTTTCAGTTTCGGCCGGTTTGCTCAGTCGTCTGGGCAAGTTGAAGGAATCACTCAAATTCTATGAACAAGCAGCGACTTTCTATGTTCAAGCTGGCGATCCTATAAACTCAATTTCGACCCGCATTCAGATTTCTGGAATTCTCACCCAGTTGGGCTTGTTCGTCGCCGCTAATGAGGAAGCGCAAAAGGCTGTCTCGCAGGCGAGAGCTGCTAACAACAATCTAGCTATGATCAGCGCACTCACGTGTCTAGCGAACACGCAGTATGTTTTGTGTGAGTACGCCAATGCACGAAAGACTTACGAACAACTGATAACAATGATGCAGCAAGTCGATCCGAAGAAGTTGCCGGCCGCTGGCCGAGGCATCATTGATGTCGGCTACGGTTCATGCTTAGCCGCCACCGGCGATTTCGATCAAGCGCGAATTGTGCTTGACCGCGCCATTCCTGCGGTGCGAAAATCGGGAGCATTGTCGACTCAATCGGCTGCCTATAATTCTTTGGGAATCATTGAAGAGATTCAGGGATTCCATTTGAAGGCGCTGCAAAATATGCAATCCGCACTGGATTTGCTAAACGTCACGGATGTAAATTCACCGCGTTTCCGCGTCATACTCTTGCAGAACATGGCTGCAGTCGAAACCCGTTCTGGTGACAATCGCAATGCCAGAACACATTTGGAGCAAGCTTTAGGCGTTCTCAAAAAGAATAAAGACCCACTTTTGCAAGGTCGCACTTTGAGTTCGCTTGCGGAAATTCAGCTGAAACTTGCTGATGCTGCTGCTGCCGAAACTTTGGTAAAACAAGGGATCGCAATTTCTGAGAAAATTAAGGATGACGGTGCACTGTGGCGTGATTACACTCTTCTTGCTCGTATTCAGTTCAGCCAGGAGTTGGTGCCTCAAGGCAAGGCATCGCTGACGAGCGCCCTGTCATACTTCCGTTCACCGCAGGCCGGTGTTTTTCCTTCTGCAGAACAACTTTGGTTTCCGTCGACGAGAGAAGACTTAGGTCAGAGACTTGTCGCGATGTGCGCTAAACAGGGTATGGCTGAGCAGGCATTGTTAGCTGCCGAGCAACTGAAAGAAGAAGCGTTCAGCAGTGAATGGCACCGTCGAGGCGGACTTGTTAGAGCTGGCGATCGCGATGTCTATACCGACCTCGTGACGCAACGAGCTCATCTACATGCAGCGGAAGGTGGTTCGACTCCAGATAAGTTGATTGGCGAATGGCAAAACTATCTCAGTCGTTTCCGTACTCTCACCGCAGAGAATAAGAATTTAGCGCGCATGATTGCACCGGTACCGAATACGGTGATGGATGTGATGAAAGCAGTGCAAACTCGTCATGCCACCATTGTTGAATATCTGTGCGGTGTGGAGTCGACTGTAGTATTCACTATGGATCCGTCTGGACGCATTTCATCAACAGTATTGCCCGTGGGGTCAAAGCGCTTGCAGAGCCAAATTACAGCTTTGCTGGCTCCTGTTGCGGAAGGCGATCTGGCTCAAAGCGAACAACGTGAGCGTGGCATTCTTCAGGCTCTTTACGGAGAGTTGTTGCCTGCATCAGTGCGCAATTTTATTCCCAAGAGTCCAGATCAAATGGTCGTAATTATTCCAGATGGTGCATTGTTCAATCTTCCATTCGCAGCTTTGATTGATGGTCAAGGCAAGTATCTGGTCGAAAATCATTTGCTGACGATGGCATCTTCAATGGGAGTTCTTCTAGATAATCGTCCTCGTTACGCCGATGACTTGAGTGTTGTAATCACTTCAAATAATGCAAGTGGTGACGAATCGCATCAGATCACTCAAAACTTGCAACCTGAGCTCGTCACTCGTTTGACGGGCAATGACGCAGAAATCAGCGCCATAACTGAGCAATCGCGCGGTAAGGCAGTTGTTCACTTCACGAACAACACTCCTCTATCCACGAATCCGATGCGTTCTCTAATGCCTGTTTCTTCAGGCAAAGCTGATGGCAGCAGGAAGGTTACGGCCGATCGCTTGTTCGAGCAGAGCATCCCCAGCGACTTGATTTTGATGAGCGCCACTTCAGTAAACGCTAAAGACGTACAAGGCAATGCTGTGAAAGTGTTCAGCCGCGGATTCAACTATGCTGGCGCTCGCAACGTGATGATGAGCCTTTGGGTTGAACCTGAAATGGCTCGCACACACGAGCTGATCGAATTCTACAAAGGTAAGCAGGAAGGCTTGAATCAAGCTCAATCGCTGAGAAAGGCGCAGTTGCTAGCTTTGTCGCAAAACCCATCGCCAAAATCATGGGCAGCGTTCCAATTGCTTGGACCTGGTTTCTAAACACTCGGCACCACTGCTGGTTGTCAACATGATGCGGGTGCGAATATTGCGAGATTAAGTCTTCATCTGTAAGGCAACTGAAAGTGTGACAACGTAATGTAGTCGTTGTATAAGGAATAGGTGTAGTTACGCTATACGGTCCGCTTGATATTATCTTGCCAAGCAATTTATAAAACACAGAGCATTTTAGTCAGAGAGAACACGAGATCATGATCATTCAAAGTTCAGTTGAGCGCTTTTTTGCCTCCATAATGAAACGAATTTTGGTATCACTCTCATGCATCTCACTCGTCGCGTCAACCGAGCTTCCGATGGCATTTGCTGCCGCTAGCCATGGTCCGTCAAAGAGTAAGGTTTCCGCGGCACCGAAGAAGAGAGTAGCAATAGCATCACGCTTCGATTCAGCTGTTTCGAATGGTAATATTGAGTCAAGCACCATATCTGGTGCTAACGCTTCGTCAGCAATGCCGATCACGGCTCCATCATGGTCCGAAACTCCGACTCGCACTTCGATAGTTAAGCGCGCATCCGCTCCGCTCGCTCCGACAGTAACTGCCAAAGCAATCATTCCAGCTGTGGATAAGTCTGTAGCTGACGACAAGTATGTAGCAGAACCTGAGAACAAGAATTCTGACGTACCGGCATCGGCGTTGTCCGACGGTGCTGATTTGAAACCTACGACTTCTGAAACTCCTACGTCGAAGGCGGAGCCAACCACAAGTTCCGAAATCACGGTGAGCAAGTCTGAGCCCACTCCCGTGGTCGAGACTGTAAAGACTGAATCAACTTCAGTAGTCGAGACTGTTATGACTGAATCAACTCCAGTAGTCGAGACTACTAAGACCGAGCCAACTTCGGGATCCGAAACGACGGCGGCGAAGACCGAGACCGTGACGAAGACAGATGCTACAACAGCTTCTGAAGTCACAAAAACTGAGAACACAACATCGTCTGAGACGAAGGCAGATTCTACATTAGTAACAACTGACTCCGTTGCTGTTGATACCAAAACTAACAAAACTGGTGCCCCAGATTCCGCACAACTGGCTGCAGTTCCGATGTTCGGCAGTGTCAGCGCCAATGAGCCGATCGTCATCGATAATGACGAAGCCGTCGAAGTTGAATCGACCATCAAGTACGAAGAGCTGCCGACAGACGAAGGCAAGACTCACGTTAAAACCGGCGCTAAGTTTCCTGTAGTAATTTCTTCGGAGATCACGACAAAGACTTCGAAGAAAGGCGATCCCGTCGAAGCTCGACTGAAATACGACCTCAAGATTGGCGACCGATTGATTGCCAAAAAAGGAGCTGTCGTTAACGGTCATATCAACTATTCATTGCCAGCTCGAAGCACAATGCATTCACTGGTCAGCTCAACTCGTTGGTACCGAAACTCTGGTTGCGTGGGCATCTCGTTTGACGAAATCATCGACGAGAAAGGACAGCATCTGCCATTAGTGGCGGTGCCTGCACGGGCCGCCCGCATCGTCAAAAACAAAGGCGAAGGTCGCGAGCTTGGTATCAACCATGATGGACAAGTTGCCGGTCCTTTGTCTCAACAGATTCGATACAAAGCCATTCGCATCGGTTTGAATGCTGCCATGGCACCAGCTGGTGCCTTCTCATTCGGTGCTATGCCTATCGCTCTTGGTGTTATCGGCGCTGCTAACCCATCATTCGCATTCATGAAGCCAGTCGGTTTGAATGTTCGGCACAGACGCATCAAAGGTTTCTTTTGGGGCGCATTGAGTGGCGTGCCAGGCAGCTGGTTGATCGAAGACACAGTCGTCAAAGGGCAAGAAGCCGTTATCAAACCAGGTGACGAGTTCCTCGCCGAATTCCAGCAAGAATTCACTGGTGAGCCAGCTTCAGAAGCTTCGATGATGCCTAACGCAAAGTCTAAAGTGCACGGTCAAGTAATGCCAGACAGCAAGAAAGAGACAAAATAATCGCGGAAGTATGGCTTCAACCAGCAAAATAAGCAGCTTGGAGGTGCTCTGTACGGAGAATCAAGCGCGTGCTTTGCTGGAAGACATGAAGGTATCGTGCTGCAACGGCTGGTTTTTCGAGACCTATCGTTTCGTCGATGATGGGCGAATGGTCTACAAATTCTTTTTGATTGATTTGGACGATCAGCTTGAACAAAGCGAGAAGAAATACGTTCGTTATCACGGTTGGTTGGAAGTCGTTGAAGAACAAGGTTCGATAGTAGTTCAGCCTGCTGGTGCGCTCTCACCAATGTTGGACCCTGCCTTGAAGCAAATGTTGTTGACTCGATTCAATGAAGATGTTATGGAGCCTGTCTGTAATCGACATCGCGTAGTGACGAGAGCTGGAATTTGAAAATCTGGATTGATGCTGATGCTTGCCCAGGACAAATTCGGGATATCGTGTTGCGCGCCTGTCAGCGTCTAAAAGTTTCCGTCACTTTTGTCGCCAACAAAAAATTGCTGATGCCGGAGTCACCACTGATTTCGGTGGTGCACGTTGAGCAAGGTCCGGATGTTGCCGATGCTTACATTGTTGAGCACGCGAAAGCGAACGACCTTGTAGTCACTCAAGACATTCCGCTAGCGGCGCAGCTGGTGCCAAATGGAGTGAGCGTGATCAGTCCGCGTGGGGATCATTACACGGAAGCAAATATCAGCGAGCATTTGTCCTGGCGAGACTTGATGACGGAATTGCGCGACGCCGGCAGTGTCGGCGGTGGACCTAAGCCATTCGACGATAAGGTAAAACGTGCCTTTGCAAATCATTTTGATGCTGAGCTGAATCGGCTGCTTCGTATCGAGAGTCGCAGTTAGACTTTATTGTTGCAGCGAATTGTACTTCGCCAATTCTTGTTTGGCTTCGTTTTTCTTGCCCAGTTTTTTGTAAGAATCCGACTTCAATTTGTAGAGATCCGCCAGATCTTGGCGTGCCAAACCTAAGTTAATAGCGCGGTCGCAGTCAGCAATAACTTCTTTGTGGTTCTTCAGTTGGTTGTTGATTCTTGCGCGCCACAACAAATTCGATCCATTATCTGGAGTGCGTTTAATCAAGGCATCGAGGTCATCTATTTCTTTGTCGTAGTCCGCCAGCGCGTCGTAGGCGCGAGCTCGCAGGTTGTACGAATTCGGATCGTTTGGATCCAATGACAAAGCTTTTTTCAAATCACCGATCGCTTGCTTCGGTTTTGCCATCTGAATATTTGCATTCGCTCTGGATTGATAGAGCCCAGGATTGTTCTTGTCTAACTTGATTGCTTTTGAGAAATTGTCGATTGCATCTTTGTAGCGATTGGATTGCATGAAGCTGTTTCCGGCTTGCACATAAGGAGCCGGAGATTGAGGACTACGTTTGGCAAAAGCGCTCGCAGTACAAAACATTGAGATTGCGATCACAGAAAGCAGAATAAGTATTCGTTGCATTTTAAAACTCGAAGACGGTGAAGCGGTCCTATTCTATCATGCAAAAAGGGCTCCCGAAGGAGCCCTTTAAGGTGATCTGTAACCGTGTAGTTACTGCATTCCGCCGCCGTATGGAGTGGCGAGTTGTCCGCCATTTCCACCCATTCCGCCACCTGCGATGGTTGCTGGTGCATCCAATTGCAGTTGCATTTGTGTGCCGGAAGGAATGATCACATCGCGTCCTTTTCTCATCAACATACTGGCTGCGCCTACGCCGCCTCCGATTGCAGCACCGCTCCAAGCACCTCTACCAGCACCTGATCCAGAGCGTCCAGCGATTGCGCCGACAGCGACACCCAGAGCTGCACCTGCACCTGCGCCTACACCGCCGCGAATTGCAGTTTGACCAACTTTAGCTTTCCATCCTTCACCACGCACGGTGTCAGATGTGTCGCTACCTTTGTCAGTGTACTTGCCGATACCACCCACGAGGTGAGCTGTAATTGGTGTTTCGATTCCATCTGGAGTGCGCAAGCGGTTGAATTTGATTCCCAATTCGCCTGAGCGGCTCAAACGTCTGCCTGCTTCAACATCTGTGATTGTGCCTGTAATTACCGAACCTGAAGGAATTGTCGCGTCGCCGAGATACATTGTCTGAGAGATTTGCGCTTGAATCAGGTCACCAGGTTTGGCGACTTGCGTCGAGATCGAGGTCTGCAAGCTGATTGGCATAGTCAGCCCAGCTGGTGCGTATGCTACGCGTCCGCGCTGCTGCCCACCGTAGCCACCGCCGATGCCACCATTGTATCCC
The DNA here is from genome assembly GCA_038322035.1 of Candidatus Obscuribacterales bacterium. Classification (GTDB taxonomy): domain Bacteria; phylum Cyanobacteriota; class Vampirovibrionia; order Obscuribacterales; family Obscuribacteraceae; genus PALSA-1081. The sequence goes on from JBBQFO010000052.1 coordinate 15,067, forward strand.
TGTCCTTGTTGCTGTCCCTGCTGCTGATTTGGATATCCGCCGCCGAACTGTGCATTACCTGGTCCGCCGAAGTTTTGATATCCGACTGAACCTTGATAGTTCACAGGTCGAGCACCAGCAGTGTTGAATTCATCTTGCTGTTGTGGTGGTGCTACAGCCACAGGTGGTGCGCTGCCTGCAAAACTGCCAGTCAATTGCGACACGTAGCTGTTGACGCTTCCCTGATCAGCCAGTGATTGGCGCAGTATGCCTGCCCATTTGCCTGCCAGAACAGCTGGTGTGCTGCCTGCAGCTTTGGCGCTGGCACTATCTACGGTGACAATCTGGTAGCCACCTAAAGTGATTACCGGCAATCCTTTTACATACGTAATGTTGACGGCGGACGGGCTTTTGTCTTTTGCGGCAACCAAAGCGTTGTCCAAATTGTTTTGTACTGTCTCAGCCCGCTTGTCGGCACCGACTCCGGGCAGGGTGAACATTGTTTGTCCTGCCAAACGTACTGAACTATCTGCAAGCACCGGCAGTGGTGTCAGATATATTGATTGGCTCAAGAGGAGAGCCCCGGCAATAAGCGTTCTTTTGGCTTGAATTTTAAACGTGCTCATTTTTCCTTACCTTGACAGAGAGTTGTTGTTTTACTGTTCACGGCTTCAATTAACGAGTGGTTAAAAGTCAGACCAGTGACACAAACTTTGGAATTCAGTGCCCTGCGCAGGGGTCAAATGCCATCTGAACCTAAAGACATCCAAAGTCTACCAATGTTCCCAAGTCTGTTTCTGAGAGTCTCCTAAGACCTCTTAGGAACTTGCAAGAATGACTTGCGGTAAGCTTTATGACTATCAGTACCGAAGAAGGTTTCAAGAAGGTTTCCCCTGTTAGCAGCAACTCACTTATCTGACCGTATCGCCCTCGTCACCGGGGCCAGCCGTGGCATTGGCAAGGCGATTGCCCTGGATTTGGCTGCGCAAGGCGCCACGGTCGCTATCATAAGCCGCAACCTGGAAGCCTTGTCGCAGACGCAGGCAGAGGTCGAGGCGCTGACGAAAGGGACTTGCCTGACCTACACGTGCGATGTGGGCGAGCCTGATACGCTGGAAGGCGTCATTCAACGCATACAAGATGTATATGGAAGGCTCGACATCATCGTCAACAACGCCGGCACGTTCTCAGCCACGGCACTCGTTTCGCAGGACTTAGAGAGTTGGCGAAATGTTTTGGAAGTCAATTTGACAGCGGCGATGAGGGCTACCAAAGCCGCTTTGCCCCTGATGATAGAAAGAAAATGGGGGCGGATCGTCAACATCTCCTCCATCTCCGGAAAGTCCGGAGAACCTTATGGCGCCGCGTATTCAGCATCTAAATTCGGCATGATCGGCATGACGCAATCGTTGGCACTGGAAGTGGCGCGCAACGGCATCACTGTGAACGCCGTTTGCCCAGGCTGGGTGGACACTGACATGGCGCGAAATCAGCTCAATGACGAGGAGTGGTGCCGTTTGAATAACATGGAGCGCGAGCACTCCCTGGAGAACGCGCGACTATCCGTGCCGCAAGAACGCTTCATCGAGCCAAGCGAAGTGGCCAATCTTGTCGCGTATCTTTGCTCAGATTCCGCGCGCGGAATCACAGGACAAGCTATAAATATCTGTGGAGGACTTTCACTACATTGAGCAAAACTTTGGAACGCGCCCTTAAGAAAAACTCATGGTTGACCACTGAAATCGATGGTCTCACCCTCAATCAGTCACCGCTGCTTGCTAAACAGGCGAATCTGGTGCACGCCTTCACCACGAGGCTGGGCGGGAATAGTCCCGCGCCTGTCAATACATTCAACCTGGGCCGACATCTGGACTCTGACGAATCTAGGGCTGACGCCGCCAATAACCGCCACAGACTCTGTCAGGCGCTTGGTCTTGACTCAAAGCGGCTGGCTGTTCCCGGGCAGGTGCATTCCTCAATTGTGGTGATCGCTGACGAAAAGAATACATATAAGGAAGTCGACGGCATTGCCACCAAAGAGCTGAATCGCCCGCTGCTGTTGCATTTCGCTGACTGCGTGCCTGTGATTATTTACGACACGAAGCAATCAGTGCTCAGCATTGTCCATGCTGGCTGGCGCGGTACCGCTGGAAGCATCGCCAAGAACGGCGTACAGCTGATGGTTGAACATTTTGGCTCGCGGCCAGGAGAGATCATCGCCGCTGTAGGTCCCGCGATTGGTAGTTGCTGCTATCCTACCGGCGCAGAAGTGGCGACAAAATTGGCTGCTACAGTGAGTAACATCGCCGATCTCGTTATTTACAAGGAGGGGGTCCCGTATCCTGACTTGAAAGCCGTAAACGCTATGCAGCTTCTGGAATCGGGCGTTGCCGAGGTCGACGTAACTGATATTTGCACGGCATGCCAACCGGAACTGTTCTATTCGCACCGTCAAAGTGGCGGCAAAACAGGACGCCAGGGAGCAATTGGCAGCATAATCGGTAAATAGGCAACTTGCTGCATGGACTTATCCTAGAATAGCTCTGGCGACGCCTCATAATTTCTCCCCATATCTTTGTTATCTTTCTGAATCGTCAAGCTGTGGAGAGCGAAGCAATCACCGAAGTGAAGTGATGAAAAGTTTTGAGCCTCAATTTCGCTTTCATAAACTAATTGCACTATCAGCCCTGGTGCCTTATTTAACAGTGGGCAATTTCACTGTGGCGCTGGCAGAAGATGCAAAGGCTGTGAGTCCTGGAACAGCCAATGCAGACACTAAGGCTGGAAATTCTGGAACGGCCAAGGCTGATCCGAAGGATACTGCACCACTGTTTGCACCGCCGGGGAGAGCGCAGATTGCACCTTTGCCCTCACCATCTGACAATAAACCTGCTGCGACAAATTCTAGCACCACTGGTGGTGCGACTGCAGCTGGCAACCCTGGTAGCACAAATTCAAGTGTACCCACATCTCAACCCGCATGGTTAAGTACGCCTGCGCCGAATCCGAGCGGAGCTAATCCGAGTGGATCTAATCAGCACGGCTCGAATCCCAATCAGTCCACTTCTTCTGGTGCGTCGGGGATGGGCCCAGCTTCTGGATGGCCTGGGTCGTTGCAGTCAAATACTTCTTGGCCCAATCCTGGAGCGTCACAGTCAAGTCCCTCCGCTATTGGTTCTGGTGCGCCGTCCAATCCGCCTGCTACGGGTCCTAGTCCCTTTCAAACTGGTGGCAATGGAGTTTCCGCTGCAGTAGGTGGAAACAAAGTTCCGGGCGCGGATAGCTATCCATCAGTCGGTCGAATGGAGCGTCTTACTTTCGGCTCAAGCTTAAGTGACAGCCCAATTGAGCAACGATTGACGAAGCTTGAAACTGCCATCTATCAAAAGAGCTTTGCCGACTTGTCGCTCTTCGATCGCACACAACAATTGAAGAAAACACTGTTGGGCAATGACGATGAGCCTACAGCTGATATCGATAATCTCCGCATTCCATCAAATGGAAATTGGCTCAATCCTCCATCATCCGGTCTTCCTTTTATGACGGATCAGCCGTCATCTGAATTCGATTATTTCGGCGGAATCGCTCAACGCCCTGAAAATCAACAGACTACAACTGCCGCTGACATGAAAGATTTCTTCCTGGAGTTGGTGAATTCTGAGCGTTCGAAATCTGGGCTGGGACCGCTTACCCTCGATCCTATTGCCGAAAAACTGGCGCAAGAGCAGAACGACGAATTGTGCAAGCGCGGTGTGATTTCGCATGCTAATTCAAAAGGGGAAAATCCAGATCGGCGCTACACCATTAGTGGTGGCACTGGTGCCTTGACTGAAAGTTTGGTTTCCAACAAAACGCCAGACACGTTCTCGAAGTCACCGACGAGAGCGGCTGTTGCCGAGCTGATGAAGACCCTGATGTCCAGGCAGGATGACCGAGACGCCATTCTCGGTCAAGATGCGACCAGCGTCGGATTAGCAATAAACTGGACTGCCAATAGAGATCGAATTATCGCCGTCACTGAAGTTGTCACCAATCACGGTATCATCCCTGAATTGCCGCACGAAGTTGGCATCGGCGAGAAGTTGGAAATTAAGGGTGTGGTGATGCAGCCGTATCAATTCGATCGCATCACACTGGCATGGGAAGCCAACAAAGAACTTGCGTCAACGCCTGATGAATCAGAAGAAGCTTTGCCATATTTCCCTCCACTGGACTACGTTGCTTACGCTGGCAAATCAGCGCATGATTACAGTGGTGCCGTCAGTGCTTTGCGAACGGCAGGCGTAATTGCAGCAATCGCCGGCGGGATTTTCATGCCCCCGGTTGCATTGGCAGCGCCGTTGATCGCCATGTCTGGTGGCATCGGAACTGGCGATCCCAAGCCTGTTTCTGACATCCCGATCCACGGCGGCGTAAAAGTCGAAGGTCTAACTTTTAATGGCAAAGTGCCGATCAACAAGGACGGAAAGGAAGGAATCTATTACGTGACGATTTGGGGTACTCTCAGTAAAGTAGGTAAGTCTGTGCCGATTAGCAGACGGGCGATTCTAGCCAAGCATGTTGACGAGGACGTTTCAGCGAAGATCGAAACTCCCACTGACGAAGCTACTTCGAAAAATAAAGATGTCGCAGTCGACAAAGAAAAGAAGAAAAAAGAAAAGCATCATCACCATAAAGACAAGTGAAAATACTGAACACTAAAAAAAAGAATCCAGTACCATATTTGGTATCGCTTGCCATGCTGCTGACGATCACTGTTTCTGTCGGACCAGCCATGGCTCAGTCTGACCGAACCGATGGAGGCGCCGAGCCAGAAGCTGGACCTGTCAACATCCTTTTTGTGCTGGACGCCTCTTACAGCATGAAAGAGAAGTTGAGCGGTGAGATGAAGATGACTGCCGCAAAAGAAGTTTTGCAGAATGCTCTGTCTCGTATTCCTAATAGCGTCAATATTGGCTTGCGTGTCTTTGGACAGAGCTATTCGAATTTAGCCGACATTGATTGTCGGCAGACTTCGCTGCTAGTTCCTATCGGGCAGCACAATCGTGGTGCGATCATCAAAAGCATCAGGCAAATCGAACCGTTCGGCATGACACCAATTATGTTTGCGCTTCGCCAGGCTGCAGAGGAAGATTTCCGCGGAGTGATCGGTCCGAAAACTGTGATCTTGATTACAGATGGTGCTGATACTTGTGGGGGCGATCCTTGCGCTTACCTGACGATGCTGAGGGCGCACGGCATACGTATAAAAGTTGATGTAGTGGGGATGGATTTGGCTCGCGAAAAAGCTGCTCGTGAGCAGCTCAAGTGCATTACTGCGGTCAGCCTTGGAAAATATTACGAAGCTAATTCTTCTACTCAATTGATCGAAGGCATTGGAAATAGTGTTGACCAGGCGATTTCAGGCAGAGTGTTGCCCAAGGAAAAACCGACAGAGCAAAACTCACCAACGAACCAGTCAACTGGAAAACCGACAGAGCAAAACTTTTTAGATGACCAATCGAATAAAAGTCCAGCTGCCCAACAACCTTCGGAAAAGAAGCCATAAGTATATTTTTTGAATTCACTAAGGTATGCTAATCAGACGTAAAGTGAGGAGAAGTATCATGAGAGCAGGAAGACACATCTGTACCGCATGCAATGCAATCTATGAAGAACCAAATGAGAAACTCGACTCGAGCAGACCTTCTTTTGAATCATTGTCAGAAGACTGGAAATGTGACTGTGGTGCAAACAAAGATAAGTTTCAATCATGTAGTTGTGTTTCTGTGAGCGCAAATGCCGCAGAGCATGAACATGAAACCAGTTGTGCTCAAAAATCGAAGTAACACATGACTGTATGTACGTTCACGGATTTGGAAGAGTACGATTCAGATAAGTTCAAAAGAAAGGACGTCCACAGTGGACCTCGCAGCACAGTTGTGCTTCTCCACTTGTTGCCGGGGCAGGAAATTCCTACCCACTCTCACGCGGGTGTGGAGATTATGCTGGTGGCACAAAAAGGAGAGGCAATTCTCACCATCGACGCTATCAAAAAAGTGACGTTGAAACCGGGAATTTTCTTCAGTGAGATTGGTGACGGGCATACTTTCAGTATTAAGAACAACAGCAGTCTGCCATTTCAAATGATGGTCGTGCAAATAAAGCTTAGTGAGGCAAATCACGTTTCTAAATTGTGATTATTGCACCGGTCTTTGATCCAGCGCTGACAAGCTGATGCGTTGTTGAATGCTTGCAGCTAGACGATCGGAAACTTGACCGTACTCTCTTATGAGGATGTTCGGACACAGTCCTAGCGCCAGGATCATTGCGCACATCGACCACGCCAATGCTTGTTCCATTTTCGTAGCGTCTGTGAGATGACCGACCCATTTAGGCTGTTCTGGTCCGTAGAATAGTCTCTTCAGGAGCCACAACATGTAACCCGCGGTGAGGATTACGCCTGAAGCTGCAATCCAAATCCACAGTCTGGCGGTCTCCGCATCTGGGCTTGCTTGCGCAACCCACGATGTGTAAGAGCCGTAAAACACAGCCACTTCTCCAACGAATCCCGACAAGCCTGGCAAACCTAAGTTCGCCATGGCGCAGAACATCCAGAAGTAAAAGAGTTTTGGCATTTGCTTCGCCAATCCGCCACCAATTTCTGGAAGTAGTCGAGTATGCGTTCGCTCGTAGACAGTGCCTACTAAGAAGAACAGCGCAGCCGAAACAATTCCGTGGCTGAGCATCTGGAAGATGGCGCCATTGATTCCAGCAGAGGCTAGACAGCCGATTCCTAACAAAATAAATCCCATGTGACTGACGCTCGAGAAAGCGATGATGCGCTTCATATCTTGCTGTACCAGACACGCCATAGCGCCCCAAATAATATTGAATGCGCCGAGAGCCATGACCATCCAGCCGTACTTGACGAGGACGATTGGAAAGAATCCCATGCAGATTCGGATCAAGCCATATCCGCCCATCTTGAGAAGCAGTCCAGCCAGAATCATTGATATCGGGGTTGGTGCCTCAACGTGAGCATCAGGCAACCATGTGTGGAATGGAAAGGATGGCAGCTTGATGATGAAGGCAAGAAAGAATCCGAGGAACGCGATACCTTGAACCGTAGGCGAAAGCATGGGCGCGCGGCGACTCAGTTCGATCATGTCGAAAGTCGCAGAGTTTGGACCTTCCACAGCCAGTTGGAAATACAAATACAACAAAGCGGCAAGCATGAGCACGCCACCAAAGAAGGTGTACAAGAGGAATTTCATGGCTGCGTAGTCGCGTTTTGGACCGCCCCAAATGGCGATCAAGAAGTACATCGGCACCAATTCGAATTCGTAGAAGATGAAAAACTGAAGCAAGTTGAGAGAGCAGAAAACTCCCACCAACGAAAATGTTAGCAACATCAGAAAACTGTAGTAAAGCTTGGGACGCTTCTCGCCGACTTTGGCACTGGCGTACACCGACAGCAGAATCACAATAGCGGTCAGCGCACAGAGGCATAAGCTCATGCCATCAACACCGACGTAATACTGAAGAGGAAACGGCGTCGTGATCCACTGAACCTTGTTCTCGAATTGGAGATTAGGGATGGATGGGTCGAATTGATAGACCATCATTCCAGCTGCGACACACATCACTATTGTCGTGATTCTCGCAACCGTTTTTGCCGCTGCTTCGCTCGACAACATGATGATGAATGCGCCTGCGAGCGGCAGAAAGAGCAGAGCTGTTAATAAATTTGGTGCTTGTCCTGTCATGATCCTGATAACGTCAGTGCTAATCGGCATCAAGTATATCGAGGTCAGCGCGGCGTCTCTACACTAATTAAATTGATGAAGCTTGAAAGTATACATAGTCTGCTCGACCTTTCCAGCTAATTCCGGCGCTGGTGCCTGTCTTTTCTGTTGGAAACCGATCTGAAGAATTATTGAATCGAAGAATCTTTTCACACCAGTGCAACGTTCCTTTATCTAGCGGGTTGACGCATGTATATTGTGTACGTTTAAGCAGTGTGAGTCGACTTACCACTTTGAATTCGGAGAATCAGTTTGTTTTCGCAAGAAGTTCTGCGGTCTATCCTTAGTAGTGCTGGCTGGATTGTTCTAACGCCCTTTCTCGTTGGGCTGATAATCATCCTCTTCGCCCGGCACTCCAAGCCGTTGTCAATGTGCCTCTCAGTGGGTGCGGTCGTTTACGGTTTCGTTCACTCGTTATTGATCTTCTATGCGCTCAATCAACCAGGTGTCACGGGTGGTGTCGTTGCTGACATGCCTTACTTCGTCTCCTCACAATTCAGTCTGCACGTAGGTGTTCTGGTTGACAACCTTGCGGCGATGATGCTGATTGTCGTGACATCAGTAAGTTTGCTTGTTCAGATTTACACGCACGGATATATGCGCGAAGACCCCGGCTATTCTCGCTTCTATTCCTATCTATCTTTATTTACAGGCTCGATGCTCGGACTGGTGATTTCGACGAACTTGTTCCAGATGTTTTTCTTCTGGGAGTTGGTCGGCGTTTGCAGTTACTTACTGATTGGATTCTGGTTTTACAAAGACTCCGCAGCCGCAGCTTGCGTCAAAGCATTCGTAATCAACAGAATCGGTGACTTCGGATTCTTACTGGGAATTCTGATGCTGCTTGGATTCACCACAGGTTTTGTCAACGGCGGAATGACAAATCTCTGGGGGCAAACTCCTATCTTGTCGTTCTACGGTGCTAACGGCGGACCAGACCTGGCAGCCGTTTTGAGACGTGCGTATGACATTCGTGGCGTCAGTTATTGGGGATTCAACGGACTTTTTGTCATGGCATGTCTGATGTTCATGGGTCCTATGGCTAAATCTGCGCAGTTCCCATTGCATACTTGGCTACCAGATGCGATGGAAGGACCGACACCGATTTCCGCACTGATCCACGCTGCCACCATGGTTGCAGCCGGTGTATATCTCGTTGCTCGTGCTTATCCAATCTGGGTGGCACCACCTGAAATTCACGGACAGCCAGCTTTGTTCGTCGTTGCCGCGGTTGGCTGTTTGACTTCATTCATGGCTGCCACCATCGCCATGAGTCAGTTCGATATCAAGCGAACGCTGGCGTGGTCTACGGTTTCGCAGCTGGGATACATGTTCGTCGGTCTTGGCGCCGGTGCATTTACCGGTGGTTTGTTCCACTTGTTCAATCACGCGTTCTTCAAAGCAATGCTCTTCTTGTGCAGTGGTGCTGTTATCCACGGATTGCATGGCGAGCAAGACATGCGCAAAATGGGCGGACTGAAGAAAGATATGAAGGGCACAGGAATGTGCTTCTTAATTGGATGTATCGCCATCTCTGGCTTTCCACCTTTCAGCGGCTTTTTCTCAAAAGACGAAATTATTGCATCGGCTTGGAATTTCAATCATTTCATAGGCGCAATGATGATTTTGACCGCCGGACTAACATCGTTCTATATGTTCCGGGCGTACTTTATGACCTTCTCGGGCGAGTATCGAGGCGGCGACGTCAAACCTCATAACTCAGGACCAGCGATGGTTTACCCGTTGATCGCTCTGTCGTTGCCGTCGATGCTTTCAGGATTCCTCGGCGCCAATTTGGATTCCTTCAAAAGCATCAACTGGAGTGGAGAAGAAGGCGGGGTCTTCGCTAACCCCTTCGGCAGCTTCGTTTATTACTTGCATCCACACTTTGAAGGTATCAACGGAATCATCATGCTTGTTTCCGTTGCCTTCGCGGCAGCAGGCTGGTTCGTGGCTTTCTTGATGTATAGAGAAGGAAAGCTGGATTGGAACACATCAATTGCCAACAGCAAGACGCCGTTTATTGGCGGAGCTTACCGCTTCTCATTCAACAAATGGTATTTCGATGAGGCGTATACTTCCTTCTACAGAGCCGTCCTGACGGTCTATAAAAATGTTTGGAATTTCGTGGACATGATGATCGTCGACAACATCGTCAACGGCACCAGCCTCGTCACAGCCGCTCTGGGTCAGTTTTTGAAATATTCGCAGACAGGACGCGGGCAGTATTACGCTCTCGTAATCTTTGGATGGGTAGCTGTGTTGACGCTAGCCGCATATTTTATAAAACCGTAATTGTTGAGGAATTGCACAAATGTCTGACGAACACAAAGACGGTGAAGATCACGCAGACGCTGATGCACACGCAGCTGACGACCATGGTCATGGGGATCACCACGCTGTGCCTGCCGACGCTATCAAGGAAAGCAGCATCTTCGACACGGCGCTGTCCGGGCTAGCACTGCTGGTCGGACTGGCTCTGGTTGGATTAATTGTTTACTGGTGCAGCTTAAAACCCGCTGTTGTTGCCGAGGGAGAACCCGGCATGCAGCACGAGGCGCAGCATCAAGCCCCAGCAAATACAGAACCAGTCCCGATTCGCTAGCTCTCAATGTGGCGTTACGTCAAGAGATTCACTTGCCATCCGTATGCTATCTTATTACGTTGGGAGTTCTGTAATTGCACGCCCATAGCGATGCCGCTGTAGCAGGCGGCTGGATCACGGTTGTAGATGAGCGAGTTCACGGATTCGATTTAACTGCAATTCATTTATTCGGCAACGAGTAGACGCGCTAAAAGAAAGTCCTGACATAAATTTGGTGAGGAGATCAAATGCAGGAAGTCACTATCGGAATCGCAGGAGCAGCCGGAGACGGTCTGGATAAGTCCGGCGACACCCTTGCAAAAACATGCGGCAGACTTGGTCTTCATGTCTATGCATACAACAGTTATCAATCGATCATTCGTGGCGGACACATCTGGCTACGAGTACGCATCGGTGCAGAGAAGGTTTATTCACACGGCGATCACTTGAACGCCGTTATCGCCCTTAATCAAGATTCAATCGAGCGTCACGCTCCTGAAATT
>JBBQFO010000053.1:0-25433 GCA_038322035.1 Candidatus Obscuribacterales bacterium
GCTTGTTACGAAAGATCCGGCAGAGCAACGGATATTCTGGGATCCTTGTATGAGAGTGGGCATCCGTTGAGCATCGAATCTGCACGATCGATCTTTTACAAAGTGACTGGAAAACCGTTTAATTCGGTTCCGATTCCAAGCGCAGCCCGAGCCACTATTCAACATGCCGGACTAATAGATGATCCAAATGGATTCAACGCTGGAGTCAAAGACGAATTCGACTTGGACAGTGACATCGCTGGGGAAAACGTCAGTGGCGTCGCCCGCGGATTGACCGTCACTCAGTCTGCCGTTCACGGAACTGTCGAACCGAATGCGGCTGTGGCAGATTTAGATTGGACCGCAACTTTCAGCAATTCGTCTCCTTACGACCGTGAGGCGCGTGCCAAGCTGCTGCTCCCTTCCGATGGTGTTGTCACCAAAGCAACAGTGACCGTGAATGGAGTCGAGCGCGATGCGACGATTCTCGTACGCAGTCTCGCCCGCACCATCTACAAACAATCGGTGATCGATCACAAAGACCCGCTGTTGGTCAGTACATGCGGTGTTAATCAGGTGCTCATTCAATGCTTCCCGGTGCAGCCGAACAGCGACATGAAAGTACGCCTCCAAATCGCTGCACCACTAGTCATATCAGCCGACAAAAGGACCGGATCGTTGATGCTGCCTGCTTTTGAAGAGCGCAATTTTCAGTTCGAGCAGCCGGTAAGTGTTACATTCGCTTCGAACGGTCGCATTCTTCCACCTGTTTCTAAGTTCCTTGAGTCTGGCGAAAAGACTAGCACTGGATCACGAAACGGCTCTACGTTTGCAGTCGAGCCGTCTCAAATAGCGCGCCTCGGAGGCGTGGTCAGTTTCGCTCGAAATCCCGAAGTTTCAGAAGTGATCTCAAATTCTAAATCCGGCGCCACCGGAATAGTTGCTCGCGCCATCATTCCAACCTATAAGATGCCTGAAAAGCTGGCAGTAATAATTGACGGTTCGGCGTCGATGCAACGTTACATACCAGAGTTAGCGACAGCTCTGAAAGCCCTTCCAGCAGCTGTCAAAGCTGAAATCATTGTGGTTGGAGACGACGTTGAGTCCCTTGGGAGCAATGCCAACCCTGCTGCTTACGCCACCGCCCTCGGTGCCCTAGAGAAGTATAAGGCACTGGGTGGTCATGCGGACGATAATCAACTGCTAAACAGGATCGCGACCTCGCCTGTTCTGTGGATACATGGTTCTCAACCGATCAGTTCTGGGAACTCCAAGCTGTTGAATGATCTGCTTCGGCGCCCAGCAAATACGCCATGGCTGTATGATCTGCAGACAGTGAGCGGACCCAATGAACTTTTAAGCGGCCTGGAGCCACAATCGAATTTCGTCAGCGTTGCTCGAGTTGGTAAATTGCACGACGATCTGAATCGTCTTTTCAGTTCCTGGAAAACAGGCGTAGTTAAGCCGTCGGATAACCTGAAATTTGCTGATTGGATTCGTCCAATTGATACTAGCGTTCTGCATCCCGGTGTCCCGAATCCTGTTGCCCCGAGTGCCACAGCACCCACTATCACGCAATCTTCTAAACACGATCTTGAGATGGAGGATGTGCAAATCCCGGGGCTGACGTCGCTTTACGGCTATCAAAAGTTACTGGAAAGCTATAAGTCTGATGACATCACGCCAGCACTGGTCCTGGCAGAAAAGTATCATTTGGTCAGCCCCGTTTCGAGTGCAGTCGTGATGGAGTACGTGCCGGCACTGCATCCATCGCCAGTACGCGAGGGCGAAAAGACTGCTTTCAATCTGCCATTGAAAATGCCTGAGTTCGCTAAAAATGAGATAGACGCTACCAGAAAGAAATCAGATAAAGATAGCGGTTCGTTTGATCCTTTTAGCTCAGTGACGGCACAATTGAATAATTTGTCGGCTGCGGCAGAGTCTTCAGCAGATGCGGGAAAGACATTCCAATCTGCTGTTACACAGGCTGAGCCATCAGCTGATCAGAAACGGGAAGTATCTACAGATCAATTACAACCGATCGGTGATGCTACTGGTGGTGGCGCTAAGGGATTAAGCGGCGCTCCGAATGAGAAGCCTTATGCCAAATCTTATCCGATGAAAATGAAAGAGAATGTCCAGTATAGGTCTGAGCGAAAGTCCGGCAACGACGAGTCCTTTGAAGCGCCTCCGCCTCAAGCAGCACCTGCACCCCCGGCGATGTTATCGCGTTCGAACGCGCCAATGCTTGAAGGCGCCACGAATGGCACCATCGGTCCTGGTGATGCATCGCTTGTGGAGAACGACAAAGAAATCGCAAACAAGCAAGCAGAGCAAAAATCCGTGGCTTCACCGGACTTTGCCCCATGGCTAGGAAATCTAGGTGTTCAGCCGCAGGTGATGGAGGAACGGCAGATGAAGCTGGAATCGCGGCAATCATTAGGGATGGAGGGTGACGGCTCTCGCCGAAATTCTTTGGGCTTGCCGGATGTGCATCCAATGCTCTGGTCCGCACTGTCCATCTTTGTTTTGATATTCATGTGGATCTACGCTTTCTTCAAACTGGTCAAGGCGTTAGCTCATAAATGAGCGTAATTTGAAAGCTTCTTGACAGCTGCGGGTGATAGCGTAGATGGGCAATCGCGTGAGTTCTTGGAGGTACATAGATGAATTCTCAGCTTGCACTACGTAGTTCTCCCATAGAGATACTACGATGAAGCATATATTATGTTGGTCTTCAGTTGTCGTTCCCCGACGCAAGTCCTAATTAGTAGGTGTTCGTATGACCCATGGGCATGGCCACAGGCGCGCTTCTCAACACGGAGATTCCTCCGCTGGGACGCATCATACTGGTGATCATTCTTCCCCAATCCATCACGAATCGACTCAAGCTCTGAGCAGTCCTGGTGAACAAGCGGACCACAAGGCAGTGCGTCCGTCGCATCCCACCGACCACGTCGTGATCACGCCGCTCGGCACCAAGAGCAGCATTACAGACCGACATATGGACATTCCTCCATTCAATATAGGACTTTTGGCAAAAGACGAAGTGCCTCAGAAGCCTGCTGGTCAGCAGCACACGCCCGGCGAAGCAGCTGGTCGAGAAGCCAAAATCAACGGCTCGACATCGATCGAAGACCTGGTGAAGCGACAAGGCAACGATGCGATTTTCGTCAATAAGCAATCAGATGCCAACGACAAGCTTCAGGCAAGCGAGAAGTTGAAGCCAGGCGAGACTCCGAAGATTTCTGTCGTCTATGAAAATCAGACGCCAAATGCTGATCCACCGGCGCCGAAACCAGATTTCATCGTCAAGAAAGACGGTACCATCGAGGTTTTGCACAATCCTGAGACTAATGCTGATCGAAATATCGTTGTTCAAGTCGAGCGCGATCCGGGTCAGACAGGTGAACCAACTGCCGAGCAAAAAGAGAGTTTAGCTGGATTGGTTCCATACCTCGCTGATCGTGTAGCGAACAGCCCTGCTTATCAGGCGATCAATGCAGACGGTAGAGTCGCCATCGAAGACAACCAGAATTTGGTCGACGATAAAGTCGAAGCGGCAATTGAGAACAACGCCAGCAAACCACCAATCCCTGATGTGACCCAGCCTCCAGCACCAGACGTTCCACCTGAAGCCAGCGATGCTTCAGGACGGATGAATCGCGTTGGTGGAAGCGGTGGCGGTCGTGATTCATTCTCACCAAGTGGTGATGGTGCGATCTCGTCACGTGATGGCCAAGCTCCTGCTCGTGACGTAACCCCACCTGTACAAGCGGTTGAGGACACGATTTCAGCTTTAGCTGGAGTGAAAGATAAGGCGCATCCATACGATAACGTCGCCAATCGCAGTGATGGCAGTTATGGTGTCGGTCGTTATTCGATGAATCAGTTCAACATCGGCTCATGGCTCGGTGGCTTGTTTGGCATCGATCTTGGCGATCCTCCTGATCCTGCAAAATTGGCCGCGCTTCTGGCTGAGCTGAAAGCTCATCCTGAAAAAATGAAAGCGGCGATGGGCAAATTAGCTCAAGAAGGCAAGGTTTCCAAAGACTTTGCCAGCAAATTCGACCCTGCTAAATTTGCTGATTTCCTTGGCAAAATGGACGGAAAGCACGGTGCCATATCAGCCAAAGATGTGCACGACAATTTCCCGAAAGACTTGCAGGAAACGATTGCGAAGGATCGAATCGAGCACTATGCAAAAGGCATGGGCATAGATACGAGCAAGGATCTTGGCGAGAAAGACGCAGGCAAACTGGCTCTGGCTATGTTTCTCGGTCGCACGCCATCTCAAGCAGATCTCTCTAATCCGGCATACGAAAAATACCAAGACACTGCCAACAACATGTATAAGTTGGCTCTGGCTGGACAGTTCGGTTCGGATCGCATCGATGTTTCTGAAGCCAACGGCAAAGTTGTCGCAGCAGCAGCTGGAGATGTCGGTAAGCAGTTGTGGGCCCAAACTCCTTGGGCAAACGCAGTTGAAGGTGGAAACCTCGGTTGTGCTGCGTCAGTTTCCAAAGTCTTGCAAGAATCTGGTGTTTTGGGTCGCGGAGAAGGCTCGGCTGGAGTTCTCGAACTCGCTTCGCAGTTGCAACACAAGGGATATCAGAAAATTCCCATCACGAGCATGTCGCAATTCCACACGGGTGACGTTGTTTACGGCTCCAACGGAGCTGGAAGCGGCAGTTCACACATCGGTATCATCGGTGAAATTCGCGACGGTCAGGTCTGGCAGTACGACAATAGTTCCAGCAAAACAACGTGGCAACATCGCACAGTGCAAGCGGGTGGATCGTTTGTGCCAGGTGGCAGATTCGGTTCCAATCTCTATGTACTGCGGGCTCCCGGTGCTGACAATTCAGCGAATAACTAAATCGCAACACAGTCCGAGTTGAATTGAAGGGCAGCGGTCCTGAATTTGCGGCGCTCTGGCTTGAAAACTATGTGAGCGCATGAAAGGCCGGCCTGACCTGGCTATGGTAGTGTATAGCCCTGCCACGCAATCTGATAAGACAAAATTCGAAAGCTCATTGCATCAAATGTGGTATCACTCAAAGTGTTTGGTTGCGCAATATTAGTTTGGTTTGCCGAGGTAGCCACGATCAATGCAAATAAGACTTGGAAACAAGCAAGATGAACCGATGGTGCGTGAGCTGCTGATGACGGTGATGCACGAAGTCAAATTGGAAAAGTATTTCGAGCAAGCTCGACCACCGCTCATGAACATGGAGCGAGAGTATATCGGGCAAGATGGCACATATCTGGTAGCGGAAGACGATCGCAAAATTGTCGGCATCGCAGCAGCAAAAAAGAAAACTGAAACTGTATGCGAGTTAGCGCTTCTGTGTGTCACTACAGAATGGCGCCGGATGGGACTGGGCAAGCAAATGCTCGAGAAAATCGTCAGCTTTGCTAAGGGCTTAGATTACGACGCGCTCCAGGTGGACGCCGCAGTTGTCGGTACCGAGGCCGCTGGTTTCCTGATGCATTCAGGATTCAAGTTGATCGATGCTGACGATTTAGGTAGACGCGTCTGGCGAATATCTTTCCGCTAAGGGCTTTGATTGAACTCTTTGATTTCCAGATTTTCGCCATCGTCTTTAAAGACGGCAAATGATGTGAAACCTTGCACCACAAGCGTGTCTAATTGTTTGCGCATATCTTTTTTGCGCGGTTGCACCGACACAATCAATCCGCGATTTCGCATGCGACTTGCGGTTGAAAATACTGTGGTGAGATCATCTTGATCTGGATTGCAAATCAAAGCGATCTTTTCGGCTGCGTTAGGTGGCTTAAATCCTTTATCAGTCAAAACCGTGATGATGCGCTCGAATCCGATTGAGAAACCACACGCTGGAACGTCCCGCCCCGAGAATTTTCCGACCATCTTGTCGTAACGGCCGCCGCCTGCAATGGAGTAGGTGTAGCCTGGGCAGCTGATCTCGAAGATCTGTCCGGTGTAATATCCCATTCCGCGAACCAGTGTCGGATCGAATTTGATGTCGTATAGTCCGCTTCCCTGCTTGGTTATGTCCTTGATCACATTGGCGAGTGGATCCAATGCTTCGTTAGATTGGAGTTCTTGCGGGAGTGCATTTCGAGCTTCGGCAAAATCATTCGTCTTCTGCAAGTTGTTCACAACATCCATCAGTTTGTCGATTGCAGTCTGGTCGTGGCCGGCATTACTCAACTCCTTGCGAACGCCGTCGTCGCCAATTTTGTCCAGTTTGTCGAGCGTGATGAACACGTTGTCGACACGCGCAGCGTCAAATCCACAGTACGCTGACAATGCTGACAGGATGCGGCGATCGTTGATGCGGATAGTAAATTGTTTGAATCCAAGTTCGCTCAATGCTTCTGCTGTTGCTTGAAGCAGTTCCATTTCTGCTAGTTCGTTTTTGATTCCAAAAATATCGATATCGCATTGCGTGAACTGACGGAAACGTCCAGCTTGGGGGCTTTCTGCACGCCATACAGAGCCGATTTGAATGGCTTTCAGTGGATTCGGAAGGGTGTTTTGATTCGCTGCATAGAAGCGCACAAGCGGCACGGTTAGGTCGAAGCGCAAACCGAGGTCGGCAAGTCCTTCACGTTTGGGCTGACCGGATGCAAGTTCGCGCTCAAGCTTGTCGCCGCGTTTCAGTACTTCAAAAATCAACTGCAGGTTCTCACCGCCTTCTCCGCGACGCAGAAGGTTGATGTTTTCCAGCGCTGGAGTTTCAATGCGCGTAAACCCGAAGCTCTCGTAGGTTTTGAGAATCACTCCAGTAGCCCAATCGCGAATGGCGACATCGGCAGGAAGAAAATCGCGCATGCCGCGCGGTGGTGCCGAACTTTCGAGTGTGGACATGGAAACCTCTCCAATACAACGACGAACGTCAATAATCTCAAAACCCAAACCAATTAGCTAGGAACTTCGACTCGCTTGTTGCCAATGTTCACTGACCTGATTTGCGCTTGATCTCTACGGGTACAGATTCGTTACTTGGAACGCAGCACGCACTCTTGCTATGCAAAGGAACATCCGCGCTCGAGACCTCGTTGTCCTTTCCGTAGGTGGTAGACTGTCCAACCGTCAAAAAGGCTTCCCATGCGATTCCTTGGGGATCTGTTATCCAGCTCTTTTCTCCCTGGGCGTAGCAGCATGTCGTAGCGCCTTCGTCCAGAACTGGACCGTCAGCTAGTTTCAATCGCTCTGTTATTTCATTTAGTTCGTCTTTGTTTTCTGCCTGAATGCCCAAATGGTCTAAACCAGGCACTCGACCTCTGGTCGAGATGGCAAAATTAACGCGCGGATCTTCCAGCATCCATTTTGCATAGTCCACTTTTTCTACCGTAGGTTTGCTTTCAAACAAGACAGAATAGAATTTTATAGAGTCCGCAAGGCTCTCGACCGCGACGTGTACATGTAAGCGTTTCATTAGCATTGACCTCCATTGTCGGCACAGCAATTTTCAAGCAAAAATTCGATGAGCAGCTGCATATGCCCATAGTTCGCCGCGTAAATGATCGATCGGCTCTCACGTCTTGACGCTATCAAACCGGCATTGGTTAGCTCTTTTAGATGAAATGACATAGTGGCAGGGGGCATCTCGAAGTGAGTGCTCAGATCGCCGGCGGCCATGCCAATGGATCCTTTCCGAACTAGCAGCCTGAATATTTCCAATCGAGTTTCTTGCGCTAGAGCCCCGAGGACGCTTACGGCATCGTTTGTTTTCATATTTCCAATAATATCGAAATATTAGGACAAAGTCAAGTTTATAGGGCGACGCTTTATTCAGAATTCAGGTACCTGGAAATAACAAAAAGTGCCTGAAATGACGAAAAGAGTAGAGAAACGGTGGTGGCCTAAGCCACCACCGTTCTCCCTCCTGCGACCACAACCAGAAGCACCGGCTATGGTGCTCCTGCTTGGGTCGCGTACCGGTTAGTTGATCCGGTACTTGATGCGGTACGACACGCTCTGCTTGCCGTTCGCGGGAACGGTGACGCGGATGGTGCCGGCGCTGTGGTTGGAGTCGGCGAAGTCGGGGCGCTTGATGAACTCGGCCTTCTCAGGGAAGGTTTCGCTCACCAGGACCACGACGTCTTCACCCTTGTAGTTGAAGATCGTCACTTGGCGCTCTTCCTCGCGGAACAGCGGTTTGATGATCTTCTTCTCGGGCGCAGGCGGGGCGACAACGGCGGGACGCATCATCAGCGTGATCTGCGGACCGCCTTCGCTGTCATCGGTGTCGGGCAGACCACCTTCGGGCGTGACCTCGACTTCGGGCTCGAGATCGGGCTGATCCTGATGCACAAAGGTGAGCCGACGAGTCGCCTTGACGTCCGAGCTTGGCTTGCGCAGTTCGAGCTTGAAGGGCTCTCCCTTGGCGCGCGCGTCGACGGAGGCCGAGTCGACCTTCTGTTCGGCGCCGGAGCTGTCGAAGACAAAGAACGCCACTTCACCTGCGGGCATGTCCTTGCCGAGGTTGCTGGCGTCGTCGTTCTTCACCCGCAGGCGCACGGAGACAGGCAGCTTGGTGCCGTCGTCTTCGCCGACCACGAGTCCGTTGTAGCCGTAATAGTTGGCCGGCAGATAGAGCTCGACCTGCACGGGAACGCCCTGGGCGAGGAAGAGGTTGCAGTTCTTCGTCGCCGTGGCGCCGATCGACAGCGAGTCGGGCAGCACGAAGAGCTTCTGTTCGCCGACCGATTCGACCGACGCATCGTCAGCCATCACCGATTCGAGACCTGCACCGCCGCGCGCCGACATCGCCATCGGAGCAGCTGCTGCGCGCATACTGCCCTTGGGGAAACTGCGCCGACCGGTACCGTAGTTGGTGCCGGTGAAGAGCTTGAAGACGCCTTCGTCGATCTGCAGACCGCTCTGGTTGGTGATGTCGACGACGCACTCGAAGCGGGTCAGTGTGTTGGTCTTCTGGTCGAAGAAGGCGTTGTAGCGTGCCGCCCAGTTGATGTTGTCGGCTTCGTAGAGGAAGCGCACCTGATACTTGCCGGCTTCGCTGACCGACGGCTCGAAAACAAGCGACGGCGTGTTGGCGAGACCATCGGGGATGCCGTCACCGAGTTCGAATTTGGGCGTCAGCGGCACCACGACGATGGCGCCGTCTTGCTCGAGCACGACCTGGTTGCCGAGCACGAACTTGAGGATGCCAGTGGAACGCACAGGACCCTGCTGCGACTGCTCGATCAGGGTCACCTTGGAGCCGATCGCCTTCTGCAGAATGCTGGAGCCGCTCATGTTGGCGGGTTCGTAGCTGGACGAGCCGATGTTGAACTCGCCTGGGCCCTGGGCGCCGAGGACGACGAGACTGTTCTCGACGAACGCCGTGGGCAGCCCATCGAGCTGAACGGAGTTCTTGCCTTTGACGAGAGGCAGTTCGCGGCTTTCGCGGATGACAGCCTGGCCGTCCTGGTAGACGGTTAGTTCGAGCCGTCGGGAAGCACTGGATTTGCGCAATGAGCGCTTGCGATTGTTAGTAGTCATTGTGTTTGAACCTCTTGCTGTTGCAGTGTTGCAACGAAAGTTTGGTCAGCTAGCGTTGCTGACCGGGTTGTAAAACGGGTGGACACACGCCACCCGTTACTCAAGCTGAACCAGAGCAGACGCACGAGTCTGCTAAAGAGAAATCGTTCAAGAAGCGCTGGTTGTGTAGCGCTGCTCTTCCTTCGGCAACGCGACAGCGGAGTCGACAGGGGGTTGCGAATTGGGCCAGAGAGCCTCGGCGGCGCTGAGAATCTCCTCGGCCCGGTCAAGGAATCCGCTGGCGCGTTCGAGCAGCACGTCAGGCAGGAAGTCTTCGGGTCCGACTTCGAACTCGAGAACGTACATGCCGTCGCGGGTGGGAATCTGCTCGACGAGACGCTCAGCGTCACGCAAGAAGCAGACCTGCGGCTGCGTCGTGTGGCCGTTCAGCAAGTCCCGACTGGGGGTCTTGCCGGGTTGGTTGGTCGAGTCGATGCCTTCATCGGCAGGCACACGAACTATCGAATCCAGCTCCATGGCGCCGACGACGTAGGTGATGCGCTCGGTCGGGGTGGAGTTGAGCAGGTCGTCATGGTCGCCCTTGCCAGCGCGCTTGTCTTCACCACCGCCCGACAGGCGAGTCAGAGCGTTGAGCACGAGCGAGTTGACGTCAGGGAACGGGAATGTGTCCTTGCCGGTGCCATGAACAACCACCAGGTTGCCGCGACGATTGGTGGTGTGAGCATGGGCAAGTTGCCGCACACGAACGACAGGAGCCGGGCCCGTGATGGCGACGTTCTCGGCAGTGTCGATGATGGAGGCGGCGATGCAGCACTGTTTGGCGCTGAGAAGCAGGAGACCAGCGACTTCTCGCGAGATCTCGTTAGGTTGTGGCGCCTTCAACGGCCCGACCGCTTTGGCAAGCAAGTCGTACCGTCGCAAGAATGCTTGCAAGCGCCGTTGGAAAATTTGTGGCGTATCCATTACAGTTTCTCCTTTAAGGTCGATCCGGGTGGAAAGACAACTACGAGAATCAAGCTAGCGCGGCACATTATGTGACACGTAGCTAAACAGTCAGATTCGCTATCATTCAGGTCCAGTCCCACTCTAAAACAACCTGTAATCACCCCAGCTCAACACTAATCTCCGAAAAGATCAGGGTGGGGCTGAGATAAGCACAGATAACCGAAGTTTTGTTTGAAGGGGCCTGAAGAATGAAATGAAGAACGAATACGTTAATCTAAGAGATTCCACGCCCGCGCTCACACTTGCCAACCCCGAATGTGTCTGGCGTGGAAGTATATACAGCACGTATTAGACTGGCTTACACCCCACGTCGCCATAAAACTACCCATTCCGGAAAGTGTTGCAAAGACTCGGTCTGCAGAGTTTGTTTAGTCTTGTTAGCAGGTGTATATAGGGCTATCCATAGCGACTGTTGCTAATTAAGACATGCTTAAATTAGCTACCTGAGCCATCTTGAAGCTAGCGCGGGTAACGGATCACTCCGTTGTATACTATATGTTTGCGTAAGCAAAAGCACCAAAAAATCCGGTCAGCATGGGAAACGCTAAGTGCGTTTTTATTCCCATGCCGCCAGATTTTTCGTAGTCCTAACGATTGCAATTCGCTCGTTGATCATCTTGCTCATGCGCACCTGTCGAATATGGGGTAACCCAGCAGAATCTTTTTGCCGCCGGAGGTTTTGTTGAGGATCTGCTGGCGGAGACCGTCGCAGAAGTTTTTGAGCGTCAGCGATGTCGCCAACGACCGGACTGATTGGTAGAGATTGAGCTTGCCGGTCCGCAGAGCGAGCACGACAAATTCTTTCTGCAGTCCATCAACAGCACCCGCTTCGACCAGACGACCGTTTCCAGCGCCACCACCAGTGATGGCAATGCAGGGAACGTTTAGAGCGGTGAGGAACTTGACGAATTGATAGCCATCATTGACTGGTCCGCACAAACCGCCATCGCTGAGGGCGATGTCGAATTCGGTCGGATTGATGTCGATGAGGCGTGAATCGTCACCGTCAAAAGCATCTCCCATGGGATCTGCCGACGGATTGGGACGGATGCCGACGATACGACCGTTTTCGAGTCGCTGAGCGCCGACAATCCAAGTGGAATCATGACCGCGAGCTGCCAGCTCCTGTTGAATGGGAATGGCAAATGCGGAACTGTCTTCGATAAGGAGCACTTTCATGGCGCACCTCCTGAACGGGATGTTATAGACAACACGAAAGCCCGTAATGCTTATCGCGCTGCCCGAACAGAGGGAAGACGGCTTATTCCGTCTAGGAACTGTTCGAGATGTGTTGCAGAATCTGACCAAAATTCGAGACGACCTTTTACGCACCTGTGTAGGCGAGAAATAGGTGTTGTTAGCGAAGGAAGGCTTTAGTTCTTGATTGGCTCTTGTGTGTTGTATTTGAAAAATGGACTTTTACCCTAACTCCGCGACAAGAAGTGCAGCAAGCACGTAAATATTCCGGCGCCGCGCTAGGTTGTCATTGGGCGTCTTGATACCGGTGCCCGTCTATCGCCACTGGTGCTATTATCGGCGTATTTATGGGGTAGCCTATCCAGCTGGAAGCTCCGCTATACGCTACCGCGCAGAGAATATAAAGTAATGTTTAAACGTTAGCGCAAGCCTGCGAGCAAAAGATGTCGCGACTTAGTGCTAACTTTCGCCAAAGTTCACTGCGGAACGACGGAAGATTGAGCGTCTGTTGGGGTCTGCGTTTCGTTCTTTGTCTGGGCTGGTTTTTGGTCGGTGAATTTCTTGATTTCGGCAGGTACTCTGTTCACCAATTTGCTCGAAAGTATTACGTCTTCTTTTGCCGATTCCAGCAGATCGCCCTTTTCGTCCAGAACGTTGAGCAGGTAGCTGTGCAGGTCGATGTCGTCTGAATTCAGTGCTTCCGCCTTATGATACTCAGCGATGCAGTCATCCAGCCGCCCGCCCTCTCTCAGCATATCCGCGAGCATGATGTGGTTGTCGTACTCTTTTTCAGCTGCCGTCGTAGGGTGCTCCAAGTGTCCCGGTCGAAGATGGATTAGTGTCAACAATGGTGGCAGCGGCGGCACAAACTTGAGTTTGTTGAACATCTTAGCCGATTCCAAAGCCTGGTCGAACTTTTGGTCTTTATAGAAGTAAGAACCGAGTTTCGCATGCGCGGTCGCTAACTCGCTTTTGACGAGAACATTGACGTCTACTGAATTCGGCACCAGCGTTACGATTTTTTCGTAGCACTGACGGGCGGCAGCCTCGTTTCCTTGCTTTGCTTCTAAATTTCCTAGTCGTTTCAGTACAAGCAGCGATCCGGGGCAGTTCACTAGTGCTCGCTTGTAGGTTTCTCTTGCTTTGTCGAATTGAGATTGCTCGATGAAACAGCGCGCCAGATCCGTGTATACAGACTCGACATATTTATCCGCTGAATTTGCTTTTACAAGTTCAATTTCGGCGTTTTTATAGTCTTTCATAATCAGATAGGTTGCGCCTTTGGATTGAAAAGGTTCAAAGGCCCAGGGTTTCAGCTTGCTCACATAGGAGGCCGCATTGAGCGCATCCTGGTACCGCTTTTCGCCGCGCGTGAAAATTGCAGTGCGTAGAAACGCCCTCGATGAGTGGCGTCCAGACATTGCTAGATTGAATTGATCGAGTGCAGCGCTGTTGTTGCCCTCGTTTGTATAGCACTCCCCCAGCTCCACATGCCAGTTTGGCTCGTTCGGCAGAATTTCTCCAGCAGCTTTTAAAAATTCGATTTGTTTTTTTGTGTTTCCAGCAAGGCGTTGCACCGTGGCCTCTGCCATATTTTTCAAATACGCGTTTGAGCTTGCATCCGCGGCCTGTTTGAACATCGCGCCGGACTGAGTGCTCAACCCCATTTTGGCTAGCAGTCGCGCATAAAGCAGCAGTAAGTGAGTGTCTTTCTTCCCGCCTGGCATTTTGAGCGCAGTCGTCAAATATTCTTTCGCTTTCTCGGATTCCGAAGTGCGTACTGCTTCGAGAGCGAGAATCTCCAAAGTGGCAAGAGACTTCTCTTTCTGTTCTCTCAGCCAATTGAAGTACTTTGCGGCTTTATCTCTTTGCCCAGAGCGCACCAAGCCATCGGCTAGGTAAGCCGTAATAGTTTGATCATTTGGAGCAAGTTCGTGGGCAATTGTCATTGCTTGAACTGCGGCTAAATCGTTTTCGTCAGCTTGAAATGCTCGCCCGATCATCAAAAAGACGGTTGCTTTGAAATTTTTCGATGCTGATTTGGAGGCTAAGAGTGCTCTGGAAAAACTGATTATTGCCTGGTCTGGATGATAGTTCTGCAGTTGTTCAACTGCCTGTTCGAATCGGGATGTTCTCTTTGATGCACCATATGCGGTGGCGTTCGACTTGGCTGAATTTGGCGCTGTCGACGGTGTGGCAGGCTTTGCCAACACAGGCGTAAGCGCCAGTAAGCATGAAAGTAAGAGAGGAGTGGGCCGAAGAACTTTCATCGATGTGTTCTATTGGCAAAATAATCGACGAGAATTTTGCGACACGATGCTTCTTCGACGCCGCCGAGGACTTCTGGGATGGGATAAATGCGACCTGCGCAGAACAGATTGAATTTGGAACCCAGAGCACCCGAAACGTTGTCGTAAGCCCCAAAAATCACTTTGGACAGACGAGATTGGATGATCGCTTCGGCGCACATTGGGCATGGCTCCAGAGTGGTGTACAGCGTGGCGCCCGCGAGCCGCCAGGTGCCGAGTTTTTTTGCCGCTGCCCTGATTGCGACAATTTCAGCGTGCGCGGTAGGGTCGCCCGTAGACTCTCGTTCATTATGCCCAGCGCTGATGATTTCGGAATCGACCACAATAACGCAACCCACAGGCACGTCCTCTCCGCTCAGGTTTGCTTGTTCCAAAGCTAGGTTCATAAAGTCTGATTGTGTTTTTGACATGTTTTTTAAATATGAGCAATCGTTAATGTGGAATCATGTCCAGAAGTTTGTTGTCAAGGATATAAGCGTACGTGAACAGGATGAGGTGAGGCGCAAACGAAAGAATTCAAGGCAAAGGGGTGTTGCTAGTCTTCTTAACGAGTGCCACAAAAAACCAAGTCCACCATGTTCCTGACCTGACAGGGGTGACAGGTCGATTCTAAATCAACAACGTGAGAGTTACTGCTAAACCAGAGGTACGATTATCGAAACAATAAAAACCGAAAATTTTGCCATTTAGCGGCTAGCAATCTGCTTTCTATAACGAGACCGAGAAATCGGTCTCGTTTCTTGTGTGACTACAAGCTGGCAACTCGTTAGGCAAGTTCATTGGATGCATTAGCTGGTATAACGGTTCTTTACTCTGGATGATTTGATTTGGAAAGTTTTGACGGAATCATCGATCGGCTCGATATTTGGCCAACTACAGCCGGTCCGCTCAGCGGCCTGAAATTTGCTGTCAAAGATATGTTCGATCTCGAAGGTCGTACCTGCAGTTTTGGCACGCCGGATTGGAAGCGCACACATTCTCCCGCTGTAAAAAATGCTCCGTCTGTCCAGCAATTGTTGGATGCCGGAGCGCATCTAAAGTTCAATGCATGTGCGGACGAATTGGCATGCAGTTTGGACGGAATCAATGTTCATTACGGAACACCGATCAATGCCCAGGCGCCAGACCGCATTCCGGGCGGATCTTCGAGTGGATCCGCGTCGCTCGTATCACGAGGAGAAGTTGACTTTGCCCTTGGAACCGATACTGCTGGTTCAGTGCGCGTGCCTGCAAGTTACTGCGGAATATTTGGTTTTCGCCCTTCGCACGACTACATTTCGATAGAAGGAGTTTGCCCATTAGGAGCATCCTTCGACACCGTGGGCGTGTTCGCCGGGTCTTCAGATTTGCTGGAAATCGCTTCCGATGTTTTGCTTCGTCAGGATCAAAGCTATCTCGCGGCGGATGCTACACCGACAAATCTGATTATTCCAGAGCGATTTGCGTCGGTTTTGGATCCCCTGATAGCACCGTATATGATGGCGTTTGTCGGGGCATTGAAGAAGAGATTCAGTACTGTGAAAGAACAGGATTTCTACAAACACGCGCGTGATGTCTACGACGTTTTTAGTATCGTGAGGGCGCGAGAAGCCTGGTCTGCTCACCAAGAGTGGCTTGAAACAGTGAAGCCGAATCTCGCTACAAGCATTCGTCAACGAATTTATTCTTGTCGGGATATTAGTGACGACGCCTTTCAGCGTGGGTCCGCTGCTCGTGCGGATTTGCTCAATCGTAGTGATGAAGTCGTTGATAGCAATTCGTTCATTTGCTTGCCGACGACGTGGGGCTTCCCACCGCTCAAATCAGCCAGTGAAGCAGAACTGCAAGACAATCGCAATCGAAATATTGTCATTACGACTCTCGCTTCGTGCTACGGATTCCCGCAAGTTACTATTCCAATTTCAATTGGAAGAATGAAGCTGGGAATTTCTCTGATGGGCGCAAAAGGCTCTGACAAGGCGCTTCTACGCTTCGTCAAAGAGCTAACGGGAACGGAACCCGCGTTGAATAATTGATCGCTCAGCTAAAGACATTTCCTCGGTTTTTCAGCTATAGATACTTCTTCGTGACGCCCAGTTCAAGCGCGTAGCGATAGCCGATCAGCTTGTACAGCAATTTGGCCACCAGGAAGTCCGGAGCATGAAGATTCGGAATTGGAGACAGTTCCACTATGTCCGCGCCGACTACGTTTTTGCGAATGCACAAGACCTTGACCAACTCGATCAAGTGATACCAGCTCATGCCGCCTGGTTCTGGTGTTCCAGTCGATGGCATAACCGAGGAATCAAGCCCGTCTACGTCGATTGTCAGATAAACATTGTCGGACAAGGTGTGAATGATTTCGTGGAAATTCCAACGATCTTGATGCCGCGCCCAGAAGATGTTGATGTTTGGCTTATCTTCTTCGAG
Source organism: Candidatus Obscuribacterales bacterium (assembly GCA_038322035.1). Taxonomy (GTDB): domain Bacteria; phylum Cyanobacteriota; class Vampirovibrionia; order Obscuribacterales; family Obscuribacteraceae; genus PALSA-1081. Next base: position 16,396 of record JBBQFO010000053.1, read on the forward strand.
CCAAGTGACTTCTTCCTGGCTGATATTTCTGATGCCGACTTGGGTGATCAGTGGCTGTGGCAGCGCTTTATAGATGTGATAGGCAACTGATGCGTGACTGTAAGGATTGCCATCATACGACTTGCGCAAGTCGCCGTGCGCGTCGATTTGCAAAATGGACAGGTCTGGATAGCGTTTGGCACAAGCTTTGATAGCGCCCAGAGAGAGCGAGTGTTCGCCCCCGATGCAGATGGGAAACTTGCTGCTTTCTATGATTGGCGAAACTGCGTCATACAACGGTTGAAAGGCTGTCGGAGTCTCTTCGCCTATAACCGGTTCCATGTTCACGGCTTCGTGGGTGTAGATCCCGATTTTATGCGGTTCTACCCACAATTCGTCGTCGAATAGTTCGACTTGTTGGCTGGCGTGGAGCACTGCTGCAGGACCCTTACTGGTCCCCTTCCCGTAGCTGACTGTTGCCTCGTAAGGCACAGGTACGATCACCACTTTCGAGTTGTCTTTGTTGGAAAACTCCTCTGCTAAGCCGAAATAGTTTGTGCTGTTATCTTCTGCCATAATGCCAAGTGTCTTGAGGGGGCCGGGTGGCTGTTATAGCACCTATTTTTGCTCCAGTTCAATGGAAGTAACTGTGTGTGTATGGAATGCAATCGAGCGACGGGTTGAGCAGCCGCTGTTTCCAGGCTCTCGATGCTCAGGAATTGAATTGTCGGAGAGAATCTTCGAGAGCCAACTTGGCGCTCACTGCTGGATCCCTTCTTTTGATAATCAATGGAGTTTGCAGGATGTATTCGCGGTCGCCGTATTTTTTCGGACGTCCGCCTGGCACGACAACCGCATTCTCAGGCACTCTTCCATAAAATTCTTCGCCTGTGTTGATGTCCACAATCGGAGTTCTGGCGGTGATCACGGTGCCTGCGCCGATGACGGCGTTGGCTTCAACGATGCAACCCTCATAGATCCCGCAGCTTCCGCCGATGAAAGCGTTGTCTTCCACTATCACTGGGGTGCTGTTTGGTGGTTCCAGGACGCCACCAATAATGGTGCCTGCACCCATGTGGACGTTTTTGCCGATTCTCGCACAAGAGCCCACGAGCACCAGTGAATCTACCATCGAGCCTTCGTCTACATATGCACCGATGTTGACGAAACTTGGTGCCATGATCACGACTTTGGGTCCGATGTAAGCGCCTCGACGTACCGAAGAGTAAGGCACGATGCGGTTAAACTCAGCCGAAAATGTCTTCAATGGAATCTTATCGAAGAAGTGCCCTTCGTCCATCTTTTTCACAGGTGACATGCGGAAGTAGAGCAGAATCGCTTTCTTCACCCAGGCGTTTGTTTCCCATTTGCCGTCGATTTTCTCTACAACTTTAATCGTTCCTTGATCTAGTCCTTCCATAACCATGTCGATAAGCATCGTTGCTTCGGCTGGAGTCGACTTGGCGTCGAACAGTTCGTCGATCCGTTTTGCTAGATCTATTGGATCTTTTTTCACTTCTTGGTCTCCAAATGTTTGATTAATCGCTTCGCTGTTTCGGCTAACACTGCGGTTCCCATCCACAATTGCGAGTCATCGATGTCGAAGGTATCGCTATGGTGACTGCGACGGTCTCCTTCGATTTCACCGCCGAGAAACATGAATGCGCCCGGTACAACTTCTGCAAACATTGAGAAGTCTTCGCTCCAGGTGCGGGGCTTGATCGTCAGCACGTTTTCTGCGCCGAGCAAATCGATAGCTGCTTGTCGCATAACTGCGGTAATTTCTGGATCGTTTACTGTAGTTGGGTAACCCAATTCGTACTCGATTTTGTAGTCCCCTCCGAGGACGCGAGCTATAGAGCAAGCGCGTTCCAGCTCTTCTATGATGAGCTTGCGCACTTCTTTGTTGAAGGTGCGGAACGTCCCTTCCAGGGTGACTGATTCAGAGATGATGTTGCCTCTTACACTCGAGCTGTGGAACGAGCCGATTGTTACTATGGCTGGTTCTAGTGCTGACACGCGGCGTGAAACAATCTGCTGAATGCAGCCGACCACTTGCGCTGCCACCACTACCGCATCCACTGTCGTTTCTGGATAGGCGCCGTGCCCGCCACGACCGATGATGGTGATAGTGAAGCCGTCTGCCGCAGCCATGACTGGACCGGGGATAATGCCCACTTTGCCGGCGGGGATAGTGGCGTCCATGTGCAGACCGATGATTGCCCCAACGCCGTTGAGCGCGTCATCTTCCAGCATCCTATATGCGCCTGATTTGCCGTCGGAATCGGCAAATTCTTCTGCTGGTTGCATCACCATGCGGATGCTTCCACCCAGATCAGGACTCTCTTTCGCCAGTATCTTCGCGGCAGCTAGGCCGCAGGATACGTGTGCGTCATGACCACACGCATGCATTACGCCCTTATTTTTCGAGGCGTATCCTTTTTGATTCGCTTCGTCAATTGGCAATCCATCCATATCAGCGCGAATGGCAACCATAGTGCCTTTGCCGATGTCTGCGATCACTCCGGTTTTTCCAACTCCGCGCTTAATCTTGTAGCCAAGTCCATCCAACTTGTTCGCTGACAGTTCAGCGGTTTTGGTTTCATGGAAGCTCAGTTCTGGCTCTGAGTGCAGATGTCGGCGCAACTCAACGATTTCGTTCTGAAGGTTTTTTGCCTGATCTAACACGGAGGGATTTGACATTGATATGAATCCTCAAAGGTAGGTCATTTAGTGGTCATCCGAGAATAGCCGATGCAGCGCACTGCCTGGCGTATTCCGAAGATTGTTTGCGCTGTGTCGAGACTATCGGTGTCCGCCGCCGCCACCACCACTAGGGCGCCACTGTGACAGCGCTTCTTCAACGGTTGTAATGGCAATTCTGCTGACCAGCAAGCTCAAGGCGTCAATTTGTTCTTCAGTAAATTGTGCACCGGATTCTTCAAGAGCGCGTCGAACAACGCGTTCTGCTTCTGATTTGAGCATGACTTTCCTCCAACAAAAATAAGTTGTAGCGCTATAAGACGAATGAGTTTAGCGCGAATCGGCTGACTGGTCCTGCTTCTTTGCAACCGTGAGGCTTGGATGCGAGAGGGAGATTATTCTCCGTCTTCTTTATGGTTTTGGTGACCATGAACCAGAACGCCTTAGGCGCGAACCCAATTCTTGGTTAGCTGGCTAGTCAATTGAGTTTTGATTCTGACGAGCAACCTTTGAGCTGATTCGACTAAGGTGAGCCTTTCGCTGAACTCTTCCCGCTCGTTCAATTCTGGTTTGAAGGCTTGAGTGCGCAGTGTAATTCGTTGTGATTCGCGATCCATCGCTTCGTGTAACAACTCGCGCAGCAACTCTGCATCGGCGGCGGCCTTTTTGGCTTTTATCGTCAGGGCAGGAATGCGTGAAAGGCTTGGCTCTTTGCTCCAGACTTTGGCTGGCTGCGGCCCCGCTGGTCGTCTGTATTCAGCTTCGTCGAGCGCCGGCCAGTCGTTGCGTTCCAGGCTCAATGCATCAACGGTGTTTGCGCGGAAATCCCAAGCGAACGGGGTGGTGTTACTCGCCAGCGCCATTTTCAGATCCTCACTTGTTGGTTGTGTGTTGGTTACAGGTTTGAACATTCCATCGTTGAACATCATTGGTCTGGCGCAGGTCTCAGCCTGACTACCTAAATTTACGAAGAAGCGCTTACCGTCAGCCAGTTCGACTCCCTGAATCGAGAAGGGGCGTTGCATCATGCGACGTGACTGCTGCATCTGTGTGAAGCCGGCTAGCTCAGGCACTCTTCCTGCTGTTTCTGCCTGGCTGTCAACGGACTCGTAAAGCCCACTCATGCAATCACTGAGGTATTGCCTGGTGCCGCTTAGTTCTTGAAGAGCGGAAGGAAGGGTTGAGTGCATCAGGCCATCACCTAGCGGAGGAAGTTTTAGTTGGGACTCGTGTATTTATTCCTTGCCCTACTGACATTTATCGCCAAACGGTGAAAAACCCACTTGGCAGTACATTTGATGTCAGTAAGGGGAAATGATGTGCTTGACTACGGGGTAGCATTAGACGCTGATAATATTGGTTGGAAAGCGCAGCCGAATGCTCTATTCGCATCGAGCGACTGTGCAAATCTGGGTAAGTTGGCAGAATTTCCCAAAAATTGAAAGAAACGGGCTGTGGAGAAAGGTAAGGCGAGCTGCGCGAGTGGTTGCCTGATGCCACGGGCTCTTGCTCTACGAGGTCGATGACGCTGAAAGTCGCAACAACTCGCGGGTCTTAGCGATATTGACATCCAGTTCGAAATGTAATAGGCGTCGGCAGCATGGCGCTAACGCCGCTATTTATGATTCTGCTAATCCCAGCCTCGTGGGGTTCTAAAGCGTATGCCCCACTGCCCACCGGCTACCCCAAAAAAATATGCCGAAATGTGCAGCTGAGCGGATTCACAGGCGCTAACGTTATGTATCTAAGACTAGTGATCAAGAGAAACTCTTCATTTCAAGTACTGACTAGAGCTGTGTTGGCTTCTCAAGTGTAACTATGTATGTTTTAGACATTCACTTCAAACAACTCAATCCGAGATTCCGTAACTAAACCAGGCAGCACTCTCCCCTCATCCCCATCCATACGCCGTCACCTCTCTCCCAAGGGAAGTCGATTCACGTCCGTATGATTGCTGCATTGGGCTAGCTAACGTAATCTTGAACAGACGGTGGTCCTTAACGACAATTCACTCGTCTCAGAAAGGAGCAAGTCAATGACCAAAAGGCGTGTTAGCCTCGTTTTTCGTACTGCTTTCCGCCAGCTCCCCAAAATCTTGAGGCGAGTTTTCGGTAGCAGCTGTCGAGATTGCAAGAAGTCGCATCTGGAGGTCGAACGCAAGTTCAAAATTTCCGATGACGAATTCCGCGCTCTCTCTGCCCGTCTTCTCTCTCAAGGCTTTCAGTTGACCGGTCAGGTGTTCATGACGGACACTTTCCTGCCCGTGCTGACTGATGGCGACATGATGCGTCTCCGCGTTGAAACCATGAACGACATCACCAAGACCATTCTGACTCGCAAAAAGTGGGTTGTGGTCAATGGCGAGCGTGAACGGGAAGAAACGGAAAAGGAGACGAGCGAACTGGCTGCAGGTTGTTTGCTGGAACTCGGCGAACGGCTTGTGGGTGGACCGCTTCTCTCTTTCAGCAAGGACCGTGACCTTTACAGTCGCCTTGCCGAGGATGAACATCACAAGATCGTTGTTACGCTCGATACCGCGGAAGGACTGGGAGAATACTCCGGTCACTACATGGAAATCGAGCTCCTGGTACCCGTCGACGGCGATGTGCAAGCCGCAAGGCAGCAAATCGCCACCCTGGCAGCCAGTCTACTTGGTGAAGAGCGTGCGTTCGAACAGCTTTCCTACCAGGAAATGCTGAAACGTTCGATCGCCGCCCGCTAAGCCAAAGTCCTATCAGGCGACTGGGTGTCGCCGATTCTCGAAGTCACTGTGCCTGTTGCACGGTGTCTTCTTTGTCTCACGTTGGCCAAAACGGCCTAGGCGACGCCCTGCGTTCGCTGACTTTAAACCGCCGGATCAAACCGGCAAAAAGGAGTCTGTTATGTCTACTACAACCAAGAAAAACAACAAGCCGCAGATGATTCTTCTCGACACCGAGCAGGTCAGTCCGCGCACCAAAGCGTTCATGAAGTTCTTCGGCAGCCGTGTCATCGGTCAGCCGAACGCCACCGAAATGGCGCAGATGGTTTTCGAGCGTGCCAACAGCAAGATCCGCAACAAGAAGCAGCCCATCGCGGTCTGCGTCGCCATCGGACCTTCGCGTACCGGCAAGTCCTACACCGGCAAGGTGATCGCGGAGCACATCCACGGTGATGCCGATGCCGTAACCGTGCTCGAGGGTGCGGACTACATCGAGAAGCACCAGGTGCTCGACCTCAAGGGCGCGCCTCCCACCTACGTCGGCGGTCTGTCGGCCAAGGAGAAGGCGGAGCTCAAGCCGGAAGACACCGACCCGCGCTCGCGCATCAGCAACCACAACCTGGCTCGTGTGCGTCTGGGCTCGAAGAGTGACGTCAACGTCGTCATCATCAACGAGTTCGAGAAGGCTCACTACGACTTCTACAAGTTCTGGATGGGCGTCTTCGACAACGGCTACGCCATCCTCGGCGACAGCGAGAAGGTCGACTTCAGCAACACCATCTTCATCCTGACCATGAACTTGGGCATGGACGAAGTGGAACGCATGGAAGATGGCGGCATCGGCTTCATCAGCCGCGCTCACAAGGCGACTCCGGAAGAGATCGAGGGCGTCGTCACCAAGGCGATGAAGCAGCTCTACAAGAAGGAGTTCCGCAACCGCCTGGACGCCGTCGTGGTGTTCAAGCAGCACACGCGCGAAGACCTGCTCGGCATCGTCGACACCGAGCTGGGGATGCTCCATGCCCGCATGCAAGCACAACTGGCACCCGGCGAGGCGTTCGAACTCGACGTCGAGACTTCGGCGAAGACGTTCGTTCTCGACACTGCGATGGCTGACGGCGGAAGCGTCGCTGAGCTGAAGCGTGTGATCGAGAAGCACCTGGTTCAGCCGCTTGACCGCCTGATGGACAACGGTCAGGTCGAGTGCGGCGACAAGGTCGTGGTCTTCCACACGGAAGGCTCCAAGAAGCTGGACTACGGCAACTTGAAGGGCGAGGGCGATGTCGCTGAGGTGGACCGTATGGCTGCGCGTGGTGAGAACCACAGCAAGGGCGATGCGGCTTCGTTTCAGCGTCGGCTGCACTCCGCCGTCAGGTCGCACGAGGAAGGCGAAGAAATGGAGATGTATGCAGTGACGTTGGTGAGTGACTCGGCGAAGAGCCTCGGTCGCGATGCCATCACTCTGCAGCACGACCTGACCAAGGTTTACGAGTTGACGATCGTGAACCAGTTCCTGCAGATGTCCGAGGCGCCTTTCATGGTCTCGGTCACCATCCGCACCACCGCTGAGATGGCTGGTCTGATCGCAGACAAGCACCCCAAGGCGAAGGTGGTGAAGAAGGAGCGCAAGGGCTAATCCAAGCTGTTTGTATGCAACCCGGATCCCGGATTCGTACTTACAGTCAACTTGGAGGACTGCCTTTGAATGCTTGTTCGACTGCATATGCTCGGCACCGACCGCGCTCTTGCTTAAGGTCACGTCAATGGCCGGAAGAAGAGCGCGGCGGGGTCATCCCCGTTGCCTTTTCTTCTCCAGATTGTTACTAAATTCTATAGTTAAAACGTACAGCTGAAAGCTGTGAGGGTCTCACACGGTCGTAAGCCTGCAGGCCCCGCAAAATCTGGTAAATTCCTTTCGTGTTGCAGCGGTGCGATCTGTTGCGACCTTTTCTTTTGCGGCTGGACGGCTCTTGCTGGGACGTTTCGTGTCCGTTCGGACAGATTGGCACCCGTGTCAACCAATGCGCCACCCGTTGGGGTTGAGCCTGGTAGTCAAGGGTTTGCTTAATATTTGCACAAACTTGGCCAAGAGTAACAATGCCCTAAATACCCGCAAAGCCCGTAAATAGGGTGTTTGGAGCTTGGGGGATATATGCGCAATGGACTAGGTTGAGCGTATCTATTCCGCAATCTTTCTCAACAAGTCTTTCTCAACCCGCAACCACACTTCTCCGCAAACAACCTCTCACCCCTTGATACCAAATTCGGTGTCACGTAGAGAGCTATTTCCATGCATCCGCACCAACCCGGTCATATATTCCTACAGCAACTCTAGATTGGAAGGAGCTCGTCATCATGAATGCATCACAAGACATCAATACGGCGAATCTCTCCAATCTGCACCTTGTGTGTGGCAGCGGAGGCACTCGTGCGTTTCTCACCGGCGCCGGAGCGATTCTCGCTTGCGATACTGCTGGTGTGAAGAAGTGGAACTCTATCGGCGGCGTCAGTGGTGGCTCGATCATCAGTGCGCTATACGCCGGCGGAATGTCAGCCCCACAGCTCGTTGAAGAAGTTATTGGCTACGACTTCGCCACTCTCTTCAGCAAGACCGGTACCCTCTACGACATGATTCGCAGCCACTTGCCCCGCCGTCCCAAAACCCTTGAGCGTCGCGCCATCCGCGAAGGCATCATGAAGTCGGACGGACTTGGAGCAATCATCGATCAGCATGTTCCCGACTGGCCGGAGAACTTCTGGACGATGGCAGTCAGCGGCAAATACCAAATATTGTTCACAGCGCAGGGCGTGTTCCAAGTCCACAACGGACGCACCACACGCATTAGCGACAAGCCTGCCCCCCTGGGACTGGCTATCCGAGCAAGTTGTGCCGTGCCTGGCATTCTGGAGTCGATTGAGTTCCTCGGACGTCATCTGTTCGATGGTGCGCTCAGCGACTGGGGCGACTGCCCGACTGGAATCGCAAAGCGTCACTTCATGGCTCCTGCCCACAAGATTGTCGCTTGCGACGTCTCCGGTGGCATGACTCGTCAGCGGCGCGCATTGTTTGCTGTCGGACGCCTGATCTCCGGGCGCATCTCTCAGAAACTGAACGCAAACACGCGTGCAGGAGAGATCTTCATCGCACCCAAGGTAGCTCATCTCGGAGGCTCACTCGAATTCACGCTTACTCGCGAGCAGAAGGAAGCCGCCGTGCTTTCTGGTTTCAGCGCAGCTGTTGACCAACTCTCGAAGTCTGGTGTGCTTTCCGGCGAGAAGCTGACACTCTGCCAGGTGGCCTCGAAGTCGTACAGTGATATGTTCCGCCTGCTCATCGCAGGACAACGGACCGAGTGAGGGTGACAGTTTTCCGCGTTCAACGCGCGAAATTCTGGCACCTTTCACTTGCTGAATTGATACTAAATGTTGTAGTTGAAATCTGGCAATTCTGATCAAGGGAAGCAGTCTCTTTTTGAAGACACGCTACTTATGCAAAAATGCCAGAGGAACAGCGGCTTGACCTTCCCCCCATTTAGTAGACAGTGGTCTGGAGCGAACCCGCTTTAGGCCACTTCTCTACCTTTTTGGCCTTTTTCCCACGGTGTGAGGTAATCCAACACTGAATGAAGCCTCCGTTTGTTGTAAAAGATCTCGA
>JBBQFO010000054.1:0-25197 GCA_038322035.1 Candidatus Obscuribacterales bacterium
CCTGGCTTCAGGACTGAAAGCGCCGAAGGGAGTGCTGCTAGTCGGCAGACCCGGTACTGGAAAAACTATGCTTGCAAAGGCAATTGCCAACGAAGCCGGCGTGCCGTTCTATTCTCTTTCCGGCAGCGACTTCCAGTCGATGTGGGCTGGAGAAACCGCAGTTAGAGTGCGCGCAGTTTACGAACAAGCTCGGCGCGGAGGCAAGCCCTGTATCGTATTCATCGATGAGATCGACGCGATCGGAGCCAAGCGCACCGAAGAACGCGGCGGTGGTGCCATCCAAGATCACAACAAGACATTGAATCAATTGTTAGTCGAGATGGACGGATTCGGAAAGCACAAAGTGCTCACCATTGGCGCCACTAACCATCCAGGTCTGCTTGATTCAGCACTCCTGCGACCAGGTCGATTCGACCGTCGCATCGATGTGCCGCTGCCCAATCTTGAAGGTCGCGATGCGATTCTGCAGAGCTATTTGAAGAAGACAAAGGTTGATCCATTGGTAAACACGCTAGACATCGCACGCATGACTGTGTTCAGTGCTGGAGCCGAACTTGCCAACATCGTCAACGAAGCTGGGCTGATTGCAATTCGCGATGGAAACATGCAAATCTCGCAAGAAGATCTGTTCCACGCGGTTCAAAGAGTGCGTTTCGGCATGCAGTACAGTCGACACATCCTTGTCGAGGAGCTGATGGCTACCGCTTATCACGAAGCTGGTCACACGATGGTTTGCTATTACCGCAATCGACGCGACCGTATCCAGGTTGTCACTGTTGTCCCACGTGGTGGCGCCCTTGGTTACATGTGGCCGGTTGAGAAAGAAGATTACGTGCAGCAGAACAAGCATGAATACGTCGTGGACATTGAAGTGTCGCTTGGTGGAATGGCCGCCGAACAGATCTACATGGACACTACAACTTCGGGCGTTTCTTCAGATCTGAACTCAGTCGGACACATCGCCAACCAAATGATCAGGCACTGGGGCATGGGTTCATTCAAGTTCAACACCACGACCGCCTTTGAATACAAAGGTGATTGGACTCAGCGAGAGGCATCTTCGGAAACCAATCGCGACATCGAGATGGAAATCAAGCAATTGGTCGACGGTTGCATGGAAAATGTCTTGAAGTTGATCAAAGCCAAACGTTTGCAACTGGACAAATTAGCAAAAGCGTTGGTTGAGAAAGAAACACTTTACTTTGCCGACATCGCTGCGATTTTGGAGCCAGAACGCTCGAGGGCAGACATTCAGCGCGAAATCGATTTGCTTGGAACTCGTAAGCTTGTCGGCAAACCGCCTGTCATCGACCTGGATAATTTCGGCACCTGGGCTCTTCCAGGCGTCGGAGGGGGCGCCACGAACCCAGGCAGCCCAGGGGGAAGCACCAACAATAAGTCACCACAGTCGAAAGACATTCAATTCGACCAAGATGATGGCAACCAGTGGAGCCCTCGCCAGGATTAGCGAACCAGGCAAAGTAATAATTGAAGAAGAGGTTGCTGATGCTGCAACCTCTTTTTGCGTGCATCTCATTTGGTGGCAACTGCATGTTCAACCAGGATCGTCAGGTTAGCGCCACTCAACTAAGCGCTTTCCGAATACATTCTGTAGTTTCAGAATCGAAGTATCAGAGAGATTTCGACATCCTTTAACTTGCAGTGAGGTGAGACTTTTCATTCTGCAAATAGCAGGAATACACGCGTCAGTGATCTTAGTATTGCTCAGGCAAAGTGAGCGCAGAGTCTTCAATTTGGAGAGTTTGATGACGTTGTCGTCATCTACCTTGGTTCCATTTGCATTGATTTGATAAAGCTTAGGGTTGGTTAAAATTCCCAGATTCTTCAACGGAATCATTGTCAAATCAATCGACGAAAGCGTTTTCGATTGTGCGAGATACGTCAGAGACTTTTCAGTCAGGTTGGCATTATTGCCGATGTTCAAGTTTCGCAAATTAGGCATTTGCGAAAGAAGCTTAACTCCGTTATCCGTATAGCTCGTTGAGCCAGGGATTTCCAGGCAGAAAATGGTTTTTATGTGGGAGATCGCTTCCAGTGTTTTATCGTTTGGTTCACTATTTGCGAAATAGAAAACCTTCAGTGGAAGTCTCGAGAGTTCCTTAATACCGGCAGCGGTGACATAGGTGCAGTCTTTGAGATCCAAGGTAGACAACCCTGGAAAAGAACTAGCAAGCAGGTTCATCGCTCGTTCATCGATGTCCATGGTGTGCGGAGGACCAAACGTTCGGAGTTGACTCGGATGGCTGCGCTTGAAATCAAGGACCTCAGTCTGAAACTCTTTGTATGCAATGTCACTGAGGGTTGGAGGTGGGGTCTGCGACGTCGAAGCTGCCGACGAATCCTTGGTGTGCTGCGAATTGACACGATCATAATCGAGCACGAGGGGCGCGAATTGATAAACCAGTGCTGCGGCTGCAGCCACTAGAATGGCACTGATGCCAACTGCAACTGCCCATCCCATTCTGTTTCCAGTTTTGCTTTTTTGAGACTTAATATCGATAGTCGACCGTGCAGAAGTGTCGAGAGGACGCCCACACAGAATATTAGAAAGCTCATTGTGCGCTGCTTTCATCGACTCGAATCGTTGTGAAGGTTCTTTAGCCAAAAGGCGTTGCAACAGTTTTTCTAAGTCTTTAGAGAAGTGTTTCCCCAGAGAACTTTCTCGCAATGATTGTGGCGCATCGGAAATGTGATGCATCATCAACTCCATCGCGCTTGTGCTCACGAACGGCGGTGAACCGGTCAGGCACTCGTACAGCACGCACCCGAGAGAATATTGGTCGGTGCGTGCATCAACGTTTTTACCGATGCATTGCTCTGGACTCATGTATGCGGGGCTGCCAAAAATCTCTCCAGTCTGCGTCAAATTTGGAGTCGTTGTCGCCTCTTCTATCTTTGCGATTCCGAAGTCGAGAATTTTTACGAAATCGTCAGTGCCGTCCAAGATAACAATGTTGCTTGGTTTCAAGTCACGATGGATGACATTATTTTTGTGTGCGTGAGCGAGTGCGTCGGCGACTTGAATGAGAATTTTGAGAGCGCGCGCTGAATCCATTGCACCATTGCTGGTGAGCACTTCTGAAAGCGACTCGCCTTTGATGTAATCCATAACAAGAAAAGGGCAGTCATCGTCAGCGGCGAAGTGATTGATTTTGATGATGTTCGGATGTTCAAGACGCCCGATTGCCTTCGCCTCTTGCTGAAATCGCATCAACCACTTATTGGTCATCACTAAATGTGGATGCAAAAATTTCAATGCCACTATGCGACCCAGAACCAGATCTCGACAGCGATAGACGGTACCCATGCCACCGTCGCCAAGCCTGGACTCGATGCAATATTGCCCCGAAATAACGGTGCCGTTTTCATACTCGGTTGAAAAACGCGCTGCCGAAGGGCTGCCAACACGCTCTTGGACGGGCGTTAACTTTCGATCTGCCATGTGCGCAACACCTTTGCTGGCGTTCAAGGAGAAACGCCGGAGAAGAGGACATCAACATGTTCTGGTAATAGAGCTACTACAGTTAAAATACAGAAGTTCTATTACGGGGTTGTTAATTGGTCATACAAAAAGGGAGCCTTTCGGCTCCCTTTGCTCAAATGTACCTGTGTTCGGACTAGTCTTCACCGTCAGGATTAGGTGTTGGTTCTGCTTTAGGTGGTACCAAGTCTGCAGGAATTGTGTACTCACCCTTATGATAGTTTCCTGGCTTAGCACCAGTAGCATCAGCTGAGATTCCGTTCTTGCCGCGGTTAGCTTTGACGATCGCATCCAACACTTCGTTAGTGTCCTTGCCGTTAGCCTTGGCGAGTTGATCTGCGTAGTTCCACAACCAGTGTCCACTTCCACCAGTCAGGTTAAAGGTGGTGGCACCTTTGTCGTCGGTTTTGGTTTCGAAAGGAATTTCAGCAGCTGGCTTGTTAGGGTCAGCAACAGGTGGAGTTTTGTCGGTGGCAGGCGGTGTTTTGTCGGTAGTGGCAGCTGGAGTAGACGGAGCATCGGAGCCAATAACTGCACCAGTCGCGCTATCTTTGTGACCGACGTTATCTGGAGTGATAACGATGGTCTTGCCATCGCCACCCTTTACAGAAACGTTGCCGCTTGAATCAACCGAGATGTCTGAGAACTTAGCTGCAACCTTCGTAGGCTTGTGGTCAGCATCAGCTACAACCCACTTACCATCAGCATCTTTCACGAACTCCGCATCTTTGTTAGCAGCGTCGCCACTACGCGAGACACTTACCAGTTTGGTAGGGTCAGTTGCATCATAAGTGAATTTGGAAGTTGGGCCAGCTGTGGCGCCGTCTTTGCCGGGATAAGTAATCTGAGTTACTTCACTGCTGGAGTTAACTGTGATGTGTGAATCTAGCTTTTGGCCCGGAATTGGATTGCCTTGTTTATCCAACGCCAGTGAGTGTTGGGTGAAACTGATATCTCCACTCGGAGGAACCGTGTTGCCGTGATCGTCAATCACAACCCACTTTCCGCTTCCTGTTTGGAATGCAAGCTGTCCGCCTTCTGTAATTACCGGTGATTTGTTTCCAGCAGAAATATCGACTGAACCGTCTGCCTTCACTGGGCCCCAGTTACCCTTATCATCGGCTTTGTAGACAACAGGTGCTCCGCCCTTTGCAGGAGTCTCTGTGATGCGGTTGATGTTGCCGGTTGAGTCGCGCTCGACTGCATCGATACGGCCGTTGTCATAGGTCAATTTGTTGATCTGACCATCTGCGCCTTTCTCAACTGCCGCCTTAGCCACTGCGTCGCTACCGCGAGTAGTGTCATATGCTGCAGCCAGATCACTGTATTTTTTCTTACCGCTCTCGATATCGCCCTTGCTGATGCCGGTAATTCCGAGATCAGAGGTCAGTTCGTCGACATTGAAGCCATCGCTGACTTTATCCTTGCCGTCGCGCGTCTTGAGACCATCGTATTTGCCATCTTTGAGGTCTTTGACAAGTTGATAGTTAGCATCTTTTGCATCGTGAGTTCTCAGCCACGCATCCATGTCATCGGAACTGATGTTTCCGTCTGGCTTGCCACCACTCTTAGCCGTATCCAACTGTTGAATCAGTGGTGATTCTCCGTTAGGTCCGGTCTTGAACAAGTTGCCCAGGCTGCTAGTCACGTGACCATCAGCATCTTTGGCTTGCATGCCGCGGTTTTCTGTGACACGACCTGATTGCTCAAAGTAAGAAGCGATGCTCTTCGGTCCCAGGTATGCATTATGACCAATATCGCCTCCGGTCGATCCTGTCGCAGCGTCAAAAGTTCCACCTTTCTCGAGCTGGTCACCATAAGCCTTAATCAGAGCAGAGTTGAATTGATTCTGCTGCAGAGAGACGATCGCAGGAATTGCATCGTGGCTGATACCGGCATCAGGCAGATTGTTTGCACCGTTATCACCTGCTTCTTGCTTTGAGCTCAGCTTGTGCAAAAGCGATTGATTTTCTGAAGCCCACGAGAGTGAGAGGTCAGGCAACGTGCCGTTCGCCTGCAGATCTTTGACTAACGCGTTTTGATAATTTTTGAAGTCTTCTTGTGTATAGCCGTTCTTGCCAATCTGATCGTAGTGCGTCTGCACTTCTGTATTCAACGCTTTATACGCATCGCCAGCGCCTTTCTGACCCCCATGGTCCGCCTCTTTCACATGGTCAGCGGTTGCCTTCGCATCTTTTTCATTATCAACGGCAGTCATAATTTACTCCTTGGTGGGCTAGCTGAAGAATCTAGCCACGAAAATAAGATGTGTAAGAGTTACCCTGGGGTGAATAAGCTATTCGCTTTATTCCCTCGCGGCACTGTAGTAAAACAAGCCGAGGCGGCTTTTCGGAACAGAACGTGGATTAGGTTGCAGGCTCTCGCATATTACACAGAGTTAAATTGCTTGTCATTGGGAAAATTACGTAGTCAAGATTAAATGTCAAGAACAACCAAGCAATGCGTTTTAAACAACACCATTCCGGGCTGGGAAGGTTTCTGAAGTATAGGCAAATTTTGTGACAGAGTTGGGACAAAACAATGGCCCTGCCCAAAACAGACCCTGTTAAGATGGTCGAGATTAGAACTAAAGGTATCTAGTGGACACCTCTGACGCTCAAACCAAAGCATTCGAAGTCACCGACAAGCACCGCCCTGCCGATGAGACCGATTTCAAGGCGCGCGTTCTTTTTCTAACTGCAGGCATCGGGATTCTCGGTAGCAGACTTTTAAAGGATTATATAGATCACTGCGACCGAGCCGTGCAGGAAACAAGCGGCACGCCCACAGAGACCAGTATAACGATGGATCAGTACAGCACGACTGTGAAAGAACTGCTGACGATTAGCATTTGGCTGACGTTGTTTGAACAGGCGGCCAGCCGCACTCTGCCGGCATGGTTTAAGGACTTTGTACTGGCGTGTCATAACGTCGCCGACAAAGTTCAACCGAAGCCAACATCGAGAGAAACAGACGAAAAATACAATCTCGAAGCACCAGTTCCCGAGATTTGCACGGAAGTCTCGATCAACCTTTGTATGCAACTCAATCTTGGATCTACTGCAAACGATGCTCTGATCTATCTGGGCGATTTGATGATGCGAGCTAGACCAGAAAGAGCAGAACTCCTCGAATTCGCATTGACGCAGCCCGTAGCCGCCCTAGATAAACGAATCAAAGACAGCTAAGCCAAGGATTGAGAAGAAGCCAGGGCATTAACAGAGCAACCTACGGCCTAATGCGCCTTCGGTTCATGGTCGGGTGTTAGTAATTACTCGTTTCTGATGTCCCTGGCACCGCGAATTTTATATATCGGGCGGGTTGAATGCGAATAAGAATGATGTGACGAAGTTGAATCCAGCATGACCAATAATTGTCGTTGTGGTGTTTGTATAGCGTTTGGCAATTCCCATCAAGATCGACCAACCAGCGACCTGTACGATGAAAATTGGTGCATGTTGAAATTGGGCGTGCAATACGCCGTGCAATATCGCCGCTGGCACCAGTCCGAATACCGGCTGAAGTGCACCACGAATCAAAGTCTCTTCGCCTACCCCTGCGAAAATCGCGGTGGCGAGCGCTAGTACGAGCGCTCCTGTGAATCCGCCCGATGCAGTAAATGTGCCACCATTGTAACCTTCAAGTTTGACGTCCAATCCAAGGTGCTGACCATGTGTGTATAAGGACCAAACATAGTCGTACATAAAGCTCATAAACACTAATCCTAGACCAAGCATGATTTGCGGTGGAGTAGGACGCACGAGCGCTAGTCGTTGCATCACCTCTTTAAACTGACGTGTCACTAAAATCCCGCATCCACAGAAAGCTAGCATGACTAATCCGAGTCCGTTGTATGAGAACAACTGGTCGAGTGGCAGAGGCAGCGGAATCGGCATGCCAGGCATCTGGAAATCTGATTTGGGAGCCATCGCGGCTAACAAATAAAACATTGTTTGAACGTAGATAAAGAGTCCGACCATGTGCGGAATCGATGACGGCACAAAAACGCGGTCGGCGGCAAATATAGGTTTGACGCTGGTCCAGTTCTTTGCAGTCGCTTTTAAAAGTTTGATATCGAAGACACAATCAACAGCACTCAACACATACGACAAGATAGCTCTGAAACCCTTTATCAGCCCAAGTCCGGTCAGCGCGCAGGTGACAAAAGTAACTTGCATCACCCAGGGGTCTGGAGCGAGTAGTTCAGCCGGGGCAAGACCACTAACGGAAATGTAGTAGTAGATAGAAAGACCAATGAACCAAAGAAATATCGTTATTCGCAGAAAGTACTCAATGCCAGGCTTGCGAGTCATGTAAAACTCTTCGCGAACCACCGGAGGCGTGGAAACGGCAGCAGCAACAGCAGCCAACTCAGGCGTCGGTGCAGAAGCTGGGGAAAGAACGGACGGCGAATCGGCGACGACAGCTTCAGATTCGGAATCAACTTCTTCCGGTTTAGCTTCCGGTTCGGATTTGGCTACTTCTGACTCGGATTTGGATTCGGATTCGGATTTGGCTACTTCTGTCTCGGATTCGGATTCGGATTTAACTTCGCCGTCTGCTTTAGCCTCAGTTGTCGGCTGGATTTCGGATTTAATCTCAGCTTCAAGGTTCGGATTATTCTCTTCCACAGCACTGCTAGTCACCGGATCGGCTGAGCTTCCAATCTCCTGATGAGCAGCGGTTTCAGTCCTAGTGACAGGACCTACAGGAACCGTTACGAGGCGCCTAGCCCTCTTGCCACCTGCGGCTTGGGCTAAGAGCCCGAGAATGGCGACCGCAAAAACTATAATAAAATCTGACAAGATTCCGCCTTATATCCTGGGAAATTTAAGTCCAGTGGGCATTTTTTAACAAGCTTTTTCATGCTATTATATTGTCAAGATTCGGCGAACTGGCTATCCTCTATCATAATCACTTATAGTGGAATAAGCCCGGTTCGTAGGAAGTCCGAAAGTTCGGAGGTTATGTCCAAATGATCAAGACAAAGCGTTTAGTGGTTGCAGCAATTGCCGGTGCCTTTGGCCTCGGCGTGTTCGCGACATCCAGTTTTGCGAGCGGACCAGTCATGCTGAGCCCTATTAGCTCGCCAACTCCGGGACTATTTGTTGCACCTACAGTGCACTCAGTTCCGATCAACAAGCAAATTCTGAAAACTTATCGTCAGGTGCGAGCCTTCTGGCTCTCACGAGCTATCGTAAGATAGAAATCTGACTCTAACGCCTTCGGACTTATTCGACGGGTCACCGCCTTGGTGGTCCGTCGAGTTTTTTTGCTGTTGAGTAACTCCTGGTCATCCGCGGTTAACGATAGAAATCATCCTCGACCGACTTACTAGCCTTTTTGGCAGCGCTTCTATCGTTCTCAGCACTAGTCTTATCACCAAGCTGATCGAAAGCCTTAGCGCGCTCGAGATACGCTCTGCTTGTTAGATTAGTATTGGTCAGGGCTGCCGTAAAATCCTTTATTGCATCCTCACTTCGTCCCATTTCTGAAAAGCACAAACCGCGGCCAAAAACGAAAAACATATTCTTTGGATGCAATGTTATGGCGTCAGAGAAATCTTTCAATGCGCGCGGATAATCTTTTAATCGGCGAAAGCAGTCACCACGTTGGCAAAAGTAATCGGCGCTCAGCGGCTTCAGCTTTATGGCTCTGCCAAAACAAACAACCGCATCCTTATATCTCTTCAAAGCAGTCAAATAATGGCCTTGCTGGTCATAAGTAACAGCGGAAGGATAGACACTGTTGATCGCTTCTAGCTCAGAAAAAGCCTCTTGTACGTGGCCAATCTGATAGTTGCACTCCGCTCGATCCCGTCTCGATTGCTCACTCTTGATCACAAGATCCGGAACACGATTGTAGTCAGCTAACGCTTTTGCGTATTCATCCATAGCGCGGTAGCAATCACCTCGATGAAGGTACCAAGAGCGGTCCTGCGGTTGCGACTTAATGATGCGATCCAAGCAAACAAGAGCCTTTTCATAGTCTTTGGCGGGCCAGACTATTTCATATTTGAGGTTGTAGAGATCTGCTTTCTTGAACTTCTTTTCGAACGCATCGCACGCCTGAAGCGACTCTTGCTTCCGACCCAATTTGAAAAGAATATGCGCCCTGAGCACCATCAAAGTTTTTTCTGCTTTCGGAATTTTGGCGCGCAACATCTCATCCGTCAAAGCGAGCGCCTTCTCATCCTTATTGCTTTCACGAAGAGACTGGATTTTTGATAAAGGTGCACCGTATTCACCTGTTTTATTTATATACTCGGCATAATCTGTGGCTGCTTTGTGCAAGTCGTTAAGCGCAACTTCCACATCAGCCTGGCGCCTCAGAGCCGTTGACTCATTAAGCTTCCCAGCCAGAGCGAAATTTTCCAATGCTTCCTTATAGTGCCCCAGTCCAGCATGCGCGTCGCCCACCAGAATATAAATTTCAGCATCATTGGGATTTGCTTTTTTAGCCACGGCTAGGTCAGCAAGCGCCTTCGTGCGGTCATCTAGACAGCAGTATGCGTGCGCCCTCAAGTGATAAATGTATGGATTGACTGGTGGCGCTTTTAATTCCAGATACCTTGTGGCAAACTGCACGGTTTTTTGGTGCTGCCCTGAGGCATTAGCCATACGTGCGGCGTTAAAGGTTGCGTCAACTGCCTTAGGATGCGTCGTCAAGTAAGTTTCTAACACAACAAGCGCTTTCTTAAAGTCTTTTGTATGCTCCGCCTTCGCAACCACTGCAGCCTCTGCAGATGGTTCGGATTCGGCCTGGCACGAGAACGCCGTTAAAGCGACTATCGTCGCCATTGATGCCATTACATATGGTGCTTTTGTTCCAAACATGTTCCGTCTCAGGAATGTTTCATTGCTCTCTTCTTCTTAGCATGCCCTTGAATCGGAAAGCCAAATTAACCAAATTCAAGACGATTATGCGAGCTTCGCTGAACATGCGCTAAACTCTGAGGTGGCTGACTGTTGGACAGGCGCTCATGGCTAAAATTCTTGTTGTAGAAGATGATCGATTGGTTGCTGAACTGCTCAAAGACAGACTTCAACTCGAACATCACAAAATCGAACTAGCATTCAACGGACAAGACGCCCTCGACCTGGCTATCTCGTTTCACTTTGACATGTTGATCTTGGACCTCGGTCTGCCCGAGCTGGACGGCATCGAGGTATTGAAGCGCTATCGCAATAAGGGCGAAACGTCACCAGTATTGATTCTCACCGGAAAAAATCAAACGCATCAAAAAGAGCAGGGGCTAGACGCTGGCGCTGACGACTACATGACCAAGCCTTATGACATCCGAGAGCTCTGCGCGCGGGTGCGAGCGCTTTTACGGCGCAGTTCCAGCAGTCTGACGAACGTGCTCAAGTGCGGAAATATTTCGATGGATACGGAAAGAGCTGAAGTCAAAGTCGGCGACAACGTTGTGAAGCTTGTGCAAACCGAATATTTGCTGCTGGAATTCTTAATGCGCAACAAGGGTCGTGTATTTAGCGCCGACGAGTTGTTGAGAAGCTGCTGGGATTCTGATACAGAAGCTACTGAAGGCGCCGTGCGAACCTACGTTACTCGCATCAGAAAGAAGATCGATACGGATAGCACCAAGTCCATGTTGCAGAGCATCTATGGACTTGGCTATAAGCTGGACGATACGGACTAAACCGCTGATCATCGTCTTAAGGCTTGATCTTGTCTCGCAATTTTTTCAACTGTGCCGTCGCCTGGTCTTTGATTTTCGTATTCGCAGATTCTGTGGAGAGCTTCTGCAAGACTGCGATTCCACGGGCATCGTCGAACTCCATCAGCTTGTTCAGAGCGGCGGTTTGGAAAGCTTCTTCAGGTCGGCGACTAGCATGGCTGCGTTCAAGCGCCGTGATCACAGTTGCCAGAGCAGTATCTTTAGGATTAGCTCCCAGGAAAGCATTGCCGGCTTCTTTTGACATTGGCGTAATCGCATCAAGCAGTTTTATGCGCGCCGCTTCAGGCACAGGTAAGTAAACTTCGCCACGAGCATTCGAGTTGCCTACGAGACCGCGGATGATCGCACGCGTCGAGAAATCGTGATTGACGTTCGCACTGTTGGCCTTGACTAAAGCTTCGGCCGCTTCTACCTGCCACTGCAACTTGTTGTTGCTGACTGGATTGTCGCCACGTTCGGAATTCATCCTGCCAAATCTGCGCCCCTCAGCGATGTGCGAACCGTTCATGATTTCGTGCAGAACACCCTGCTTTTTCTCCCAGTTTGGATCTTGTGGATTACTGGCACTGTTGCGCACTTGCTCCCATTGTTCTTTTCGTTCGTCGCTGACCTTATTTTCATCAGCAATTACGTACTTTTCACGGAAATACCAGTCTACGTCTTTCATTTTGGCAGCGAAACCAAAGTCTCTAATCAGGCTCTCCGCTGGCTGCGACAGCAACCATGCCGTGTTGTTGCCGGCCGTTTCAGGATGGTCCTTCGAACTGCCATCCATGGCTCGTGTCAATCTTTCGCGCTCACCTTGCATGTAACGCTCGAAAGGTGCTTTTAGATCTTCTACTTTGCGGTCTAGTTTGGCTTCCGACTGAAGATTGTTATCGGCTCTCAATCTGGCTGCGAAATCGTCATTTGCCTTGCCCACATCTTGCGGTCTGAGTGGCTGCACGCCGGGCTGTCTAGGAGGAACCACAACAGGTTGTCTGGGAATCTCCGGACTGACTGGTTGTTTCGGGGCCTCGGGACTGACAGGTCGACCTGGTACTACCCTCGGTGGCGCAATAGCTCCCGGTGGTGCAGTTCTGTCCGCTGGTGGAATACCCGGTCGTACAGCAGGCACAGGAACCGGCTGATACGGTGCCTCCCATGGACGTGCTGACGGTGGTAACAGTGGTTGCACTGGATACGGTTTCTTGTCAGAGCCTGGCTGCACCACAGGCGGTGGGTAAAAAGGTGCCTGTGAACCTGGTGGTACTACTGGAGCGGGACGGTATGGAGCCTGACCTTGCGGCACCAGCTGAGGACGTTGCATTCTGGCAACGTCAGCTTTCATTTGTTCGATCTGTTTTTTCAGATTATCGATTTCATCTCGAGCGATCCTCAATTCCCGCTCATTTTGGCGCGACAGATCCGCTGGAGTTGAGTTAGGGCGCGTATCGCTGCGTCTCGCCAGTCCACTACCATCGTACTTATAAACATCGTCAATTGACATACTCGGCAACGGTGCCGCGTCCGAACTACGCAGGCGTGGCAGGGGTGGAATTTTGTCTCTACGCGAGTCTGGAGCGGGTGGTGCATAGCGCTTGTCATGCTGTGCTTCGGCTTGCGGCGGCGAATCGGTGAAGGTGACACTGGGCATCTTACAAGTCTCTATCGGCTGCGAATATGGTTGACACTGACCCCTCGTCACATACGGCGTGGAGCAAATCAGTGGCTGCGGCGAGCACGGTGACTGCACATCGTTCGGTTGCATGTCACATGGCTGAGATGACGAGTGATGACGCCGCGCTGCAAGTAGCTCACGTATTGGACCCATGCACTAATCCTCCTAAGAATCGCAACCTTCTGATTGCCTTCACCGCATATTAGGGGGCAATTGTTTCAATAAATTGGCAATGAAATTTTCCGGAACTGTGCTACAACGTTGAACGCGGGGCAATAAGGTTGGAAGTTTATGGCAGTAAAAATTCCAAAACTAATGGGCAGAGGATTGTTGATCATCGCAATCCCCGCGTTTTTGCAACTGATTTTCGGAAGCAGCCTGGCCTATATCGGATTTAAAGCAGAAGAAGCCCAGAAGCGCGAAACCCAAGCCATTCGAGTCTTGTTAACGGCTGGACGGATCGAGTCAGCGTGCTATGTGATCACTAAAGAAGTTTTGCGATTGTCTGTCGAAAAAAGCGTCAGAGTGATTCGAACCATTAACGCGGCAACGCAGAGCCTTGATGTAAGTCAAAGAGAGTTGACTGACCTTGTTCAAAATGATGTCGTTCAGCGCACCAACACCGAGAAACTCATACCAGTGACGAAACAGTTCGTCGTAAACGTAGAGAAAATCATTGAAGCAATCAAAGAAAACGATAATTTAGCACTGACCATGGCAGGGTTGAAAGTTCGCAACAACACCTTAAAATCGGGCGCCGGCGAAGAACAGCTGGCCGCAATCAGAGAAGTGGAAGAGTTGCGCTTGGCTGAGAGTCCGGTTCAGGGCGAAAAAACAAGTTTCGTTTTGCAGATGCTTTCCACTGGATTGTTGGTGAGTACAATATTGGCGCTTCTATCAGCCGCATATTTCCTCCAGGACATTGTTTTCCGACTGTACAGTATCTCTAAAAACGCAGAGTTGATCAGCGTTGGCGAAGAGATGAAGCCAGCAATGAAAGGCACTGACGAGATCGCAAAACTCGACCGCGTTCTGCACAGCATGGCAAGAAATTTGAAAGATGCAAGTCGACGCGAACACGCACTGGTATCAAATGCTGCCGACGTAATTTTGTGCATCGATAAATCATTAATGATCTCATCCATCAACAAAGCCGCAGAAACTCAGTGGCGCTATGAGGAGAGCGATTTACTGCACAAGAGGATCATGAGCCTAATCCCCTCTGATGCTCAAGATGAAGTGCACAAATTCTTTGCGAACACAAAACACACGCGCAATTCTGAATCGTCAGATATCCCAATTATTTGCAAAGACGGCCGAGTAAAAACGTTCAGCTGGAATGTACTCTGGTCACCCGAAGAAGACCAGCTATTCTGCGTTGCGCACGATGTATCCGAACTACGTCGCATTGAAACAGCCAAACGTGACTTCGTCAACATGGTTAGTCACGACATCAGAACGCCGCTAAGCGGCATGGCGATTTTCCTCGAGATGATCCCCATGGGCGTATACGGCAAGATAAACGAGTCCGGCACAAATCGCGCCAACGCGCTCGGCAGCGCTCTTAATAGAATCGTTGCGATGGTGAATGATCTTCTCGACATCGAAAAAATGCAGTCCGGACAATTCCAAATATTCAAGAATGAGGTTGACAGCAATGCCCTTGTTAAGGCAAGCCTCGAGATGGTTCAAGGTTATGCGGAGCAACAACAGATTGGGCTCGAAAACCGCTGCACAAGCGGAGTGCTGGCTTGTGACGAGGCAAGAATTATCCAAGTGTTGCAAAACCTTTTAAGTAATGCGATCAAATTTTCGGAGCCCGGCAAAACTGTGACACTAAATGTAGTGCAAGGATCAGACGACACTAGATTCGAAGTTATTGACCAGGGCAAGGGAATCGCCAAAGATGACATTCCTGTTTTATTCGACAGATTCACCCAGGCAAAGAACGATGGCAGTAACCGTCAGTCAGGATTTGGATTGGGACTGGCAATCTGCAAAGACATTGTCGAACGGCACGGCGGACAAATCGGCATTATCAGCGAAGTCGGAGTGGGCAGCACGTTTTGGCTGACAATCCCAAATGTCGACGTAGACCGGGCAGAGACTGCCCCGGGGTTAGCGGAGTCGATGCAAGACAGTGCCTAGTCCCTTGTGATTGGCATCATTTACACTTCAAGAAAAATACAAAAGCCAAGCAATAAATTCCGATACCGGTCCAGAACGCCAGGTGGATACCCCAGTTTAGCGAGATGAATGCAGCAATCACAGAAGCGCAAACTGAGGTCGCGCCGTTGATTCCCCATAACCAGGGCGCGCTTTGAGGTGCGCGATTTTGTGCGAGACGCATACCAATGGGAAAAGCCATTCCCATAAAGAAACCCGGAACGGATAAAAGAGCTGTACAAAGAAGAATTCTAATTGGCGCTTCTGATGCGATGAACGACTGCGTTATCGGTTGCAACAAGAATGCGAAGACCGCAAGACTAATAAGCAAAATCAAAAAAAGGATTGTGCCAACTTTTTTGAGTTGATCTTCTTTTATGGCTTTCGTAGCAAAGCTTCCAGTCCCGCCCGACAGCAGCAGCGTAAATAAAACCACGCTTAATCCGTATGTCGGATTGCCGAGAAAAATCGTCAGAGCTTGCATCTGCGACACTTCAACAAACATGAAGCCCAGACCGATGCAACTGAAATAGCCAATCAGGGGCAAAGTACCGGCAATTGTTTTTTTATCGACCACCAACCATAGTGGCAGAAGAATGCACAGTCCAGTCAACACTGTTGTGATCAAGATCAAATTGAACATGACGAGCAGGGGCACGGTTAGGGCACCTAGACCCTGACCCGAATTTTGCGAATAGCCTTGATTTGTCCACAGCGCGTTTTCAAACAGATGGCGAGGACTGAGCAAGTTAAAGAAGAATGGACAGTCATCTGTGGGAGGTTCGAGATTGACTTTGTACGAATCAAAAAACTGCACCGGTGTCTTCGACGAAGCCAGAGTTTTAAAAATAGGATCTGTGCATTTTTCACTACTGAAGATTACTTCAAATCCTAACTTAGCTGATATTTGATCTGCCAGTTTCAAATCAGCAACGCTAAATGGAGCCTTCGAAACGAGCAAAGTGGCTGCTCTTCCAGCGCCTATGGCAAAGCCAGGAAAGTGATTACCGATGAGCAGCACATGCGTAGTCGGTTCCGAGACACCGTCTTTGCGCAGAGCCTCACAAGCGAGAGCCAAGAGCCTGTAAATCTCGTTGGAACTCACGGGTGTATATGGTCGCGAAAATGTAATCACGCCGTTGTCAGTAAGGTGATCCAGAAATACTTTCCAACCCTCGACTGTATAAAGAGAATTCTCTGTCTGCGCGAAAGCACCAGCTGCAGTGGCAGCAAAAGAGTCGATCAAAGAAGCCTCGATGATTCCGAACTTAGTGCCCGCACGTGTGACATAGCTGCGGGCTTCGTCATTGACCAGCTTCACGCTTGGATAGCGGTCGAGGTGTCCGGTGTAATCGCCATACTTGTTTGTAAGCAAATAGAGCATACCGGGATTAACTTCTACACCCACTACAGACTTGTCATTAAAAACAAGCGAGGAGAGAATGTCCCGTCCCCCACCAACGCCGATCACAAGTACGTTTGACTGCGGGCGAAGATAGTGAGCGAAATTAGTGATATCCATTTTCAGGAAATCGACTTTACTGAAGTCGCCGTTGAATGAGTGCAGGAGTGTGCCATTAGAAGAATCATTGTCGACCATGAGGAATGGCAAGTGGCGACTCACTACGTCTGGATTTATGCCCCAACTCCAGATTGCATCAGTGTCGGGTTTCGTGACACGCACGCACGATAAAGCACTCCACTTTTCAAAAATCGGATGCGACTCGATACCCTTTGTGTAAATCAAACGCAAGCACGAAGAATTGCTGGTGAAATTAACGAACTGAGTAACAGCGGCGCCGACGAAAAGCAAGCTAGCTGCCGCAGACAAGAATTTATATTTTTTGGCCGGCAGTTGCAGAGAACAAACTAAGGCCCCGACACAGCACAAAGCGGCAACCGAGAAAACAGCTGTGGCGATATCAACCGCATTGAGCAAGACGATTACGAGCGGGCAACCCAGCGCCGCGCCAATCAAGTCTGCAGCATAAAGCTGCGACGTCTGCTTGGGAAATTTAGTGAGCGCCAAACAGATGCAAACGCCACCGGCCACAAACGGCATTGCAAAGACGGAATAGATGTACAGCATCGTAAAGGCGAGATAAAGATTGACCGCCAAAATTCCGTTGAAAGTCGGCAGTGTCGGCAAAAACCTCACAGGCAAATAACAACAAAATGACACTACTATGCTGCTACCAAGAAGAAATATGCTTGCCGCCATATGTTCAGCAGCACGCTCCTCAGTAAAAACTTTCGGTTTTGAAAAGACGAGTAATGAGCCTAGCGTCAAGCCAAACATGACTAGCGAAAGCGCCATAAAGGCAAAGTGGTACCACATCGTGGCGCTGAAGATGCGTGTGATTAATATCTCGTACATCAGCGTGCACAGCGATGCCAAGAACAAGCCTACATACGTACCAATCTTTGCGTTCATATCTTTGCGTTCATATCTCTCACCGGGGCAACAAGGTACTTTAGCAGCTTATCGCGCCATGGTGGTGCACTCTCTACTCGATCGCGTAGACGACGGTAATGCTGGCGGTGCTCTCTTGTTCTCCCGCGGAAATCGGCACTGACTCCATTGATGCACGTGCGGCTTGCATCATCATAGGGTGGGGTGGCTGTATTGTGCCACTAGATTCGGTGATGTAGAGGACGCGACCGACTTTTACTCCTGCGGCTCCCGTATAGAGCTCGGCTTTTCGTTTCGCATCGGACATTGCTTTCTGACGAGCCTGATCGAGCACACCAGCTGGTTCTGCGAGCGAAAAACTAATTCCATTGACGTTATTTGCACCGGCTGTAACGACTGCATCGAGAACATCTCCAAGGGTTGGCAGGTTCCGAATCTTCACTTGCACATCGTTGCTCACCTGGTAGCCAGTTATGCTCGGGCGTTGTTGACCATTGACGTTGTCGTAACGGTACTGAGGGTTGACGCTGAAGTTGCTCGTGAGAATATCCTTTTCAGCGATGCCTTTAGTTTTCAGTGTGGTGATCAGATTGGTCATCTTTTCAGTGTTGCTTTTAAGCGCTACCGCAGCAGTTTTGGAATCACTGACAACACCCATCGAAATTTGCGCTTGGTCCGGTCGTGCGTATGCGTGCCCCTCACCCGTGACAGAAACTGAAGGTGGCAACTCCTTCAGCTCGACAGCCCAACTTGGTGCTGCTGCGCTAACTACGGTCAACAGACCGAGCGACGCGGACAGAAAAAATCTTGTCATATTGATCTCCAACTGAATGTGCCTGCAATTATACAGTGGCAATTTCGTAATTGCTTGAAGACCCAAAAGCCTTATGAATGGCAGATCGCGAGGCTTTTCAAAATGCTTGGGAAGAATGTTCGATGGGCAGAGCAACATTGTTGCAACAATCCAAACATAGACTTCAATTGTGGGTGTTCTTGGCAACATCTTTTCTACAAAGAGGGCAAAGGCATGGGCGATTGCAATAGACCAGACGGATCGTGTGCACCAAAAAGCTACGAAGCTCCGACACAACCTTACCAACAACCAACCGAAAACTGGTGTCAAACAGCCGCGGGCGATGCGTGGAAAGGCAAAGGCACCACTATTTCATACGACGGTCAAACGAAACCGCAATACGACAAGATGGTCGAGCAATTCCCATATAATGCAGACAAAAAACCAGGAGAAAAGGGCAACGTCCAAGCTGCCTATGAAGAGTCAGCTAAGACCGGCAAACCTATTGTGTTTGTTATCGGAAAGTTCGACGGCAGCAACCCTAGAAACGTGACAGATCTACTGAAAGGCGCACCGGATGCCATCAAAGTATACGTTGACCCTGATAAATGCGCTGATCCAAAACTGAAGGCGTTTGCAGAAAGTGAGCTCAAGGGTGGTCACAACGCTTCAGTGGCTGTGGTGTATAGCATGGAGCACGACAAAGATGGTAATCGGGAACTGGCAAGACAGTATCGATTGCAAGGTGGCGATAAGAGCATGCAGCCCGAACTCTTAGATAAAATCGCCAAGGCTGAAAGGAAGCCAGAGGGACCATCAGCAGCAGAACTAAAACAGATAGCTGAAGCGAAGGAAAAAGCCGCTGCTGAAAAAGCATCTGCAGACAAAGCTGCTGCAGACAAGGCCACCGCCGACAAAGCCGCTGCAGACAAAGCTGCTGCAGACAAGGCTACCGCCGACAAAGCCGCTGCAGACAAGGCCACTGCTGACAAAGCCGCTGCAGACAAGGCTACCGCCGACAAAGCCGCTGCAGACAAAGCTGCTGAACTAAAAACCGCTGAAGAAAAAGGTAGGGCCGCAGGTAAGGCTGAAGCTCGCAAAGAAATTGCTACTATCGTTGCTCCAGGACTCGTAGCGGGCGTGGAACTGGGGAAAGTGATCATAGAGCATCCAGTTGAAGCAGCTAAAGTTGCCGCCGTCGTAGTTGCTCCAGGACTCGTAGCGGGCGTGGAACTAGGGAAGGTGATTATAGAGAATCCAGTTCAAGCAGCTAAAGTTGCAGCAGTCGTGGCTGTTCCAGGACTTCTTCCTGCCGTAGCGGGCGCGAAACTGGGAGCGAGAGTCGTTAAAGGACTCTGGGATATGGTGCCAGAGTTCCCATAGTAGTTTTCGCTAAAGCATATGAAGATCAAATTGCTCCAAAGGCGGTTTGATCTTCGTGGCGTTTATGGACAGATTCACAATTCGCTAGCTTCTGGTAGGTAACCCATTTCCTTTGCTGATTGCTTGTCGAGATTGGCTAGTTCAGTCTTTCCCAGCGCCTCATATACTTTGGCTCGATAGTAGAAATTCTCGCCTCCACAAAGCGTTTTGCCTATGTCGATCGACTTACTCAAATCGGCGAGCGCGACTTCGAATTTCCGAAGTTTGAACGCAGCTTCACCTCGATTACAAAATCCACCGGCATTATTCGCATCCAACTTAACGGCTTTGTCTGCTGCTTCAAAAGCAAGTTGATACTTCCCTTGCCGCTCATAGACTGCGCTTTCATTAATAAGACTGAGGGGATCATTTGGATTCAATTTAATCGCTTCTTCAAAATCTTTCAAAGCGAGAGCGTCATTTTTCTGCTTTAGATGAATGAAACCTCGCGAGATGTATGCGCGATCGCTTTTCGGATAGATCTGGATGACATGGTCCGCATCGGCAAGCGCTTTATCAAAATGTTTCAAGTCACACAGCACTGCCTCTCGCGCATCGTAATAGGTCGGCTCGGTTGGCAAAAGTTCAATCGCCTTGCTGAAATTTGCCAGCGCTTTATCAAGCACTTTCAGTTTCAAGTAAATTGCGCCGCGTTTGTAATAACCAGCGCCATCAGATGGCGTCGAGTCGACGTCATCTAAACGAGCCTGCAATGAGGGTTGAAGCTGCCCTGCATCGAAAGCCGAAAAGACCAGGGACTCTATAACTTCAGGAGTATTTTCCAGTTTCAGACTTTCCTCTGCTACTCTTTCTGCTTCTTCATTCCTTCCCGCAGCAAGCAGACATGCATACATTGTGCCTGCCACTCGTGGAAATGGATTTACACCTTCAGTGTGTTTCAAAACGTCTTGAGACATCTCATATCTACTTCGCAATTGCGTGATTGGTTCTTTGAGGAAAACGGCAGCATCAGACCATCTTCCAGCCTTGATAAAAATGGGCTCGAGTTTAAAGGCAACCTCTCTCAGTTTGGAACTTTGAGCAGGATCGCCTTTTGCTTTCTCAAACCAAATGAAAGACAAGTTGTCATCGCCGAGTCCATGATTGAGCGTGATCCAATCGTCTAAATTTGTCAGCTCAACTTCATCTCTCAATTTACCGAAACGCACTTTAGCTGCGGGATACTTAGCAATCAGATCGGAAATTTCTTGCGACAACATAGTCAGTCTAACCAGTCTTAGCGCCGGATTTATCTTCGCCATGTTTTGCCACAACCAGAGAAAATTCTCTTGCGAATCAGCATAGCGTCCCGCTTGAAACTGCGCACGAGCCAAATCATAGCGAGCATCAAGCTCTTTCTCTCCGCCTTTGCCTCTAGCAGTTTCCAACTGCTGTTGCATCTTGTCCATAGATGTAACGCCGCTATTGATGGCAGTTAGCCATGAAATCAATTCTTCACCGTCCTGAAATCCAAGGGTACGATCGACTTCATCTGCTTTATCCTTGAACACCACCAGCGATGGCATGGCAACAACTTTCAGGTCTGACGCGATAGACTTTTCCTTGTCTACATCGATTTGGATGGCGATGGCGTTGGCCTTAATCCACTTCACGACTCTGGGATCTTCCCAGGTCGTCTTGTCCATTTCGCCGCATGGAGGACACCAGGCAGCGGTAAAATCCACCAGAAGAAGCTTGCCTTCTTTCTTTGCCTGCGCCTTCGCCTCAGCCAGCGTCATCTCCGAAAACATGGCTGGATGCGCCACAGCCATCGCCTGGCAAACGATTGCAAGAGACAGTGCCAGACAGCTACTAAACCAATTTTTCATAGGCACCCACGTATCAACCCACCGTATATTTTGCCATGTAATGCAACCAGATGAGCATATGGCTAGACTGAGGACACAGTAAGGAGCATTAAAGTGTCCACGATTACAACGTTAGAGCAACTAGAGTCCATCTACGGCGCGCCAGGCGAAACATCAACGGTCAAGGAGGTCAGTGCTCTCACCTCCGAGTATCGAACCCTGATTGAAGCCTCTCCATTTGCGGTTTTAGCGACAAGCGGACCGGAAGGGTTGGATTGTTCACCACGCGGAGATCTTCCCGGTTTCGTGCGCATTGTGGACGACAAAACACTGATCTTTCCAGACCGGCGTGGCAACAACAGAATCGACTCACTGCGCAACATCGTCAGGGATGCACGCGCTGCACTGCTTTTTTTACTGCCCGGGATTGGCACCACCCTTAGGGTCAATGGTCGGGCACATCTCTCGGTGAATCCAGCCTTACTTGAATCGTTCGCAATGGAAGGGAAAGCTCCGAGGGCAGCCATTGTCCTCACCATTGATTCAGTTTATTTCCAATGTGCGCGAGCAATTGTGCGCTCGGACTTATGGAACCCAAGCAAACACATCGATGTCAAAACACTGCCGACACCCGGAGACATCCTCGCGACTCTCAGCGACAACAGCGTCGGAGGCTCCGCTTACGACTGCGAATGGCCCGAACGCGCCAAGAAATCCATGTGGTAGCACTGGAAACGATTCTCCCGCCCTGTTTTTACAAAAAAGTCACAACTAATTCCGGTCCAATTCCCGAAAGAAATCGAATGATAAGGCGTCGCTCGTGGCGATGTCTGATTCTAAAATTGGGAGGAATTATGGGAGATAGAAGTATTGCCACCGATGGCGGAAACAGCGAGATTAGCCCAACACCGTCGGTGCCCTGGTACGAGAGTCAAACGCCAAATCACATTCCACTGCCAGCGCCTGATAGAACGTCTCCAGGTCTGACAGATTTACCAAATCTGACGTTCAATAATGGCCCAACCGATTATCCTGGATCGCAGTACAATCCTGGACGAAACGACATTCCCGGATTGACCGACCTGCCTGAATTGAGCAACATTCCCAGCATTCCACCCTTGAACCCAGAACGACCCGCGCCAGCCAAAGCTCCCGAGGCACCTAAACTTTCCGGACCCGATCACCTTGGCTTCAATGCAGGTGGGGACTTAGCTGCATTAGGTTTCTCTGCCGCAGAAATTGGCCGCCATTTTGTGAACCCCAAAGCTCTAAGCTTAGGACTCAAAGGCGGCGGTATCGGATTAGCCTTTGCCGGCATTGCAATAGGCGACTTGACCAAAGGAAATATGACCACAGGCGACCAGGCTCTGATCACAGGTTTCGGTATGAACGCACTCGGCGCTGGAATACTAGAGGTGAGTTCGGCTTTCCCAAAACTTCGCCCGGTCGGATTGGTTGTAGAAACTCTGGGCAAGGTCGGCTTGTTTGGCGGTGCGCTAAAGCGTATCGACGAATTAGGCGAGCACTACCATCGGAGCCTCGGCAGCGAAAACTTCGACCTATAGGCTAGGCATCTCAATTTAGTGCGAACTCGTGATCAGCAATTTAGATTTCCTTAGCTTTTGCTGATCCGAGCTAGTGATCAGCGATTTATTTTTCCTTCGTTTTTAGCGCTGAAAGCTGGCGCATCACCTGAATGTTTTTAAATTGTCGGTGACAAGATTTTGTTACTAACGACAATTCTTTATTAAGCATGGAAGTGGTGGGGGAGATGGTTTTCACCACTGTGTTAAGTAACGGAACTGCTGTTTGTAAATAGGCTCGGAGGTAGATCTCTTGATAGATTTTAGTATCTCTCTTTCATGCCTTTCGGTCTAAAAACACCCCAAATCAGCCTTCCATCTACCGAAAACCGCCTTTGCAAGTGCTCATAGAAGCATGCCGAAGGAGGTTTGGTTGCGCTGAGCAGGTTTGAGAGTGTCACTTCAAGAGCTAGCGCTATCATGCGCGATGCCCTGAGTGACGAAACTTCACGACCGATCAACGAACTTAGGAATTTGTATGACCTCCACTACGCATCGAAAAGTATTCTCCCTCGCATCCGCCTGCGCACTTTTCAGCCAGGCAGCGAACTCCAGCTCGAACGGCGTCGCCGATCGTGCCACCATGCGCGATGCGCTCGGTGACAAAGCTGCTGGACTCGCAGAAACAATCGCGAGCGGCATCAACGTCCCTCCCGGCCTGGCCATCGTCACTTCGGTCTGCCGAGAGTTCCACGACAACGGCCAATTAATGCCAACCGGTCTCTTCAACGAAGTGCTGAGGGGTCTCGGCAGCATTGAGCAGACCGTTGGTCGAAAATTCGGCGACGATTACAATCCGCTTCTTCTCTCGATTCGCGCCAGCGCCAAGGTGTCGATGCCGGGCATGATGGACACTATCCTCAATCTCGGATTGACCGACTACACAACTGAAGTGATCGCAACGCAACTCGGCGAGCGCTTCGCGGTGGACAGCTACCGGCGCTTCATCCAGATGTACGGCACGGTCGTGATGGGAATTCCCAAGGAACAATTCGACCGCCTGCTCACCGACGCCATCAACCAAGCCGGCGTTTCGAGCCACATCAAACTCGGCGTGCCGGAATTGCGCGAACTCGTCGACATCTACAAGACGTTCGTCTGGGACCAATCGGGCACTCCGTTCCCGCAGAGCCCGCACGAGCAGTTGCACGGCGCCATCGCAGCCGTCTTCAATTCGTGGAACAGCGAACGGGCTGCGGTCTATCGCAAGTTGAACGGCATCGAGGACGAGAACGGCGCCGGCGTCATCATCCAAGCAATGGTCTTCGGCAATCTCAACGACCAGTCGGGCACCGGGCAATGCTTCACGCGCGACCCTGGTACCGGCGAATCGTCGTATCTGACCGGCGAGTACCTGATCAACTCGCAGGGCGGAGATGTTGCAGCCAGCGTGCGCCATCCGAAACTGCTCTTCCGCCTGCGCGACGAAATGCCGCCGGTCTACGAACAGCTGAAACACGTCGCCCAGCGGCTGGAAACGGGCAACGGCGACATGCAGGAGATTCACTTCACCATTGAGAACGGTGAGCTGTTTGTGCTCATGTCTCGCTCCGGCTGGCGCACGGCAGACGCAGCCGTTCGCATCGCCGTCGATCTTGCCAACGAAGGCCTGATCACGCGCGAAACCGCCGTCAAGCGCCTCGACCCGTCGGTGCAGGATCAACTGCTGCGTCCGGTCTTCAGCGGCGAGAATCTGGCGGCAGCGAAGATGATGGGTCGTCACGTCGCGACCGGCATCGCAGCTGCTCCTGGTTCCGCGGTCGGCAAGATCGTCTTCGACCCTGTCGAAGCAGCCGAACGCACCGCTGCTGGTGAGAAGATCATTCTCGTCGGCGCCGACACTTGCCCTGCCGATATCGTCGGCATCGCCCCCGTGGAAGGCATCGTCACCGCTCGTGGTGGCATGACCTGCTTCGGTGCCGGTGCAGCGCGCGGCATGGGCAAACCGTGCATCGCTGGCTGCGAGTCGCTCAAGGTCGACTTGCACAACCAGCTCGTCATTGTCGGGTCACACGCGTTCTTCAAGAACGATGTGATCTCGATCGACGGCTCCAACGGCGAAATCTACGCCGGCGCGGTCAACCCGACGAAAGTCAAACAGTCTGCTTACCTCGACATATTGATGGCGTGGGCGAAAGAACTCGGCGAGGT
>JBBQFO010000055.1:0-25177 GCA_038322035.1 Candidatus Obscuribacterales bacterium
TCATCCACGGAGGTTGTGCCGCCCTGCATGACGAGGTTGACCGGATATTCACCGGTTGGACTCGGTTCGCTGACGCCATGGCCAGTTGGTTTTGCGTTCATTTTGGCGGCGCTCTGTCTACCGTAAACCAGATTTTTGACGACGCCGTTTTCGACGAGTTTAACCACTGTTCGTGGTAATCCTTCTCCGTCAAATCGAGCTCCAGCCTGGAAAGGATGGAAGACGTCGTCTGCAATGTTGATATTGTCGCCGAAGACTTTCGTGCCTACTTTGCCAAGTAAGCTCGATAGTTTGTCGACATGACTTGTTCCAGTGAAGTCACCCCAGAGATAGTCGAGTAGATCCAGCACTGCAGATGGTGGCAGAATGACTGTGTATTTGCCGGGATCGACATCCTTGGGATTGGCGCTAAGCACGGCATTTTTAGCCGCTATTTCCGCCAGAGCTTTGGAGTCGACCTTGATCGATTTTGGATCGTGAACTTTAGCCCAGCCGGAAGAGTTGGGAGCAACAACTGTGACGGAACACTCGCATGCCGACTCGTTGTGATAGTGAAACATACCGTTCGAGTTGCCGATCGCCAGCGACTCGCCGCCGCTGCCAAATGTGCCGGCGCAGCTCAATTTCTGTTTCTTAGCCACATCGATCATGGCGTTGACCGAATCTGAGCGATGGTCGGCGCTCATCTCGCCAGTCTCCTGGTCGTAGCGATTGAAGTCGTCACTGCGTTCTAACGGTTTGGTCAGCGCTAAATCAGGCAAAGGCAAAACTTTTGGATCTTCCGGAAGCAGCTTCACCGCCTTGATTGCGTTGTCGACGAGATGCTGAATTCCTGTTTCGGAGATGTCGTCTGAATCTAAACGCAGCTGACGTTTGCCTGAGATCACACGCACTGAAACCGTGACGCGCTGAGGAGCCTGGTTCTGCGTCATGTTGTTGTTGGCGAAGCGACTGGTGGCAAAGTTCGAAGCTGTTACAGTCACTTCCGCGCCGTCAACTTGTTTTCCAGCGTGCGCCAGAGCCAGGTCTATGAGTCGTTTGCTTTCCGATTGACTGATCACGTTTCCTCGCTAAGTGTGCGCGATGCCGTATTGAACATTTCTAAAGCGAGCCGGAGCTGCGCCGTGACCGGTCCACATCGTCTGCATAGGCTGCCCTTTCCCACAGTTAGGCAAGCCCCATTCAACGTAACCCTTGCTGCAGATGGCATCGCAAGAGTTCCAGAATTCTGTCGTGATGCCGCCGTAGCTCGCATTCTTGAGCAGACCGACGATCTTTCCGTTTTTGATTTTGTAACCGGCTTCAGTGCTGAATTGAAAGTTGTAGCGCCGGTCGTCAATCGACCAGGATTTGTTTGTGTCCATGTAGATGCCATCAGCGGTGTTGGAGATCAGCTCTTCCAGACTGCCGGCGCTTCCGGGTCGCAGCGAAATGTTAGTCATGCGGATGATCGGCTGATGATGCCACGACTCAGCTCGCATCGCACCGCCCGATTTCTTCAATCCGATCAGATTGGCTGTGTCACGAGAGGAGAGGTAGCCGACGAACATTCCGTCCTTAACGAGTGGAACGCACTGCGCCTCTACGCCTTCATCGTCATAAGCGAATCCACCCAGTGCACTATCGGCGGTGGCGTCGGCAACGAGATTGACGATTGGCGATCCGTACTTGAGGTGACCAAGCAAATCTGGAGTCAGGAAGCTGGCACCGGCAAAGTTGATCTCCTGTCCCAGGGCGCGGTCTAGTTCGCTTGGATGCCCGCAGGATTCGTGAATTTGCAGACCAAGCTGTGAGGCGCCGATTATCACGGTACCAACCCCATGAGGGCACTGAGGAGCCTTGAGCAGTTGCACTGATTCTTCAGCGACTCGTTGCGCATTTCCAGGCAGGTCCCAGTGACCAACCATTTCCCAGCCTGCGTTCTCGTGTTGGCCACCAAACGAGTTCGGATAAGAGCGTTTTTGCCGGTCATGGTCATCGGTGGCATTGCTGGTCAATCCGCACGATGAGCGGATGAAAGTCTGATCTATCTCGGCGCCTTCACTGCTGACAAAAAGTTTGTGCTCTTTGATGAAGGTCATGTCTGCTTGCGCCAGTGTCACACCTTTGACTGCCAGCATGTTTTGCGCTGCTTTGAAAAGAATTGCCAGCTTGTCTTCGATGCTAATCGTGAAGGGATCGATTTTGCACGGCGACTTCCAAGTGGCTTTGTGGGCTGGTTCGGGTGCGAGTTCGATCGGCTTTTCCATACACCGCGCCGAAGCCTTGGCGATCTCGACCGCTTTACGAGCGGCTCTGTCGACGCCGCCTTTTGTCAAATCTTGGGTGGCCGCGAATCCCCAGCCGCCGTTGCAAAGGACGCGAATTCCGATACCGTAACTGTTGCCGATGTTGAGCCCCGAGACGTTCATTCCTTTGGTTTGAATGACTTGCGACTCTTTATCTATGACCCGAGCATCCGCGTAGCTCGCACCGGATGCGGTGGCAGTGTCAACGGCCTGTTTGGCTAGCTCTAACATAGTAAAGGGCTTCCGATAACTACGTCTGTATTAGACCACGTTGCCTCTGGCAATAGCTCTTGAATTCTGGCTTTTTGCCTGACATTTAAGGCTTCCGGTAATACCGTAGAAACCTCTTTGGTCTACAAGACAGGGGGAAGGGCTAGCTGTTCTGTAGGGGTATGTAAGCAACAAGTTTTGGCAGGCGTTTAATCTTGAAGAACCAGAGTGATAGTGGCGATAAAGGCCGTGGGGATACGCCTGTTTTGAATCGCGATCCTGACTTGACGCTCAACCTGTCTAAAGACGTTGGTGAGTTCGAGAAGGGTTATGTCGTCGCCGACCGATTTAAAATTTTGTCTCTGCTCGGCAAGGGCGGAATGGGGTTTGTTTATTTAGTCAAGGATAAGCAGTCCGGTGATAACTTTGCCATGAAAACCGTTTCGGCGATCAATACGTCCGAGCGCATTGTGCAACGCTTTGAGCTAGAGGCGAAGGCGACCAGTTTAATCAGGCATCCGAATGTCATTCAGTTCCACGACTTTGGCTTGATTGATGGACAGCAACCTTACTTCGTCATGGACTATTGCGAAGGCGATACTCTAGCCGACCTGATTAAATCTGAAGGCGCTCTACCGGTCGATCGAGTCCTCGACATATTCATTCCAATCAGTAGCGCAGTTGCATACGCGCATACTCAATCTGTCGTGCATCGTGATTTGAAACCCAGCAATATCATGGTCAAGCGCATGCCTGGTGGCGCCATCCAAGTCAAAATTCTTGATTTTGGCATTGCCAAAGTCTTGCTCGATGAGACTGTATTCAATTCGTTAACCAGGACGGGCGAACTCTTTGGTTCGCCTTATTACATGAGTCCTGAGCAGTGTGTGGGAAAGACAATCGATACTCGCTCTGATATCTATTCATTGGGCTGTGTACTGTTCGAAACGCTCACGGGCAGTCCACCTTTCATTTCGGATCATCCGTTGACGACGATGATGAAGCATCAAAGCGAAGCGCCAGTGTCACTTAAACAAGCTACTTTGGGGAGGGAATTTCCAGAGGATCTGGAGAAAATCGTTGCTGAGATGTTAGCTAAAAATCCCGATCATCGGTACAAGAATCTTTTGCTTGTTGAGCACGATCTTCGCCTTTTACAGCGAGGCGAGCGCCTGGAGTCTGGTTTGAAAATAACCCGGCCTTCGCGGCGTCGTTTTCCTTTCGAAGTGGTCGGGATAGGAGTTTGCTCATCGGTTCTGGCGTGCGTTGCAACTTATTTTTTGCTCCAGCCACCCCCTTCAGGTCCTCCACCAGCAAGTCTAGATGCCAAGGCAAAGACAGCAGCAGACTTTCGTTCGCTCGATCTGCCTGATTTGGCGGACATGTCGAAGTCCAAAAAATCAGTCGTAACGTCTTTCTTTTCCTCTCCCGAGGACCTGCACTCCAAAAAACGACGGTTCCACTTTCCAGCCAAGTCGATTGGCAATATTGGCGATGCAGATCACTCTATGCCAGCTCAGGGCGACGTGGTATTACAGATTCCGATTTCATTCAGTGTCGGTGCGGATATCGGCGTTTTATCTGGCTTTCGTCCTGATGAAATCGAACATCTGGTCATGCAAGGCCCGCTGGTTGACGATATTTCGACAAGGCTGTTTCGCAACTGGCGCGCAGTCGACAATTTAGACCTTAACTGGAGCGATGTATCCGACCGCTCAATTGAGAATATTCAATCATTGCCAAAATTGAAATCTTTGAACGTGTCTAGCACTCACATAAGTGCGTCTGGCTTGAGTAAACTCAACCTGCAAATGTTCCATAACCTTGAAGCAAATGATATTGCGTATGTGCCGCAAATTTTGCCGAAAACTAAGAACGTAGAATTTGAAGTGTTGAAACTTTCCAATGCCGGTCTCAAGAATTCGGATATGAAAGATTTGGCTCAGCTTCACCATCTCCTCGTATTGGACATTAGCGGCAATGAGATCACCGATCAAGGTGTAGAGCTTCTAGTTCCTCTTCAGCGTCTGCAGCAATTCTGGTTCGCCGGCAATGATGTCACACCGAAATGCATCGAATCGCTTGGTAAGATGCACGGACTTCAAGGCGTCACCCTGTCAATGACAAAATGGACGCCAACAGAGAAGGCTAACTTTGTTAGCGCTGCGAAAAAATTTCATTGTTCGGTCAGTATCTTTAAACCGCGTGATCCGATGGGCAATTCGTCGCTAGCACCTTAATAGGCTTTAGCGAAAATGGCTCTGCGACTGGTTGGCTTGCCTGTGTACATGCATTTGCCTTCCGGCTGATCTTGCTGGAACGGAATGCAACGGATTGTCGCTTTCGTCTCTTCTTTGATCTTGCCTTCGTCGTCGCCGCTGCCGTCCCAATACACTTCTATGAAACCGCCTTTTTCCGAGACCACATTTTTGAACTCGGCATAGTCAGCGGCTGTTGATGTGTTTTGTTTGCGGAATTCAACGGCCTTGTCGAAGATGTTTTTCTGGATTGCCACCAGCAAACCGGCCACTTCGTTGGTCAATCCAGTCTGGCTGACGCCACGGATTTTCTCGCCCGTGTCGCGACGAGCAATTTCTACAACGTTGTTGGCCACGTCTTTAGGTCCAATGTTCAAGCGCATCGGCACGCCTTTCTGTTCCCAGTAATTGAACTTGAATCCTGGTGTGAGATTGTCGCGATTGTCGATGTGCACACGAGCAACATCTTTCAAATCTGCGGCGATC
Source organism: Candidatus Obscuribacterales bacterium (assembly GCA_038322035.1). GTDB lineage: Bacteria > Cyanobacteriota > Vampirovibrionia > Obscuribacterales > Obscuribacteraceae > PALSA-1081. Next base: position 5,243 of record JBBQFO010000055.1, read on the forward strand.
TGATTGCATTTTTCGAGCACTGTTTCTTTCTCTACATCCGTCTTGAAGATAGGCACGATCACGACTTGAATCGGCGCGATTTTCGGCGGCAAGACAAGACCTTTATCATCACCATGCCCGAGCACGATCGCACCGACGAGACGGGTTGAAACCCCCCATGAAGTCTGCCAAACATATTCCAGTCCGCCTTCTGCACTCTGGAATTTGATCTCGAAAGCTTTAGCGAAATTTTGTCCGAGGAAGTGTGACGTTCCAGCTTGCAGAGCCTTTCCGTCACGCATTAAAGCTTCGATGCAATAGGTGCGATCGGCTCCGGCAAATCTTTCCCGAGCGGTCTTTTCACCGGTTAGAACTGGCAATGCAAGCCAGTCTTCGGCGAGAATGCGATAGACTTCAAGCATTTTCTTCGCTTCTTCTTCGGCTTCATCGGCGGTGGCATGAGCGGTGTGACCTTCCTGCCAGAGAAATTCCAATGTGCGCAAGAAGAGCCTGGTGCGCATTTCCCAACGAACTACGTTAGCCCATTGATTGATTAGCAGTGGCAAGTCGCGCCAGGATTGCACCCATTTCGCGAACATATGGTTGATGATCGTCTCAGATGTTGGCCGGACGATCAGCGGCTCGTCAAGCTTTTTTCCGCCGCCGTGGGTGACTACGGCAAACTCGTGCGAAAAGCCTTCGACATGTTGTTTTTCTTTGGCGATGAATGATTCTGGAATCAGCAGTGGGAAGTAGGCATTCTGGTGCCCTGTTTCTTTGATCATTCCGTCTAACGCTTTTTGGATGTGTTCCCATAGTGCGTAGCCGTATGGACGAATTACCATGCAGCCCCTGACCGGTGCGTAGTCAGCCAGTTCGGATTGCAAAATCGTGTCGGTATACCATTTAGCGCGGCTTGAGTCTTTCTCGCCTTCGCCGTCCATGTCTTCATCTTCAATCGACATGGTACTTTCCTTGACTTCCATGACCGTCTGGACCTCGTATAAAGCTGTGCTAAAAACGTCCGGCTCTAAGCAGGGCAATCGGACGCAGAAGCGGTAGTATACACTAGATACACCGGGCTGCCTGCCTGGGACTGACGGGGATCAATGCAACTCACTGGTGAGCTGTCAAAAGTTAGCCTTCCGAATCTAATCCAGCTTGTTCGCAACGGCGAACTGACTGGCAAGATCGCATTCCTGAACGGGGCGCGAACGGCAACACTTTACTTCGACCGCGGCTCGATAATTCACGCTGAGGCGGATGGAATCCTGGGCAAGGACGCCCTCATGGAGCTGTTCTTGTGGATGAACGGCTCATTTTCGTTCATGGAAGACCCGCTCAATAATGTCAGTCGCACGATCAACCCATTCTTGCCGGAGGAATCGACCGATAGGCTGTTGCGGGAAGGTATGGCCTATGTCGATCAAAAGAAATACCTGGATCAGCTGCGCATTAGCGGGCAAACGATTCTCAAGCCCACTGAGCAAGCGCGCCGCGCCAGCAAAGCGTTGCTGGCGATCGCCACGCCGATTCTGGAGAGAATTGATGGACAGCGCAATTTAGCCGAAGCGTTGGCGAATTCGACGATCAGTCGGCGTGAGTATGTACAGTCGGTCTTCGCTTGCCTGGCCGAAGGGTTGGCTGTGGTTGTGGAACCGGCCGCCAAGCCCAATCAGGAGCAAATCAGTTTGCCTCCCTGGGTGGTTGCGAGGTTGACACAAGATAACGTCAACATTTCGCAAGCAATTGTCGACATGGTGATCTGGGTCGATCGCGTCAAGTGTTGGATGTATCAAGTCGATTCAGATTTTGGGCGAATTATTTCGGAACTGGCGAAAAGCGATGGTGTGATCGATTCGGATGAGGACTTCTTCCGAGAGATCGGGCAGGATTCGGCAGACTATCAGGGACCTTTCTTCGGCGAGTCAATGCCGGGCGGCGTAGCAGCAACCGAAAGCCCAACTCAAGACTCAACAAAACCCCCCTCCGTAGAATTCTAACGGCGGCTCCGTCAAAGTGGTATGCCAAAAAACAGAAAAACCGCACCCTGAAATGTCTAAAAAAGTGCCAAAAAGGACAAAAAGCACCAAAAAATGAGGAAAACGGAGAGCGGTGGTATGTTGCAACCACCGCTCTCGCAACTTGTCTTCGAACCTACGGATTTAGCTGCGCTTCGACAGCCGCCCAAACCGCTCCGCTGGTCAGTTCTTCCTTGGCCATCGTGTAGGCTTTGCGGTGAATCGCTTCGTGTCGACGTAGCACCCGATCCGCGCTCAGGCACATGGTGGTCGCCTGGATGCTTGCCGCCGAAAGGATTTCCAAATCCTCTCGCTTGAAGTCGGTCAGCATCTGCAGGTACGCCTTTTGAACCAATGCTTGACTGGTTCCATCCGCTGCCGGTGCCAGGTCCTCAGTCTTCGTGCCCCGCGAGCGACTCTGCTCGATCCACTTCAGAAGAGCCTCGGTCTCGGTCACCGCCGCCACGAGGGCGTTGCGAACGTCGACACGCGACTCTTCCGCTGCCGCCACCGTGACAAGCAGAAGCTGACGTGCAGCCAGTTGCCGGACACGCTTTTTGTTCTGGTCCTCGATCAGATCGACGCGCCCGAAAGCCGTGAAGTCAGACGAGCGAGTGCGACGCGCGGGATTCGTTGCGGCGGCGAGCAGATCATCTGCATGTCCCCTCTCGTCTGTCATGTAACGGAAGAGCCGCTCGTGGTCGAACTGCACCTTTTCGAGGGCGTGAGCTTGCGCCTTCAGTGCACCGATCGCCGTCACCAACCGATCGCAGGCCGGCAGGTGTGACACCACATTCGATGGCAGACCGATGAACGACACCGCCAAGGCGCTTTCACCTTTCGGGTAGAGATAATCCAGCGAATGGCTGACGTTGAGACCATCGGCGCTTCGTTCAACCCGATGCTTGAGAGCGGCGGCGAATTGCGCGAATGAAGCTTTGGTGAGCGCGAACGCTTCCTGCAGTTGTTTATCGATCTTGGCAAAGAGCTCGTGCGTGCTCGGTTGGTTGACGAAACCGCCGCGGCTTTCGAGGATCAAGAGCTTGAGCAGAATGCGCATGTCGTCATCGTGCTGGAGGGAGCGACTTTCGATGCCCTCCAGGCGCTGGTCTGCCTCGTTGATCGCATGAGATAGAGCGGCGTGTGTGTGACTGAGCGCCTGTTGGTCGTGTCTGATCGTCAGCCATGCTCCGACCAATGTGATCAGATTCTTGTTGCGCGTGGCGACGATTTTCGCTGTTTCGTCGGGGTTATTCCATGCGTATTCGAGCTGACGGGCGAAGGTCGTGGGTAGCACGTTGCGCCAGGCGGTTTCCAGTCGGGGGAGCTGTTCTTCGATGCTGCGCCGCAGTGAGTATGCCTGGGTGCAGTTGGCTTCCACCGATTTTTTGAGAGTCAGGTAATCCTGAAGTAAGGTTTTCATTTGAGAATAAGCTAGTCTGCGGCCGTTTGGAGGGGGAGGTCCAAATGGCGCGCTGGTGATGTTAGGTTGAGAGTTAGGTGGTGCTTTGGTGTGGTTTGCTGAAATGGCGTTGAATAACTATGGATTCCTTAGCCTACTGTCGCGTAGTACTGGATTGCAGCACAGTTGCACAGATGTTGCTTACACAACCTGCAATCCGTCTGGCATAACTGTGGCAGCCACCGCTCGTGCAGCTCGCGGGAGTCCAAATCAAAAATTTTCGTGGCGCGCTGCCGCTGTTCTTGCAGTGCTTAGCTGAGGGTTTGGATTGATTTGACGAGGGTGCGGACTCTTTCCACGTCAACGGGATTTTCCAATATTCCCTGACGTTTCAAGCTGCTCGCTACGATTACGCCATCCGCTACTGACAGAAGCGATGCGGCGTTTTCGTTGCTTGTGCCGCTGCCTACCAGGATTGGCGTGTCCGGCAGCGCCTGGCGCACTTTTTCCAGATCGGACAGATCCGGAGCGGACCCTGTGCCAGTGCCACTAACTATGATGGCATCAGCTAGTCCTCGGTGCACGGTGTCTTTCGCCATCAGCTTGATGTCGGCGTCGGCTGACAGTGGCGATGCGTGCTTAACCATCACGTCTGCAAAAATCTTGACCTGTTTGTGCGCCAGTAACTGCCGTCTGTAGAGGTGCAATTGATGCGCTTCTCCTTCGATGATGCCCTGGTCCGTGAGCATCGCTCCTGTGAGAATATTGACTCGGATAAATTGAGCACCGCAGGCAGCTGCAATGGCCAGGGCGCTGAAGCCGTCGTTGCGCAGGCAGTTGACACCAATTGGCAGATCGCAAATGGCATTGATTCGCTTGATCGCTAGAGTCATCGCGCAGGCGGTTGCGGTGTCGATGCGATTTTTGGTGAACGGCGCGTCGAAGAAATTCTCGATGATGATGCCGTGAACGCCGCCAGTAGCTAGTGCAGCGGCTTCCTGCTCTGCGCGCAGAAGGACTGGTTCGATATGACCATCCCAGCGTGCTGAGCCGGGCAGGGGGAGCAGGTGAATCACACCAATGATGGGCTTTTTAGTTGCGAATAGTTCTTCGAGCACTTTGCTCCCTCGGATAGCTGAATGAGCCATTTACAATAGCAGCCTTCAAGATCTGCTTGACATGTTCCGTTGCAAGCCTTCGCTATCTGTAGTCCAGGCATCACTTTTAATGTCAAGTGGTCGTTTCGGTTCGCTACCCGTTAATCCCCGCTTGTTTCAAAGTGGATTTCACCAAGCCTGTCGGATTCTATCTCTGGCGGCGAGAATTCACCTGTAATTCCTCTGTCATGAGTACTAGTTCTAGTGAAAGCTCTTTTAAGAGTCTTTGATACCTGGAGGTTGATCTAGTTACATTTTTTTCTTAGGTTTGAGCTTAACCCTTCTCTCTTTTCCCAACGCTGTCTTCAGGTTCCGTCACAAGCAAGTACGCGTACACCGAAGCAATTCAAATTCCTCGCACTGGCGCGGAAGCTGAGACACCGTTAACCCCACCCATGACCGATTTCGCCGTGCAGGTGGATTTCAGTCAGCTCACGTCGGGCTGCTCTTCGCGGATTTTCGGAATTCTCCGGACGTCCACCCTTTGCACCGCCCGCGGTGCTGATATGACCGCGGCATCAATATCCAGACAACTGGAAAAAGGATCACATATGACGACCACCAGCAATTTGGCTCGCAAGACTGTCGGACACGCAATCCACGGTCTTCGTCCCTACATCAAAGCCCTCGAGCTCGCGCAAGGCGACAAAGTTAGCCAGAGCGAATTCCGCTACCAGATTTCGGAAGACCGCGGCTCTGCTCGCATCCTTCGCAATCCCCATCCCGGCATTGAAACCCCGCTCAACGACTGGCTCACCGTCGACGGCACCGAACGTTCGATTGCCGAATGGGCGCAAATCGGCAAGCAAGCTCGCCTGGCGTTCATCGCGCTCAAGTCGACTAAGGAACAGCTGCGTCTAGAGAACGACCACGTGCAGTTTACGCTGAACGTGCTCACCGACGAAGCCTTTCTCACCCGTAATGGCGAAGTTCTGGCGGAGCATCCGACCACGATCGCCAGCTGGGCTTCGATTGGACGTGACGTCGAAGTGCGCTACTTCGAAAGCTATCACGCCGCCATCGAATGGAATAACCCGACTGCTGCAGCCGGAGTTCGCGCCACGATGGAGAAGCTCGGCATCTTACGTTCGGAGCGACCTGTCACGAACTAAACCTTCGTGTCGCGTAATACCGAATATGGTGTACGGGAAACTTTGTAAAGACGAGCGTCGAGGGAATTGCTCCCTCGACGCTTGCTCTTTTTTTGATTTTTCGATCGTTTTCTTATGTTAAGTAGTATTAGACCTTATAGTGGACTTTGCAAAAGCTAATTGTTCCGCAGAGGGCGGTTCGCCGGGCTTAGAATTATACGAAACTTGGGCGATTTGTGCCGTCTATGCGGTCCACTAAGCCTTGTGCCGCAATTGGGCTCATCATTGACTTGATGGCGGCGCCTGAATCAGCACCGTTGGCGCCATCAAAGGCGGTTCTAAGGAAACCTGCGAACAAAGTGGGAGATTTGCCAATAACGGCGTCGAAATTGCCTTCAGTTTTGTCGGAAGCCATGTCCTTGAACCTAATTTTTGGAGGTGGGGATAATCTTACTATGCTCGCCGAAACGCCGCTTGTCAAATGAAGAAGCCCATTTTCAGATTCTTTTGTTCAGGGAAAGAACTAAATAGCTAGCTTCGTTCCGGAGATTACCAATGCCTTCGACTGCCAAGTACCTTTTCGCTATGCTCGCCTCTGGCGCTGCATTGACGGTATCCGTTTCTGCACAAGACACATCCAAAATAAACAAATGGTTCGATGCACAGAAGGGCAAGACTTACGAGATTCAGAAGCCCGGTGTCAGCCAGGAAGCTCCAGCCAGAATCCAGACACCTGGCGCAATTCAGAAGCCTGGAAACATCCAAATTCCGCGTGGTATCAAAGCGATCAAGCAGTCAGATTCCGGCAAGTGCGAGCATCGATATGTCGTAGGAGCAGATGCGCTCTTTGATTTCGATAAGGCTTTCCTTAATCTTCGCGCTGAGCAAACGCTGACAGCTTTGGGACCAATGCTGGCAAAGGACAAGAATTACGAGATAAAAGTTGAAGGGCACACAGATGGAATCGGCACTGATGAATACAATCAGGACTTGAGTGAACGTCGTGCAAATGCCGTTCAATACTGGCTTATCGACAAGAAGTTTATCAAAGCATCGACGGTAATTGGTTTTGGAAAGAAGCATCCGATTGCACCAAACACAAAGAAAGACGGCACCGACAATCCTTCTGGACGGCAGTTGAACCGAAGAGTGGAAGTAGTTGTCGACCGTTGCAAGAGTCTTGAAGTCTCGCAGTGATAGCCTTGATTTACGGCGGTTAGCTCAGATCGGCTGTAACGACTTTTTTTTAGCCTTTGTGGTTGACCTTGTCTGCGCGTGCTATAACGCTCTTAGCTGGTTGGTTTCGAAGAGGGGCTCTAAATGTTCAAAAAGTTTGGTTACGTCGCCGTCGCGACTATGTTAATTGGAATTGGCTCTTCATGTGCGTTTGCCGACACCATCGATGAACAGCAAAAAGAATTATTGAGTCAACTTGCTGTCGCTAAAAACAACAAGCAGATTTCTGGGAAGCAAGCCTCTGAGCTAGATCACGACATGCGCGACTTGAACAAGACAAAACGCCAACTTCGAGAGGCTCACGGAGACGTCGTCACTACAGATGACGAGAAGAAGCTGAATTTGATGATCAATGACGTTGCCCAGAAGCTCGAAACTATGACTGCTAACAAAGTATCATTGGAAAAGAGCAAAGCACCAAAAGAGTAGTTCGCACCAAATACGATACTATTTGTTTTCAGACCCGGTCCATTCTCAAGCTACATCTTGTCTATTGGACGACTTGTTATTCTTCCGTTCTTGACGCAAAGCTCTTCCGACCTCTAGCTCTGAGAGGATGTGCAGGCGCTTAGAAGCCTCTTGGATTCTGGTTTCAGCTTCGGGCTCTGGAGATTGTTGCCAGACCTCGATGGCGCGCTCATACAAAGTTTGGGCACCCGTGTAGTTGTTTTCTTCGCCATAAACTTCGGCCAATTGAAAAAAGTTGTTTGCCAGTCGGTCGCTCTTAGGACCGTCTTTTATTTTGATTGCAGCAATCAGGCAAACGTAAATACTCTTTGCTTGAGCTAAGTTGCCGCTTTGCTGGGCGTCAGCAGCCATCTTCTGTAGTTCGGTGATTGGTATATCTGCAATAAACATGTAACTCAGTCTCCTCCGCAAAAATGGGGTCGGTTTAGGTCAGGGTTTTGTTCCCTCCGCAGGAATAATTAGAATATCCCTCCACCCGGGAGTGTCTGGGCCACATCCGGGGAGAGTTAATGCTCTTTTCGTAAATTCCACACTGACATTTGTGGGGGAGTCCTTCAAACTGTCCTCAAAAGCCCCACCTATACACGATGGAACTGAGATGAGTAGTCATCTGAGCGAATCACTGCGCAGTTCGAGCGCAAACGACAATCTCTCCGTTGAGAAATCAACGGCGCATCCAAGCTTGCTAGATTTGGGTTTAGACTTTGGGCACGCGGCAATTTACTCTGGTATACAAGCACCGCTGACCGGCGTCACGCAGCTAATAGATGAAGTGGCAGACACTGATCTGGCCAAATCCTTGTCGTTTATTTCGGCGCCGGAACAGGCAAAATTTGGCTCTGCTGATTGGCATGCGCAACAGTTGGGTGGAGCGCTAGGCACAGTTATTCCCTTCCTCGCAGTCCACAAAGGAATGTCGGCGGCGTTTGCAGACACTGCGCTTCTGTCGGATCCGATCAGTCAGGCAGCCACTAGTGGCTTGATTTTTGGTTCGGTTTTCCAGCCATCGAATCACGGTGATAATTTTTGGTCATCACGTTTGAAGAACGGAGTTTCAACCGGAATTACATTTGGTGCACTGAGCGGAATCAACGGAGCAATCGGCAAGGTCGCCGAAAGTGAGGCTTTGAGCGGAACATTCGCGCAAAAAATTGCTGGTAATGCGATTTTTAGTGGTGTCGTTTCTGGTGCCCCAGCTGGATTGATTGGCGCTGAAGCTGATTCGCTACTGAACGGAAAAGGTCTAGCCTCTGGACAAGATCTTGTTCAAGGCGCTTACGGATATGGATTGATTGGCGGCACATTCGGCGCCTTGAGCCGCTTTGAGCGTCCCGCTACTCTGAAAACGGATGCATCGACAGAGTCAGGATTGCTTGCCAAACCAACACTTGAAGAGCCGGTCCAGACAAGGGTACCGGAGCTGCCGACACATGGAAGGGACGGCATGGAAGTAGTGCTCGGTGCCGGTGGAGTGCGCGGATTTGGGTTGGTCGGATTTCTGCGCTACTTGGAAGAGCAGCACGTAAAAGTCGGCACTGAAACAGGCGTTTCAATTGGCTCCATCGTCGGCACGCTGCATGCAAACGGATATTCCGCCAGACAGATCGAACAGATCATGAAGGATGAATTGGTGCACTCGGATATGCAAAGTCTGACGCAATCGCACCAGCCCTTGCGTCATCCGGTGCGAACACTCGGCAGCCACTTCATTAGCATGCGTGCACCGATGGAGAATTTCGTCGCGAAATACAATCTCGAGCCCCAGGATAATCTGCGCATCGTTGCTTACAATTTGTCGACGCGAAAACCAATTGTTTTTGAAGGTAAGAATTACAATCTTGCCGAAGCGCTAGCAGCTTCCTCGTCCATTCCAGGCGCAATGAGACCTGTTTATTATCGCCCTGCCAAAGGTGAGTTGCCAGAAAGTATGCGCAAAGGTGGTTTGCTCGTTGACGGTGGTGCCTACAGAATGGCGCCATCAGAGTTTTCTGATCAGCCCGCGATCATCGCTAAAATCAGCTCTCAGTCACCGTTCCCATCACTGCGAGACAGACCGCTGCGCGAAATTCCGAGCCTGATTCAACCGGCAATTTTTGCAGCTTTTAAGAAGCGTTACACCGAACCGGCAGCTCCGCATCTTGTTGTCTCAGTCGGTGACACCACTGTGAATGCCCTGGACATGCATCTTCCGGATGTGAAAATTTACGACTTGATCGAACATGGCTACAATCAAGCTAAGACAAATTTGGATGCGCATGTGGCTCTTGGAGAAATTCCTCTTGAACCGGTAATTTTTTCTACGCCAATTGTCGACCAACCTGCAAGTCAGCAGTCTATCTTGGCAAAATTGTTTGCCAGACTACACAACCGTGGCAATCAGTAACCGCTTAGCAAGCTGATTTCAAGCAATCATTGTTGATTTTCGCGTTAAGTGTGTGAGAATGTACTTCTTCTGTATAGCGCCGCACGATTTAGGTTAATCGGATGTCAAAGCTTGTTTTGGTTCGAGACACAAAATTTCAGCAGCATCTCACTCCTGAGCTACACCCGGAGTCTCCGCAACGGCTTGCAGCCCTCGATATAGCGTTTCACAAAAGTTCAGTCGAACACAATATTGAAGAGATGAAGCCGCGCGTTGCCGGCGAAGATGAGATTGCAACCGTGCACAATCCCTCATACATTGAGGATTTACACAAAGGGTCCTTGAAGGTCAGGAAAGGTGAATTCGTCCAACTCGACGGTGACACATTCATGAGTCCAGATACTTATGATACGGCAAAGCTAGCTGCTGGCGCTGGTTTGACTGGTGTTGATGCAGTTTCTGACCATGGGTTTCTCAGTTCATTCGTGGCTGTTCGACCTCCTGGTCACCACGCACTTTATGCTGCTCCAATGGGGTTCTGTCTTTTCAACAATGTCGCTATTGCGGCTAAGTATGCTCAGAAGAAGCTGGGTTTGAAGCGGGTCTTGATCATTGATTGGGATGTGCATCACGGTAATGGCACGCAAGATCTCTTCTACGATGATCCATCAGTGTGTTTCATTTCGTTCCACCAATATCCCTTCTGGCCGCCAGATAGCGGTTGGTATACGGAAGATGGAGTCAAGGATGGCAAAGGATTCAATATAAACATTCCGTTGCCTGCTGGAACTGGAGATCGAGGCTACTTCACAGCTTGGGATGAAATCGTCAAGCCGGTCTGTTTGGAATATCAGCCAGAGATGATTTTTCTCTCGGCCGGATACGATGCTCATCAAGACGATCCCCTCGGTCAACAACGGGTCACCACCGCCGGTTACGCGATGATGTCTCAGCGACTGCAGGATATCGCCAGACAAATTGATTGCAAGGTGGTTTGTTTTCTGGAAGGTGGATACAACACTACATCTCTCTCTGCATCTGCCGTTGCAACGATGCGCGTATTGAATGCGCACACGGCGGAGGACACTGCCAGGGTGCATCTGTCGTATTTGATGCCTAACGCTGCTTCTGGAAACGAGCCTATAACAGGTGATCGGAACTTGCTTCTGGTCGATGAACGCGTTGTGGATATCAGGAAACACTTGTCCAAATACTGGCACTCTTTACGATAAAAGGCGGAGCACGCAATGGGTAAGGTCGTTGTTGTAGGCAGTCTCAGCCAGGATTTAGTCGCTAAGGCGCCGCGCTTTCCGCAAAAGGGAGAAACTCTTCGCGGTTCCGAGTTTGGTATGTTTGCCGGTGGAAAGGGCAACAACCAGGCCATGTCCGCAGCCAGAGCTGGAGCCGAAGTAGCACTTGTCGGAAGAGTTGGAGACGACAGCTTCGGTGAAATGTTGATTCAAACTTTGAGGAAGAATGCAGTCGATGCTCAGTTTGTCATTAAGGATACTGAGGTGGGCACTGGCATTGCCCACATCACTGTCAGCAATGAAGGTGAAAACGCAATCGTCATCATTCAACAAGCCAATTTGCGCTTGTGCGCCGCAGACGTGGACGCAGCCAAGGCAAAGATTTCCGAAGCAAAAGTGCTGCTCATGCAGCTGGAGGTTCCTGTCGAAACTGATATTGCCGCTGCCAAAGTGGCGCGCGCCGCGGGTACTATCGTCGCACTGAACCCTGCACCAGCCCCGGATGATGGTGTGTTGCCGAGTGAACTTTTGCGGAATGTCGATATCTTCACGCCAAATCAGACTGAAGCGCAACAGATGACTGGCATTGTTGTTTCGGATCTAGCCTCGGCTCGGGAAGCCGCGACGAAACTCAAGTTGGCCGGTCCAACCACCGTGATTATCACGATGGGGGAACAAGGTGCATTTGTGCATAACGATCAGATATCTGAATTGATCCCATCGTTTCCAGTCAACGCAATTGATACTACTGCAGCCGGTGATGCCTTCTGTGGAACGTTGGCAGCGGCTCTGGCACGTGGTGAAGAGTTGCGCAGCGCCGTGCGTTGGGCATGCGCAGGCGGAGCTTTGGCAACCACCAAGATGGGCGCAGAGCCTTCATTGCCGACCGATGCAGAGATAAGGAAGCTTGTATTGAGTGTTGCGGTTTCCTAACCGCCAGCTTCAAGAAAATTTGGCTCACCAGGCTAGCTTAACTGTTTCCAGTTGACTGAGTTGGTGCAAGCGTTGATGAGCTGGTGCGAGCTTACGCTATTTACGAATCCAGTAAAGGTCGATTAAATTTCACGTTATTGATGCCACCATATATGGTTGCCAAGGGTGAAGGCTTATATGAAAGCTTGTGTTTGCAAAGATTGCGGGCGCTTGAGAACCGTGGGTAGCGGCACCTTTGCAGTCTTCTTGATGTTTCTTTTTGCACGGATCAATTTGTAAATTAAGGCGCACCTTTTTTTTTATACATTTTCACCCACTACTCAACCGAACACATCGAAACAACCCACTTGCCACCATTTTTCTCTTCTCACCAGAGTTGAGGGAGTCGTTGCAGGTTGTTCTGATGTGCTCGTCTCACCCGTTCTGCCTGAAGTTGTTTCGGGGGAACCACAAAGAAGGAGCCATTACAATGGACGGCTCAAAACTATGTCAGACAAGTACCGGTCAAGAAGATGACTGGACGAAGCTTTACGAAACCGCATTCCCAGCCGACGAACGCTCGCCGATTGAAGACCTGCGTAAATTGATTTCCGGTGGATCGATGTTGCTGCACAAGACCGTCAACAAAAGCGATGAGCTTCTCTGCTTCTCGCTGGTCAATGTGATGAGCAACTTTGCACTGCTTGCCTACATCGCCACCGACACAACCAAGCGTTCCAGTGGCGTCGGTTCCAAGCACATGAAGCAGCTGATTCAGACGCTTCGCGCTCAGTATCCGACATTCACCGCGTTGTTTCTCGAAATCGAATCGACCAAAGAAGTCGGTCTCGATGCCGAGACTCTCAAGATGCGCACTCGCCGGCTGGCTTTCTATCAGCGTTTGGGCGCTAAGCGTCTGAAGCAGAAATACGGCATGCCGAGTTACGCCAAGAAGGGGTCTAAAGCGGCTGGTGAGTTGCTCTGGATTGAGCTCTCCAACAGCTGCGTCTTCGAAGCTGACCTACCCAATGTAATCACTGAGATTTTTCAGAAGGGTTATGGGCTGCCTTCGACTGACGCAAACGTGCAAGCAATCATCGCTCAGTGGGCTGCAAACCTGCCTGTGGGCGCTACAACATGCGCGATTCCTGAAGACCCAATCGTGATTGCGGCTTCGTCCACTTCTGGCACGGCTGCTTCTCCAACGGCAACCACTACGCCTGCTGTGGCTGCGGATCCCGTCAAGGATGCTGGAGCTGTGGTTACTGTCGATCCTGTCAAGGACACTACACCAGCTGTTGTCTCGGATTTCGTCGAGGTCGCTGCGACGCCAGTCGCTCCTGTTCCTGCAGGCACTCTGCCGAAACAGGATGACCCGACGAAGAAGGTCTGACGTGATTTATTTGGAGCGTAGGCAGTCATATCGCTAATCGAAAAAACTCGATTACGTGGTGTGACTGCCTACTTCTTCACTTCCTTTTGTTCTTTTCGTGCTTCTATTCATCTATGTAGTATAAAAATCGCTAAAAAATACTGCACCGCTGGTAGTGTCCGTTTGGAAGTAAGTAATGTGCTTCCAGTGAGATGGAGAATTCGTCATCGAGGCACAAAGTCGAAACAATTGTGCTCTATCTTCAAAGTGTTAAAGAGCTTCTTCGAATATTCGGACTGATTTTGTCTTGTCTGGGCGCACCGTATGTGGTGTGGCTGGGTATTTGTATTGGCTGTATGGATTGGCTTCTAGTGCAGGTTTCGAGGGTCGCATCCGAGTTCGATTTGCGCTAGCTGGCCAGGCTGGTGATCGCTTGGCTAGCTTGGATATCGGTGTTCGTGCTGATTTTAACTTGTTTGGAATTGTTATTGCGATTTTAGCCTTGCCTTATTGCTGCAGATTTGGCTATCAATGGGTATCCTTTTTTTCACTAATCCCTTCGGCAAACCAACAACCAAGCAAGTCATCGCAATCAGTTCAAGTCCTTCTGCAATAGCAAACGCTGTTGTAGACGAAGCCATTGTCCTTGCTCGGTTATTCATTTAGTGACTGGATTGATCACAATCAATGCCGCAGTCTACGCGAGTTTCGCTAGCCGGCTTACATATACAGACAGGTCTAGGCATTCGTGCTGGAGCGCTTATCAGATCGACGCGAGTGTCGTCGAATCGCTTCAGTTCGAATTCCTCGGAGGGTTCTACAATGGTTCGGATCGAAAAGTGGGCTGTGGTCTACGTCTCGGGTGACATCTACACGCCGCCGGAGAAGCGGGATCGGGCCCTCTTCGGGGCGGTCTACGGGCACCCCAAGTTCGAGGAAGGTTTCTTGGTCAACACGTCGGATCTGATCGGTGGCTCGGCCAAGACGGATGATGGTCACGTGGTCAAGACGAAGTCGCGCGACTACCTGCTGGGCGAGCCCGACCCGGCCTACCTGCGCTGGCTCGAACAGAACGGCATCAAGTTCGACCCGGAGCAACCGATCAAGGACGCGAACGCCTAGGTTGTTGGCGGTCATAGTTGTTGGTCGATGGAATGCCGTCGGGCGAATACACGCCGGCATTCCTTTGTCTCCATCTTCTCTCTTCTAACTCTGAGGCAAACATGGACTGGTTCATCGCTGAAAATTTCGAACGCTTCGTCGGCGGGCTGGTGATCATCGCGTGCTTGATCTGGTTGCGTTGGTTCTGGCGCGAGATGGGCAAGCCGCCGGGCTGAAACGTCAACAGCAAGCCGTTTCATTCACTTCCATCCCGATAGCTTCGACTATCAGAAAGGCATTGATCATTAACGCCAACGCCAAAACCCCTCGGCGAATCGGCGACCTGCCACGCATCCTGATGCGTAACTCGGTCGCAAACACGGAAGGGAAGCCGCTGTTCGAGCTGGCACGCTGGCGCTGTAGCGCCTGCGGCATCAGCTTGTTTTATGCAGATGGCACATGCTCGGTATGTACGTGTGCGGTTCGCATCCCTCGGCAGACCGGGCAGTAATTGGCTCTGGTAGTGAACCTTAGGCTGGAGTTTCGGCAGTATGCAAGTTTCGACTTGCTTACTGTCGGCGCCAGACTTTTTCAAAAAAGTGTTTATACTAAATTTTGTCGTAGGTTCGAAAAAGGGAAAAAGTTGGTGGTGGTCCCGACTTTTTTTCATCTTGTCTGACTTTTGATATCTGTGTACATTTCCATGTCCCTTCTTTGGCGGTTGTCGCCTCATCAAGAGGGGCAACCGCACACAGTAAGACGTGCTCAAATCCAAACAGCCACCTGATTCAGTGGCAATGCAAAGACCGATCAGTCTGATCGCTGCTCTTCGCTGCCGCCCGGTAGCAGATCAGCTTCTTTTTTGCTGTCGCTTGCGGTTGGCTCGTTAATCGTGGTGCTTTTCTCCAGTGAGTTTACGGGCTTGCTCTCCTCAGAATTCCTTGACCGGTAGTACCCGACGTTGGAGCTGAGAGGATCAAAATCTAAGTTTCGATTGTTGTTCATACAGAATTCCTCTGAAAATTTGAAAGGTGATAGCCCGGAAAGTCCGGGCTATCAGGGTTGTGCATCAATCAGAGATTGACGGAAAAGATGATGTCTAGCCGATTGCCAAGGCACTAACTTCCAGGATGGTAAGCGCGCTAGGTAGCAGAGAGACGACCAGATCAAATAAGAGTGACCAGCTTCGCTACTCACTTTTATTGAATTTTGACTTATCCCAATTGTTAAGCGCAATCAAGTGTTTGGCGCCGTGATGCGCAACCACAGGCAGCGCACCAATGATCAGTGCCGGCAGTGTCAAATTCAGGACCAAATGCGTACCTGATAGGTTGCGCATGAACTCCAAATTAAGCGACCATATCCACCAAGCTAATCCCTGGACAAAGACTCCAAAATACTCTAGCCAAATGTGGTTCAGCCGTGCACCGAAGTGCATTAGGCTGCGTCCAGCTTCCGCCATGAACAGTCCAACAAAAAGCAAAACCATATTCTGGTTGATTCCACCGATGCCGGTATTGGTTACCAGCATCAGGGCGACAAAGATACCGACTGACAGGAACAAAGCAGCGAAGATGTGGTGCTTATGCTCTAAAACCAGCGCCTGAACTCGCTTCATAATTAGACTCCAAAATTTAATAGGTGATTGCTAGTAAGTAAGTGAAACATCGCCAGTAGTATCACGGTTCTAGGGCGTCATCTTGTTGCCACCAGGCAGCTCCAGTCCCGGTGCGATGATTCCGAGCTCATTGGTGGGCGCAAAACTGTAGGCAAACAGTTTGTCGCCTGTGCCGGAGAGCGCTGCAGCGGCGCTAACGACGTTGCTCTCGAGGTAGAAGAAAGCTCCTGATGTTTCAACGCGCTGCTCACAGTGAGCTTTGTGAAGCTGGTCTAGCGCCGTTTGTATATTGGCTCTGGCTTTGCCTCGCTGCTGCACTGCGGCCCGCCGGGTGATCGAAACGACAGACATCTCCTCGCGGGCGGCGCTCAATGCGGCATCGGCGGCATTCAGAAGCTGTCTATTTTCCCAGATGAGCAAATCATGCTGGCCCAACTTAAGCGCGGCGGCGATCACTTCCTCGTCGCTGCCAGTCGCGCAAATGCGCCAAAGGTCGTTTCTGGGATTGCCGTGATTCTGGTCCAGATCGACGCTGATCATAGAGTAGTGCCGCTTCTCGCGGATGAGTCGAAGCACCTTGAGTCTGGTTGCGGTAAAAGCGGCGTCGGTTACTGCAAGTTTAAGCTCAGCGTCTTCCAGGGCAGCTTCGGCCTGCTTCTTATAGGTCTCGAGCGCTGCGATTTCCTGTAGGAAACACGCAGCTGAGCGGATCCAGTCGAGCTGGTGCGCTCTAAGTTTGCCGGCAGCCTCGATCAAGTTATGCTTGAGCTGTTCGGTTTGATCTTCCAGTAATGCGGTGTTAGTGGTCATGAATTTTCCTTTGCGATGAGCCATTCAAGGCTCTGCGATTTTGTGTTTGGGTCCACCGAAAGAACGCAGACTAGTGCATTCAGCACGCGACTTTGCTCACTCTCAAACCGATTTCCCGCAGCGTAAGAGCGCTGGCGCGACTCGTTTGGCATGGCGGTTAAGTATGAGTGCTTACATTAGAAGGGGGCTGGTTGTTTGAATTCTCGAGGTGGTGTCAGCTTGCTAGTCTCATCTTCAAGTCCTTGCCGGAAAGATTACCCAAACTCGATGGTCAGCGGCTCGGCAAGCATTTGCTTGGCATTGGTGTTAAATGTAGTGGCACTGTATGGGCTTGTTTGGTGATTTCAAGGTTGGGAGCTGAGACGATTTTAGATTTCAGAATAGGTGTCTTACACACCTGTTTGCAACCTGATTAATCGGACAGTGTAGAAAAAGTGACCAGATCAAACTGCACAGTTATCAGTGGACTCTATCAATTACAAGCCGTGGACTCCGCGCCGTTGTCACTGTACACCATCAAACAGAGAGCGTGGACTCTCATGACAGCACTGCTGGTGGTGCTGTTCGAGGACTGCTCGACACCAATTGCCAAAAACATCCAGCTACGTCTGCGACTGCGACCCAGTCGATAACGAGCGCCGTCTCAAATCGGCGCAGGATATGCGCAGGCTCAACGGTGATAAGATTTACCGCGAATTGTTTGCTTGGGAGTACTGAGTTCTGAAAGATAAAGAACAAATCGGCGCCGACAGGGATGTGCATATCCTTGTCGACAAGCTGGCTTTTAAGCTGGATTCCAAATCTAAGCAGCCTTTGTATGTGCAATTGAGTGAGCGCCTGCAAAAGCTAATCGCTGACATGGAACTCATGCCTGGCCAGCTCATGCCGTCAACACGTACACTGGCAGTGGCGCTTGCAGTATCAAGAAAAACCGTTTGTCGTTGCTATGATGAGTTACTGAGTCGCGGACTTATCAAGTCGGAGTCAGGTGTTGGAACGT
The DNA here is from genome assembly GCA_038322035.1 of Candidatus Obscuribacterales bacterium. Lineage (GTDB taxonomy): Bacteria > Cyanobacteriota > Vampirovibrionia > Obscuribacterales > Obscuribacteraceae > PALSA-1081. The sequence goes on from JBBQFO010000055.1 coordinate 23,022, forward strand.
TTGTTAGTTCTAAACCTGTTCTCTTCAACGATAGCTTGGACCGACCCGAAACAGAAAAGCAATTTGCTCAGCGCCGACTGACAAAATATGCAGAAGACCTAATCGCTTGCTCAGTTGAGCCTTCCCACCAAGGTGATTTGCCAGAGCTCCACTTCGGCGCTCCTCCAGTATCAGAGTTGCCGGTGAAAGCCTGGCGGCAAGTCATGTTGACTCAGCTTAGAAACAACGATTTAAGCCAGTTTTACTATGATACTGAGCCGTTTGGCTATTTACCGTTGCGAACTGCAATTGCTGCTTACCTGAGGCGTTCGCGGGCTTTGCACTGTCAACCCGATCAGATTGTCGTGTTTTCTCATGCCCTCAGCCCATTGCGCCTCTTTGCGCAAATTATCGTCGAAAGCGGCGACGCCGTAGTAGTCGAGAATCCGGGCTTTCCTTTTGCAAGAAAAATATTCGAATCGCTGGGAGCAAAGTTGATTCCGGTTGCCGTTGATGAACATGGGATGTGCGTCGACCAGTTGCATAAATTAAGTGAAACGGTGCGAGTGATTTATGTGACACCGTCGCATCAGGACCCCACCGGCGCCATGATGACACTGGCTCGACGCAAGCAGCTACTCGAGTGGGCAAAAGCTAACAATTGCCTGATTTTGGAAGATGACTACGACTGCGAGTTTCGATATACGGGTACTACACTGCCAGCTTTAATGGCCTTGAGCGATGCTGAAAACGTTGTCTATGTCGGAGATATGTGGAAAACGCTTTTTCCGCTGATCAATATTGGCTATCTGGTACTGCCCAGAAATCTTTTGCCGGTCTTTAATCGAGCTCAATCACTGAGTTGGACTAAAGCCAGTACCAGCCTGCCTTTTTTTGATCAATTGGCAGTTGCCGCTTTTATGAATGAAGGATTTTTCGAGCGTCATGTGCGCAAGACGAAAGCGACTTATGCCAGCCGATACCGAAACCTCATACTCGGTATCACGCGCTATTTTGGTGAGCGAGTTGAGTATGCAAAAGACTGCGGTAGCATGCAACTTTTGATCCGATTTAAGCTGCCTGGAAACGATGCCACTATTCTGAAGACAGCAAATGATGCGGGTTTGGCGTTAATTTCGACAAAGTCTTATTACTTGTCTGGTGCAGTTGAGAAGGAGTTCTTGCTGGCCTTTGTGATGCTCGACGAGTCGGAAATGATGGCACGATTGGAGCGCTGGGCCGGTCTGCTTGGTTTCTGAATCAAAGCAGTTAGAAGTCTCAAAAGAATGAAAAAGGTTCAGAGATGAGGGTTCTCGGCGAGACCTTTTTTACTCACTATACTAAGCCATGTCGTAAGACTGGAGAAGCGAAAAGTGGGTGGTGCTCCCGATTCTTTCCGCTTGGGCGAGGTTTCTTCAGCCGTGCCGACTGTTCTCGGAGCAAGGTGCAACGCGCATCGCAATCGCCAGTTTCTGGTGCGTGTAAAGCAGGCTTGCCGGTCCTCCGAACTGATTTTGAATTGACTCGACTAGCTCGTTTTGCTTTTCTCTGAAACGCGGCACGCTGCCGTGACGGTTCAGAATGACGAACAGCAGTGGACCCTGGACCGTGTCCAGGTTGCAGTGGTTCTATCCCAGAGTAATTTGTGGTCCTGTTGAGCCAACTGGAATAGCTCGCACCGGCAGATTGGGGTCTTTAAGAATGCGCGAAGGTTTCTGGAATTGATTGGGTAGAATTGTCGGAGTTGGTCTGGATTTAGCGAGGAATTTCTTGAATAGATCGAGGTCCAATTCAAAGGCTGCGGAGCTAACGTGAACATCGCCCGAGAACGGATAGTCGTAGTTGGCGAGAAGAAAAATGTTGAGCGCCATTACTGTCGCCACCAGTCCAGTCATCAGCACCTGGGTCTTTTCATTTTTCACTTCGAAGAAATAGGTGAACGCAATCGTTGCTCCACCTCCGGCAAGCACCACCAGCCACATTCCTAAGGGGAGTTGATTGACCATGGCCGCGAAACGCAGTGTTCGGTAGTTTCCCAGATGCGAAATGGCGCCCAAAACCGCTTGATGCACATTGCTTTGCCCCTCGTTGGACGGAATGAATTCAACGCACAGTCTCCAGATGTCACTGTAGGTGTCCCAGGCATCAGCCGACGATTTTTTATCTTCCATCAGCTT
>JBBQFO010000056.1:0-25038 GCA_038322035.1 Candidatus Obscuribacterales bacterium
TTGCAAGCATACGCATGTCGAGCTTTCCCGTCTTAATTAGTTTGGTCAAGATCTTGAATGCTTGAGCCAAAGTGCTGCAAAGAACTGTCACGCAGATCACTTGCCAGCCTCTCGTCTGGCTCTGCGGAAGCGCATTGGAAGCCGTTGTAACCGTTGTTGCCGTGTCAGCGAAAGTTGTCGCGAGTGAAATTAGTGGTGTCCAATCATGCATGTACTAAGTTGAAAACCCCTTAATTTACTCGATGTATTGCGTACTTGAGAAGTTCGTTTAGAGCGGGCGCAGAGCCAATCTCGATGCCGATACTATCTAGAATGCCGAGACCTTCGCTTTCAAGTTCCTTCAATCGCTGTCTCGATCCGTCGATTCCGAATAATCTCACCCAAGTCGCTTTCTGCGAGGCCTCGTCTTTACCGGGCGTCTTTCCAAGAGTGCTGATATCACCGGTCACATCTAATAGATCATCAGTTATTTGGAAGGCCAGACCGAGTATCTCGCCGAATCGTTTTAGATCTATGAGTTGCTGTTCATCTGCACCAACCAGTCGCGCTCCTGACCATATCGAAAAGGTAATCAGGGCGCCGGTTTTGCGGCGATGGATAGAAGACAAAATGTTCTCGTCAACAAACTCTTTGTTTGCGTGTCCCTGGTCGAAGGCGCCTGTGAAATTCATATCTTCCACCTGTCCACCGACCATACCGTGGGCGCCTGTGGCGATGGAGAGTTCTTTTACGACTGAAAGCAAGATAGAAGGATCAACTTTCGTTGGAGTTTCATCTATAAGGATTTCGTTTGCCAGCATTAACAGCGCATCACCTGCGAGCAGAGCCATCGCCTCGCCGAACACTTTGTGGTTTGTGGGCTTTCCTCGCCTGATGTCATCGTTATCCATCGATGGCAAGTCGTCGTGAATCAAACTCATGGCGTGCACCATTTCGATAGCACAAGCGCATGGCAGAACTAAATCAGATAGCTCTTCATGCGGTTTGATGGCTTCAGCTGCAGCCAAACATAAGAGCGCTCTAAGTCGCTTTCCGCCCGAGAGAACCGAATAGCGCATCGAATCCCAGAGCTTTTGCGGATCGTTGTGTATCAAATATTGTTCCAGTCGTTCTTCCACCATCACTCGTCGATCAGACGCATAATTCTTGAAGCTGAAAGCTGAGTTGGAAGCAGTTGGTAGCATGTAGATCACGATTCTTTCGAGGAGCGCTGCTTCATTACCGCCATCGCGTTTTGCGCAATTTTCCAAGCGAACATACCCCAGCGGAATATGTTTTTTTCCTTTTGTACAAACATCATGACCAGCGGGCTAACCATCTTTAGCAGCTCGTTTACGTGACCATATCCTTCTGGATCGGTATCGCGTCTCAGTTTATGGCGCAGACGGATCAGTTCTTCTCGTGCCATATTCAAATCGACGAAAACCTGTTCGCGAGCCATGTACGCGACTTCTTCTGCATGTGTAAGAAGACCCATTATTTTTCCGTGACCAACAACGATCCCGAGGCAGACAGCAGAGAGTCCTAACATCACTTCAATGACTACGAGTTTGCCGGCGAGGAGTGGGCCGAACACAATGCCGCAAGCAATGATGATCAGCACGTTGAAGAGTGCTGCGCCTGCCGCGATTTTGAGGATGTGAGCGATGATCTGGTGCTTCTCCCGAATCTCTTGTTCGAGATCGAACGGCACCGGAATTACCGATTCAATAAGCGTTTGATTTACTTCAGACTGAGTCATATGAGGCTATTTGAGTAGAGAGCGTGCAATCAACATGCGTTGAATTTGGTTTGTTCCTTCGTAAATCTGTCCGGCTTTCGCATCTCTAAAAATGCGCTCGAGCAATTTGCTTTGATCCATTCCGGCTAGACCCGCAATTGATATCGCTTCCGTGGAAACCCGCATGGCCGCGTCAGTGGCTCGTATTTTTGCCATTGCCGCAACTGTCACATCCGCATCGCCTTTATCAATATTACTAGCGGCTTGATATGTCAAAACACGCCCGGCTTCAACATCTGTAGCGAGCTCTCCGATTAAATGGTAGAAAGCATGCCGATCAGTTTCGGACTTTTCCTTGACTGCTGCAATTGCACCTTCAAGCGCTCCTTGAGCCCACCCTGTTGATTGAGCGGCGATCGTGACTCGTCCCTTTCCAAGGCTCGAAAGCGCAACTTTTCTTCCCGCACCATGTGGTCCGAGCAGATTTTCTTTTGGCACTTTGCAGTCGTTGAAGACGATCTCGCATGTTGCGTAGCCACGCATGCCGAGCATGTCAAACTTTTGACCGATCTCGAACCCGGGGAAATTTCTTTCCACGATGAAAGAGGTAATGCCGGCATCGTCCACATCGGTCAATCGGGCCATGACAATGTAATAGTCAGCTGAACCACCGCTGGTGATGAAGGTCTTGGTGCCGTTGAGGATATATTCTTCACCGACCAAACGCGCCGATGTTTCAATCGCGGCAGTATCGGAACCAGCGGCCGGCTCTGTCAAACCGAATGCGGCGAGATACTTTCCACTTGATGAAGGTACCAAATATTTTTGCTTTTGCTCTTCGGTACCAAATCGATAGATTGGCTCCTGGCAAAGCACATGCACGCCGAGCGAACTCATGATCGGAAGGCAGCGTCTTCCGAATTCTTCATTGACGAGGCAGAAGCTGACATAGTCGCCACCTGAGCCGCCGTATGTGGTCGGAAACGGTAAACTGCCTAGACCCTCTTTACAGGCTGCCTCGAAGAGGTCTCGTCTAAAAGTGTTCTCGGTGTCAGACTTGATTACGTCGCTGAGCGGAACGGCGTCGGCGAAGGCTCTGGCTTTATCGAGCCATCTCTGTTGCTCAGCAGTAAACAGCGAATAATCATTTCTTCGCGTTTGGGGCGATGATTCTGTCTTTAGCATCTCTGGGTCCACGCGGTGACGACATGTGTCGGGCAGCTCTGCACACATAACTATACCAAGGACAGTGGCTCAAGATGGGCAAAGTCGGCATAAATCATGGGCTACAATTAACACATGCCGACTCTCATAAAACCACCAAGACTCCGTACCGGCGACACAGTCGGCATCATTGCGCCTTCCAGCCCGGCTTTCGAGCAGGGGCATGTTGAGTACAGCTTCAGTCGTTTGAAGAAACTCGGACTCAAGTATAAGCTCGGCAAGCATGTTTTTGAGCGGCGGGGAGACTTGGCCGGGCGAGATGAAGCTCGAGTGGAGGATTTGCATACGATCTGGGCTGACCCAGAGGTGAAGGCGGTCATTCCCTTGCGTGGTGGCACCGGTTCAGTGCGACTGTTGCCGAAGATCGACTTTGACTTATTGGCAAGGAACCCGAAAATCCTTGTCGGCTTCAGCGATATAACCGGACTTTTGATACCGATACATCAGCGAACCGGCCTGGTCACTTTCCATGGTCCAACTCTGGGAAACTTCTTCGAAGCTGAGTATACATACAGACATTTCAAAGAGGCTCTTATGGGCGATCAGGCTATCGGTGCGATCGAAGATCCACCTGAACCTGATTTCAAACCGAAATACCCGCCACCGCGAATGGTGCTTCGGTCGGGCAAAGCAACGGGACAGTTGATTGGTGGATCGTTAACGCTGATCAAGCAGATGCTCGGAACTCCATTTGAAGTAGAGACCGCCGGCAAGATCTTTTTCATTGAGGATGTTGGAGAAGAACCGCACAGCGTCGAGAGGATGCTCGTTCAGCTGAAGCTGGCAAATAAGTTTCAAAACGCCGCAGCAATCATTGTCGGCGAGAGCGTGGATTGCAAACCTGGCGAGAGCAGTCGAAAGGTATCGCAATTGAACGACAGTTTGGAATCAGTCTTGCGCGAACAGCTCGCTGATTTGAATGTTCCAGTTGTTTATGGATTGAGGCTGGGGCATGGCGTAGAAAAATTCACTTTGCCACTAGGGGTAATGGCGACGCTCGACGCCACCGATGTTGAGCAAGTCACTTTCAGCATAGATGAGATTGCAACGAGTTAGGATGACCAACAAGCCATTAATTAAAGCAAAAGCGCTTAAACAGGGTGACCGTGTTGGTTTGGTAGCGCCAGGCGGACGCCCCTATAAGCCGTCCGTGGTTTCACGCGCCGCTCGTCTGGTTGAATATATGGGCTTCAAACCTGTAGTTGGAGCACATGTGCTTGAAATCAAAGGTCACACCGCCGGCAGTGTTGGCCAACGAGTCGATGATTTCAATAAATTTCTGAAAGACGATTCTATCTCTGCGTTGTTTTGTATCACTGGTGGCTTTGGCGGTCTTTCGCTACTTCCTCATTTGGATCTCGGCGCCATCTCAAGAAATCCAAAAGTGATTGTAGGCGGCGGAGAAAACACAACAATTGTTCTTGCTCTGCACTCGCGCACGGGATTGATAACTTTCCACGGCCCTAATTTAGAAGAGATTAAAACCGAGACGAGTTTTGTCAGCTTCAAGTCAGCTTTGACTAACCAATCTACTTTAGAGCCAATTGTTGCCGCCACCATCGACAGTGCCTGGTCTGAGATGCATAGCCACGTTGCAGTCGAGGGCATTGGACAAGGTCATCTATTGGGTGGAAATCTGACGGGTCTTGTTTCTTTGTTCGGAACTGAATTCGAACCCGATTTGAGAGGCTCAGTTCTGTTTTTGACCGATCATGATGAGCGCAATGACATTCTAGATAGATGGTTGACGACGCTTTATGTGTCAGGGCAGCTGGAGCGGGTCAAGGCTGTGGCTCTGGGATATTTTGATAATTGTGGAAACAAGGGTTCGTTCAACATGCTGTCGATCGAAGATTCTTGCGCGGAACGACTGGTGCAACTGAGTCTTCCGAGCATATTCGATTTCCCTGTTGCCGGTGGTGCTTGCCCAACAGTTCCGATCGGCGTCAGCGCAGCCCTGGATACTCGTAGAATGGTACTGGACTTTTTGCAAGCAGCCCTCTCATAGTTTTCGACCTGACAATCAAGCTTTTTGCGCCCGTTACTTATAAAATACATTAATTGTGTTTGTCATCTTCCTATTAATCCGTACACTATAGGTGGTTATTAGGCGGGGTTTAAACGCACAAATTTAAATGTAATGGTCTGAATCGAATGCGAGATCAAGAAGAAACCCAAGCTACGTTGCTGATAATCGAAGACAATGAGACGCAACAATACGTTCTCAAAGAGCTTTGTCAGAAATTTGATTACGACGCCCATATAGTGTCTTCCGGTGAAGAAGCGCTGAGCGCTCTGGCTTGCACACGCTACGCCGCCATTCTCATGGATATCGCCCTTGGTGCCATGGATGGTTACGAGTGTACTCGCCGAATTCGTGAAATGGAATTGGCAATGAAGCGTCACACACCGATCATTGCCGTTACTGGTCACGTTGAAGATCGACACCGCTGTTTGTCGGCGGGCATGGATGACTACATCAGCAAGCCATTTGAGATCGAAGATTTTCGCCTGATGCTGTTGCGCAATGCCTATCAGCCAGCAAAAGTAAATTTGAAACTGCTGCGCGGTTATATTACCAAGTCAGAAAACACCCAGTAAATCAGCTCAACGGCTTTTCGTTCAACCTGAATCCGCTGCCATGACGCCGGTCAATTGCTGCTCGAGTTCGCTTGAATCGCCCTTTTCGATGTTACTGATCGCGAAAGGAATTGCATTCATTATATCGCCCGCAATCAATCCAGTTTCGCCAAGTTCGAGAGCGGCGTAATCGCCGGATGCACCATGTATGTAGACCCCAACTGTGGCTGCATCAATCGGTTTCAAGCCTTGTGCGAGCAGTCCACCGATGATACCGGAGAGCACATCACCTGCGCCCGCTGTTGCCATGCCTGCGTTGCCTGTGGGATTGATGAAGAGCTCACCATCCGGTCCTGCCACGATTGAGTGAGCACCCTTGAGCACGACTACGCAGCCGAATTTCTCTGCCGCTCTGCTGGCAGCTTTGAGGCGATCTTCTTGAATTTCTTGCACGCTGCAATCGAGCAACCGTGATAACTCTTTGGGATGTGGTGTGAGCACGATGTGTTCGGCTGAAGACGGCAAAACAGATGTGTCTTTCGCGATTGCGTTGAGCGCATCTGCATCGATTATGCATGGCTTGTCGTTTTCGACCAGGCAATCTTTAACGAACTTGTGAACGAAAGACACGGTTTCGTCTTTTGTGGATAAGCCCGGTCCGAGAATTACCGCTGTCACTCGCTCGACTAGCTTTTCAACTTCTTTGATTGCCTCTAGCCCGATTGAATAGTCTTTCGTTTCTGGAATGGCGTGATAAATTACTTCGCCTGGCGGCAGATTTAGCACCAACGTTTTCGGTGTGGCAAGTAGTGATAATCCCGCTCCTACTCTCAATGCGCTCTGACTAGCGAGAATTGTGGCACCACTCATTCCCAAGCTGCCTGCAACAGTGAGAACAGATCCAAAAGTGCCTTTGTTGGAATCCGTTGGTCGCGGTGGCAAAAGTCCGCGCACGTAGTCCGATGTGATTAGGGTAATAATAGGCTGTTCTTCTTCGTCAGCATCAGGCAATCCAATGTCGATTACACTCAGATCTCCAGCCAGACTTGCGCCGGGATGGCACAGTAATCCAGGTTTCAGATAACCGAACGTGACTGTATGATCGGCGCGAACCGCCGATCCCATAACTTTGCCCGTGTCTGAATTGACACCAGAAGGTATGTCTACAGAGATCACCGATTTTCCACTGCGATTAATGGCATCAACTGCGGTGCGGAATGTTCCGTCCAGATCTCTGTCTAGTCCAGTGCCAAACAGTGCATCAACGATCAAAGTCGCTTCCATCATCGCCTGCTGCGGTGATTCGTTTGAGACGGTCACTTCTACGCCTAAGCTCTCTAGAATGGTTCTGTTCGCTTGCGATTCCCCGCTCGACATGTCGACTTCGGTGCTGTCATCTTTGCTGACCAGCCAGACACTGACAGGAACACCCCAGAGGCTGAGATAGCGTCCGATCACCATTCCGTCGCCACCATTGTTGCCGCGTCCGCATATGACGACGACTTCACCGGGATCGTTCTCCCACATCTTCAATGCGATTTGGGCAGTGCCACGTCCTGCAACTTCCATCAAGACCTGAGACCAATTATGTCCGCATTTTTTGATCCAATCAGCTTCTAGTTTCCGCATCTGGCCAGTGGTCAGAATTCTTGTCGATCGCATTTCAATACCTACGCTCTGCTCGGGTTTTCCATTTCGCTTGGCACCACGACGCAGCGAGCAAAGTGTCCGGGGCGCTTCTCTTCAAGTGGTGGTACCGCTTCTCTGCAGCGGGGCTCTACAAGTGGACATCTGTTTGCGAACCTGCATCCCTTCGGTAAGTTCACCAAACTTGGTGGCTGTCCTTCAATCGGCGTCAGACGTTCTCCACCTGGTCGTGGCAGTGAATTCATCAAGCCGACTGTATAGGGCATCTGTGGATGCGCAAACAAATCTTGAACATTTGCGTATTCGACAACAGCACCTGCATACATTACAGCAACGTGATCGCACATCTCTGCTACGACGCCGAGATCGTGGGTAATCAGCAAGATGGACATATTCTGCTCTTTCTGAATTGAGCGCATCAGGTCGAGGATTTGCGCTTGCACTGTCACATCGAGTGCGGTGGTCGGTTCATCTGCGATCAATAACTCCGGCTCGCATGACAGAGCCATTGCGATCATCACTCTTTGGCGCATTCCACCTGAGAATTGGTGCGGATATTCATCAATGCGTGTTTTTGGTTCAGGAATTCGAACCCGTTCCAAAACTTCGATTGCACGCTTGCGAGCTTCTGTTTTGCTCACTTTTTGATGCAACATAATTGCTTCGATAATTTGATCGCCAATTGTGTAGACGGGATTCAGCGATGTCATCGGGTCTTGCGGAATCAACGCAATTCGATTTCCGCGAATCGACTGCATTTGTGATTCTTTCAAATCGAGCAGATTCTGACCGTCTAGTTTGATGGTGCCCGATGCGATTCGCCCGGGCGGTGGTACCAATCGCAAAATCGACAAAGAAGTGATCGACTTTCCGCATCCTGATTCGCCAACGATGCCAAGAACTTTGCCTTTTTCGATTTTGAATGTGACGTCGTCGACGGCTTTGGCAAGCCCGGCTTCAGTAGGGAAGGTGGTCGCTAAATTCTGGATTTCAAGCAGTGGCATATAGTACTCAGGAGCAAGCGAACTCCGCTTGGTTAGGCAGACCACAGTGTATAGCACTCTGCTTTTGGGATCTACTTGCGAAACCGAAAACAGGATAATGTTTCGGGCTACAAGCCTGGCAAAGTGATGAATATATCCGATCAAGTGTTTTAATAGTGTATGGAGGAAGCACTTGATGCCGTCTGAGCCTGGAAATACCCGCGATATCTCTGTTTTGCAACTATTGACCAAGCTGGTCAAGGAAACCGATCGCTTGGTAAGACTGGCCGATGATATCGACACGCACGCAAGTACTCCTCAGGCCAAAGCTGCTTTTAATTTGATTGGTTCAGAAGTCAGCAACATTCTTGGGATCGTGCGCACGTCCCTTGAGCCTCTGTATCGCCTATATGAGTTAGACCCAGGTATGAAAAAGCTCGATCAAAATCGGCGCAATTCCGTGATTAGAGAATATGGAACCGTCGATGATAGTGCTGAAAGCTACGACGAACAAGCATTGTGGGCTGATCTAAAAGGTAAGAATCAAGAACCGCCAGCCTGAGTTTCAAGTCGCAGGCTTAGCTGCAACAATTTGTGGTGCATTTGCCGCTGTCGCCGACGTCAGAGGACCGCAGGCACCGCGAGTAATACCACTATCGATTTCACCGAAATTGCCAATCGCACTATCATGAGTCCGAATTGTCACTTTTAAAATTCGGGGAGAAATTGTAATTATTGCGGACGAAAAACGAGCACAGAGGTTTCCATTTTTCGAACAATATAAGCAGCCGTCTTTCCAATAAATTCTTTGTGCGATCGTGGACGTGAGCCATGTGAGCCAATCACGAGCAGTCCATTTGTGACTCGCGCAAATTCGATCAGTGTATCGGCCGGCTGTCCTTCGCGCACGATGAAAGTCACCTTGTCCAAAAATTGTTTGCCGTTATCAAATGCGGATGTGTAGGCTGTTGCAGTTTTGTTCAAATGCGTTGCTGCTCGTTGCATTAGAATTTTCGCTTTAGGAAACTGCTGCTTGTTTGGTGCCACGTGCACCACTTTTAGTTCTTTGCGCAATGAGACAGCCAGCCGCTCTGCCATTACCAGAGCACTATCGGCGGTGGCACTACCATCGTAGGCCATCAAGATGTGACCCATTTCCTGAATCGGCTGCGAAGCAATCAATACCGAGGCAGTGTTGTCGATGGCAATTCTGCGCGCCACCGACCCTGTTGAATGCTCGGTTTCGTTTTGTTGGCTGCGCCCGTGGTGCCCGACAATGGTGAGATCGTGCTTTGCCGCTCGCTTCAAAATCGAAGTTGCCACGGGTCCGATATCGATACAAGTTTGCACATCATTTATAGAATGTTCGACCGATTGCTTCTTGAACAAGTCCAGGGTCATTAGTGCAATGCGTTTCTGCGCGCGCAGTAGCTTTTCCGAGCCATCGAGCGGCATTTTGATTCCGGTTTCTTCAGCAAATTCCGGAGCCAACAGCAGGTCAGTCAAGCGTGGGTCGATGACGTTTTGCGCCGTTAATTTCGCTTTCATTGCAGACGCGAACCAGAAACCGTAATCGGCGGCGATTCGGCTTGAGTCAGAGCCGTCGATCGGAACAATTATGTTTTCAAAAAGCATCGGCTATGAGGGTCCCGCGTAAAGCCTCAGAATCTTACTCGTTCCAGCGCGATTTTGAATACTGTCGCAACCCGAACAATGACACTCGAAAAGGAAACTGTTTTGACACTTTTTAAATCTATGCTCTCTTCACTCCCCTTCCTGAGACTTCCAGAATGAATACCTTGCTTGCTTCATTGAGCCCTCAAATGTACTCTGCGCCCGATCTTGCCTTCACGGCCAGCAACTGGCAGATGCGCCTGGTGCCTGAGACCGGCGTCGTGCTCAGCGATGGCAAAGTCGCCAACGCCGCAGCTGGCTTTCGCATGCTGGCACTGACTGAACTGGAAATCGTACACGCACTGGCTGACGCAATCAATTCAGAGCGTGCCACGCGTATCGAGCGCGCTATGGCTCACTTTGAACTGACACAGGAGATACTAGAGCCCTTGATCGCAGCGCTCAATTTGGAGCTTGCCATAACGGGGCGACGAAAGAAGTATGTGGTGATCGAAAACGGATGGTTCAAAGCACGAACATTCAGCGGTGGGGTTGTGTTTCAGCGCACGCTCGGTACATGAATTCTGCTTGACATCAGAGTTTCTGGGCGTATCCTAAGTAAATACTCCGATTCCGCCAACCCATAGTTTGAGAGCGAAAGCCAATGAATAAGCCTAGAGCATGGCTTCTGGTCGCGTGTTTTTTCGCGTCCATGAATACAGCTGTCTTTGCACAGGATGCTGGTCAAAGCGCAGGCTACCAGAGCTCTGCACCTGTTTGGCCTCAGCAAGCTCCCCAGGGATATGAGGCACCGCAATACGATGCTTATCGCGGTCAAGCGAACCAATCGACGGGAGCTGGGAGTTACCAGTATCAACAGCCTATCCGTCCGGAATCAAACTCCGCTTCACGCGCTCAAATGGAGCAGCAACAGCCGCAGCAATCAACGTTTTCTGATAAACCAATCAAGCCTGAAAAGATCAATACTAAGAAGATCAAAGGCACCGTTGGAGGCATCGGTAAGACCCTTGGACACATGGCTTTGCCTGTGGCTGGGTTGGGCGCACTCTACATGGTCACCAGAGCCGCTACTAGAGCTGGAATGATGGGCAGCATGGGTGGAATGGGCGGAATGGGTGGCTATGGCATGGGTATGGGCGGGCGCGGCTACGGCTGGTAACGCATCATCCTGACCTAGAACCGCGCAGTCATATGCAAATAATCAGATTCTTCAAGACCGAGAAAGATGAGAAACCTTTCCGGTTACTTTAATGAAGTCTTCATGTATTTCTTAGATATGCCGATTTTAGCCGGCAGCTAGCTGGAGGGTTTGTTCAATGAACTTAGACTCGCGCTCGATTGTGAGTAGGTGTTCCATTTCTCCTTTGAAACTTCAGGTGTTCATCCCGTGTATGGCTGGCTTATTTTTGTTTGTCGCGGGGGTCGTTGTCGGTAAAACACTGACTACGCACGTAACACTGAATGCCACTCCTGATCCTGGGCAGATCGTCATAGTTAAAGCTCATGGAAGATTCGGCGCACCACGGTGGCTTCAGCAACAGCCTACGCTCGTCGCAGACGTCCCCTAGAAAAATTTGAACAAGAGCATAACGAAAACGAAACCTTCATCCCGGCTCACTCTTCGCTTGTAGAGACAGAAAGCAAAGTTCTGAGCAGCTGAGGCTCAGTTACTATTCAATAACGCGTGCGGCGACAAACGTATTTAAAAAATCTTGGTTGCGATACTTACTTGAGCGCGTTCTTCCAGAACGTCATGAGATCGCGGGTTGAACGGTAGACGATAAAGGCACTAACAGAAGCGACGGCAGTATAGATAACGTCTTCCAATTTCTGGCTCCTTCTCGGTGACTGTGTAATTCCGAGACTGTGACTATATTCCTCAACTGTGGCAAGCACAATGAATTGTTTCGCAATTTGACGGGGTAGTCGGGATCTGCTTAGTGTGATCACGAAAAATTGGCTGTGTGAGCCAGTTATGTCACAAGCGTGTCACGATTGGATATGCGACAAGATAGTCTGCTACGATCTGAAACACTTTCAGGGATCCCCTGCTGATAACGAGACCCAGACCCATTGATATGGAGTTTGATTCCATGGTTTGTATACCGTCAGTTGGTCCAACGGAGAGCGCCGAATCTTCCGTAAACGGAGTGGTGCTGAGCGGCGATGCTCTGCGGTGCGCCGGTGCTGGACTGAGTGTTTTGGTCGGTGATTCGTCCGAAGACAGTGCCGGCAAGGAATATGACGAAAACAGTGATGATGAGCCAAAACGACAGTTGGTCGAAGACCACAGCTTTTGATTTAAATACTGAATTGTCTAAGTAGTCCATGACGCTCACTTCCTTGACTGCTGTCACTTTCATTTAACTCCTGAAGGCGGCAACCTCGCGTCAATATGCGCATTTGTTCGTCAAGTTTCTGTCAATGTTCTTTGTGGGCAACCCCTAATTCCGGCGTTAAGCCACGTGGATGGCTGGTCTTCGGTCTGGATGGTGCTCTATTTCTCTCAATATCTCTCTTGTTACTGGTGCGGTTTCGCCTTCACCCAAGAAGAGATATTTGAAGATGTAGAAGACTGGATTGCCTTCCGTCCATCCAAAGTACGCATGGGGCGTGGTGCTCGTTTTGTCGCGGATGTGAATGAGGATTGCCGCAATGGCATTTGGAACTGCAGGGCTTCCGCATCGCAGAACTTGGAAGCCACCATCTTCGATGTGCCCGGAGACTTTCAGGCACGTTTCCACAAATTCAGATGCGTCAGTTCGTTCAACTTCAAGAAAGATGAAGTTGCAGTCAGGACCTAGCATGCTGTGAATCTCGCGAGCTTCGGATTCTTTGATGGCATAGCCTGACCCGTCTGGACGGTGGGCGAGAATTCTCACGTCGCCAGTGCCACCAAGAAGCGCCGCATCGATAAAGCCTTTGGCGACCGCGTCCAGCTCTACCTTCTGCACTCTCAATTCGGTTGCACGCATCGCTCTTGAAACGAGTGATGCAACGAATATAGTGAGAATGAACAGCCCGGCTATTTGTATCCCTTCTGGTCGTTCTACACAATTGACGATGGTGGTATAAACAAAAACTAGAAAAGTCGCGAGGAAAAAGAATCGCAAGTTGCGATTGGTTCGCCACACTGTCAGTGTGCATGCGAAGGCCGCCGAAGTCATCAAAACCAACACGCCCGTTGCGTAGGCACCACCCTGGGCATCAACATCAGCTTTGAACCATGCCGTGACGATGAAGGCGACGGCAGTGAAGAATGTCACGAGAGGTCTCGAGGCGCGTGTCCATTCCGGCGCCATGCCGAACTTCGGCAAGTATCGTGGAACCAGGTTGAGCAAGCCAGTCATCGCCGACGCCCCGGCAAACCATAAGATGAAGATTGTGCTGATATCGTAGACGGTGCCGAATGAATCTCCGAAGTACAAATGTGCCAGGTAGGCAAGTGCCCGACCATTTGCCATGCCACCAGTGGCAAAATGCTGCGCTGGAATCAACATAGTCGTGATCAATGATGTTGCGATCAAAAACACAGACATGATCAAGGCTGCAGTGATCAAAAGCTTCTTTGTATTGGCGATTCTTCCAAGTGGCTTGTCGGCGCTGTCTCCGTCTTTGCCCCTAACCAGGGGCGATACCGCCACTCCAGTTTCGAAGCCTGACATGCCTAGAGCTAGCTTCGGAAAGAGTAAAACGGATATGCCGATCATGCGCCAAGGCGATTCATATTGTCGCGTCAAAGTCGCCAACCAGTCGTTGATTTTGACTGGTTCTTGCATCAGATGTGTGCAGCTGACACAAACTACAATTGCATTCAGTACCAAGTAGAGTCCGACGAGAACAACGGAAATGCTGATTGCTTCTCTAAACCCAATTAGGAACACTCCGCCAAGAAGCGCCACTAAAATCATTGTCATAGTGATGCGATCGTGCATCCACGGAAGAGCCCACGGATTTGAGGCAATGTGAGCAGCTGCGTCCGCTGCAGAGAGTGTGATCGTAATAATGAAGTCTGTGGCGGCGAAGCCAAGCAAACAAAGGATGAGGATTTTTCCTTTCCAGCCTTGCAGCAGTTTGGCGAGCATGGAGATACTTCCCTGCCCGTGCGGACTTTCCTCCGCTACTTTCATATATACGGGCAGTGCGCCCGCCAAAGTCAAAAGCACCAAAATAAAGGTAGCCAGCGGCGACAAAGCACCGGCAGCGAGAAACGCAATTCCCGGAGCGTATCCCAGTGTCGAGAAGTAATCGACCCCGGTTAAGCACATCACTTTGTACCAAGCGGCTTGATGCTCGACAGTCTTGTTGTTTTCTCTTATGCCTTGAAAAAACCAGCGGCGAAAGCGATTCGTGGCGCGTCCAGATCGACGTTCTCGTGCTGAGGTCCCGGAGGGAGCTTTTTCTTCAAGATGTAGAGGTTTCAACAAGGTTTATCTGGAGATCTGTGCAGAAGATCAACATAGCATCAGAGTCGCCATAAAGCCTCATGTGGCTTGAATCTTGACACTATCTTGATACTCATTGATCAGCGGCAGTGCCACCTCAAATTTGAAAATACGCAAGCAAGGGGTTTCCGAATTTCTCTCAAATTCAGTCATGTCGAGATATTGCGTTGATCAATCAAAAAGTCTGCAGACAATCGCCAGCGCTGCCCGAATTGGCCCGCGTCTTGATGAGATCTTGATATGCCACCCTAGGCAGAGCTAGGCGACTTCGCTGCGTCTATTGAATTGTTGCACTACATCGAAAGCGGCGCGTTGAATGAAGTTTTGAGTTTGCATCCGTCTCAAGCGTCGCAACTGTGCCTTCGCGATTGCATTGGTTTGACGCGGAGCTTCGGCATGCTCATCGTTCACTTCGATGGACCATACGCTAAAGGGAACTTGATTGTCTGTAAACACTGACCCTAACAACATTGTCTTCCTCTCTTTAGTGGTATCAGATTTGATACTTGCACTGTTTAATCTGAGTGACACTACCTAAGACCAATCCTATCTCTGGATGTTCCGGTTGTGGTGCCTTGTAGTCAAGAATTCAGAATGGATTTATATTTGTTAGCTTGCATCGAAATCGAAAGTCTCATAGGCAGCGACTTGTTTATATGCGTTTGTCGCCGTGAATAACCATGGACAATTCGAGCAGCATCCGTTTCATCTTCAGGATTTCTGCGGCAAGTTGCTGAAGCATGGCTAATCGAGTATTAAGCGTTGCAATGTTGAGCGCCTTTTTTCTCGGGACGCTGGCAGTGATCACATCCAACTGCTTTGTTGCTGTGGACTCGGTGAACTCTGGAATATTTTTGTCCGAAATCCAACGTTCGATCAATAATTTGCGTCTTGTTTTTGCTGCTGGTTCACCGACTTGAGCTGTATTCAAGAAATCCCAAACGCTTTTTGGATAGTCTATTTCGGGCGAAACGGGATAGTCGAAAAGTTTCGCGAGCATGTTGGGATCTTTTTCCGAGATTTGCTTTTTTCCACTCAATTGTTTGAGCGCGTAAATAGACGCGATTGATGGAACGATACCGGCCAAAATTCCCGTTGTTCCGGAAGGAATTGACAGGCGGGGAGCAGTGTAAGTTGGAATGCTTAGACCTTCGCAAACGGTCCACAATGCTCCGTTCAGAATGTAACTGATAGCGTTGGTTCTTAACGTCGCCTTATCTCTATCGTTGATGTAAGTATTCAAAATTTCATTGTAGATATTTTGTTCAGCCTGAATTTCTGCCAGTGTAAAGTCAACTGAAAGGTT
The DNA here is from genome assembly GCA_038322035.1 of Candidatus Obscuribacterales bacterium. Classification (GTDB taxonomy): domain Bacteria; phylum Cyanobacteriota; class Vampirovibrionia; order Obscuribacterales; family Obscuribacteraceae; genus PALSA-1081. Next base: position 15,541 of record JBBQFO010000056.1, read on the forward strand.
CGCCTGTTGGATTATTTGTGTCGACTCACTGACGCAAGCAATCAGCTGTTGACCGTTAGCTAAATTTTGCAGGGTGGGCTCAAAGTTTGTAGGGTCAACTTTCGTGCGTAGTACCTGGTTTCTTTCCAGTAAAGGTGTGAGTTTCAGAATGTCCGCGAGCTGCCTGGAGTTGGGAGAGATATCTGTTGAATTTAAATCAACGCCGGTTCTCAGAATTTGAGTCGGATAGGACTGTGAGTTTGGTGCATCCGCCAACGAACACAGTTCTGAAGTGGAGATGCAAAGAAGCGAAAGGATAGGCACAAGCAAGTGACGCCGAGAACTCATTGAGGCTCCTAGTACTGTAAGAGGACGATCTGGACAGGGTCTTAATAATACTAGGGCGGCTATTGTGAGAAGATAATATTTAGGATAGGAATTCGTCTCTGTTACAGGTTGGCGCAAGGTTGTACGCTGATCTCAATATTTGTTTTCTGCTGCGCAATAGTGCCATCTTATTTGGTGCGGATGAATTGCCAAAAATTTGTTCAGTCAATGTTGGTCTCTTACATCTTGATGGCATCTTGTCGTGCAAGATAATGAACTGCATCATAATCTTTTTCTGCGTCTATGCGCCCACAATTGAAATTTCATTAACTGTAGCTTGTTGATCCGTGCGAAACCTGTAGCCGACTCGTGTTTCTGTGTGAATGAAGTATGGACGCTCTGGGTGCGCTTCGATTTTATTTCGCAGGTTTGCAATGTGGACTCGCAGCGTGTGCGAATCGTTTTCGTATTCGGGACCCCAGACTTTCGACAACAACTGGCGGTGAGTCAACACACGATCCGCATTCGTAGTCATGTATCTCAAAAGGTCATATTCTTTCGGCGTCAAATGGATTTCTTCATTCGAGAGAAAAACGCGTCGATGTCCGAAGTCTACTGTTAGATTTGCGCATATGAACGTCGATTGGTCTTGAGCGTCTTCTGGTGCCTGTCTGCGCATTACAGCTCGAGCGCGTGCGAGCAATTCGCCTATCCCGAACGGTTTGGTCAGATAGTCATCGGCGCCCATGTCTAGCGCTTTGATTTTATCCTCTTCGCGATCACGAACAGAAAGCACAATCACCGGCGTTTTCGTCCATTCGCGCAGTTCTTTGCAGACATCAAATCCGCTTTTGCCTGGCATCGCCAAATCTAGAATGATCAAGTCAGGCAAGCGCGACGCCGCCAGATCCAAACCTTCTTCGCCCGACGCTGCGAGAAAAACCTGATAGTTATTTTGCTCAAGTCCAACTCTCAATGCACGGCGAATTTGTGGTTCGTCGTCGATCACTAAAATCTTCATTGTTCTATTTTATCTCCATTGTCCTGAGGCAGAGTAATGTGAAAAACTGCTCCATTACTTCCGCCACTTTGATTTGCGGCAGTTATCTTACCCTTGTGAGCTTCTATAAGACCCTTGCATACTGCCAATCCAACTCCCATCCCAGGGCTAGATGACTCTTGAAGTGATGCAGAGCGATGGAAGGGTTTGAAAATTTCTTTTTCTTCTCCACGCAGAAGTCCTGGTCCGTTATCCATGACATCGATGTTCAGGATGTTGTTGCTGTTATAAAATTTGACCGTCACGTCTTCTTTTGAATACTTCAACGCGTTTTCAATGAGATTGCGGAGCACTTGCGTCATTTGCACCAGGTCCAGAGAAAATTCTTTTTCTTTGTCTGTAATGTCTAACTTGATGCGCTGGTTATCGCTTTCACCGAAAGAATCAAGCACGGAACCAATCAACTCAGTCACCGTTGTAAGTTCTTTCTTTGGTGCCCACGCTTCGGCCTCCAGACGCGATAAATCTAAAATGTTTCCGACCATTTTGTTGAGCCTGTCGGCTTCTTGATCGACGCCTTGAAGAAGTTGTGTTTGCGTTTCCAAATCGATGGTGGAGTTGGCCTGCAACATGCTGCCAACGCTCGCCTTAATCGATGTTAGCGGACTGCGAAAGTCGTGTGACACCATAGACAGTAGCGCTGTCTTTAGTCGATCGACTTCAGCAAGTGCTTTCGCCTGAGTCTGAATCTGCAAAAGTTTATCGCGGTGCAAGACGACGCCCGCATGATTAATTACTGAGTTGACGATGTTCTTCTCGCTGACTTCAAGCATCGCGCCCGATTTCAACCGTAAGCAGATGACTCCAAACGTTTCATTGTTCAACGTGATTGGCAGATAGGTTAGTTCAGACTTCTTCAAATCACCAAACGCTTTTTTCCAATGCGGACTGTCATCCCAACCTACCGATTGTCCGCGCACCATTGAGTGTGTAATTGCCTCCTTCGAGAGTTCAATATCATTGATTGGCAAGTTCGAGTGAATCCAAATAGTCTGATCCTCAACATCAGTTTGCAGGCACATCGATACGGCTTCAGCGGAGGAAACCCTTGTGATAGTTTCCATCAACTTTTTCAGAACCCTGTCTCTATCGATATCGGATGCGACAGCCCAGCTAGCTTCCGCTAGAGCAGCAGTTTCGTTTCGGCTCTTCTGCGCTTCTTCCATGCGCTTGCGCAACAACGCTGTCAGCTGTCCTATGATGGTCGCCGTCAAAAGGAACATGCACAATGCTAACCATTCGCTATAGGATTGAACGTTTAGCTTATGCCGTGGCTCGGTGAAAAACCAGTCGAAAGCCAGAAACGACAGAATCGAGCAGTAAATCGCCGCACCGCGTCCAAGCAGTAATGCTGCCAAGGTCACGATCAGCAGATACAGCATCGATACGTTGGACAAATGCTGGTCAGCGTGGACAACGGAAATCAGCGCCGTCATCACAGCTACTGCAATCGTCGCAGTGCTGTATGGAATTCCAATTTTCCGCCAGTAGTTTGTCATTTTTTGTCGGCGTCTATTTCCGCCCGTTCTAGTTTTACTACTTTTAGAACAATCATTTGAGTTGTGGGCGAAAAAATGACACTAAATTGACGCCGCCCTCAATGTCCTGGAACTCCAATTTAGCCTTTTGGACCGCCCAGAAGTCCAATAGTATCCTTTGAGAAACTGTCAGCTGGTTGGGATTTCGGGGCTCATGACTTCGTAATTTCTTAATAAATCGGGCTGATTTTTGGGGAACCTTAAGGTCTAACTGGGCATCTATTTGTTCAGAGGTTCCCAGGCCACCGAGTACGAAGTGAGACTTACTTGGACACCTGGGGACCTAACCTTAGGAAACATGAAAATGAAAATGAACCTTCAGAAAAAATCCCATCATTTGAATGACGAGCCTTGGAACGAGTTCGAAGCATCCTTCGACGATAGCGTTGCTGAGCCGGTGGAATTGGAAGTCGAACCGATCGAGCAGGCGCGCTCGTTCAACGACGATTCGATGACGATGTACTTGAAAGAGATTGGCCGTTACAGCCTCCTCAACGGTGCGCAAGAAATCGAACTAGTCAGAGCTGCGCACTCAGGCGATGCGGACGCCCGAAACAAGCTGATTCAGTCGAATCTACGTTTGGTCGTTAGTGTGGCTCGCCACTTTTTGAATCGCGGTCTAAGCTATCCTGATCTGATTCAGGAAGGCAACTTTGGTTTGATGAAGGCTGTCGATAAATTTGATCCCGAGCTGGGCTACAGATTTTCGACGTATGCCACATGGTGGATTCGCCAGGCGATCGTTCGCGCTATCGCTGACAAATCCCGCACCATTCGTTTGCCCGGTCACATGAACGAGATGCTTAGCCGTTTGAAGAAACAAGTTAGAGCGTTAAGTGAACAGACAGGAAGATTGCCTACCACCGAAGAGCTAGCAACTTCAATGAAGACCACGCCTGATAAGGTGCGGAAACTTCTCGATATCTCGAAAGGATTGCTTTCTCTCGACGCAGCGAGCGCTGCTGGATTTGACACCACCCTCGGTGAAACCTTGAGTGATGACAATGAGAACTCTGCGCCGGCTGAAGCAGTCGCTCAGAAACTGTTGCATAAAGATGTCGTTGAAGCTTTGAGTTATTTGACTGCGCACGAACGAAGCGTAATTTTGATGCGATACGGATTCAGCGGAGACAAACCAAAGAGCCTGGCGGAATGTGCAATGGGACTAGGTGTTACACGCGAGAGAGCAAGACAACTGGAGACTCGTGCTTTGAAAAAATTGCGAGGCAATTCAAAAGTTGGACAGTTGAAGGAATACTTGATCTGACGCATATTTCAACTATGCACTAGGAATGGTCGGGAGCCACCACCCCGCTGATACTGTTTACTTGCTGAAAGGTCGGATGTTAAGCATCCGACCTTTTCTTTAATGTGATTGTGATTGTGCAATTCGAGGGACTTCCGGTCACACTGCTGCACTCGATACTGCCATCATGAGCGGTGATCAGTTGCTTGCAAACATATAGACCTAAACCTGTGCTCGCGGTATATTGCGTTTTCGGACCGCCTTGCCAAACTCGGTCGAACAGATTTGGTTGCAATTCTTCGGCGATGCCGGGACCGTGATCGAGGACGCTGATTCCGACAGTATCTTTGGCATCGGTCACTTTTAGAAAAATCGTGCCATGGGCAGGAGAAAATTTCATCGCATTGTCTAGAATATTTGTCAAAATTTTCCTCACCGCGCTTTCGTCTGCTACGACATTTGGAATGGACTTCGGCGTTTCCACTTCGAAATGCAGGTCGCGTGCAGTCGCTCTCGTTTTTTGTTGTAATAAGCAATCTTCGATGATTGGTACCAAGTCGATGGGAACAAGATTGAGTTCGTTTTTACTAACATTGAACCGGAAGACTTCCAGTACGTTCTGAATTTTCTGCAGAGACTGTTCAGTATCTTTTTGCATCAACAGAAGCAAATCTCGCTGTTCCGTAGTTAATGGTCCAAGCGCGTCGGAAAGCAGAATTCCGAGCAGTCGGTTCGTTCCAATTACTGGTGTTTTCAAATCATGAGCGAGCACGGCGGCGAAATCTTCGCGCTGCTTCATTAGAGAAATTTGTCGTTGATTCTCCTCAGATTCTTTCCGCTCAGTAGCGTCCGTGAACATGTACACCCAATGAGTGATACTGCCTGATTCATCAATCACAGGAAAACTACTTAAGTCAACGCTAATTTGTGCGCCGTCTTTTCTTGTGTGAGGGACTTCCGCTTGCATAGTCGCGCCTTGCTCGACAACAGCATCCAGCATGGCGCTTTGTTCGGCGCTTGGTGCGAAGAGGGGCAATATAGATTTCCCGATGATCTCGTCAGGCTGATACTGTGAAAGCCTGGAGAAAGTTTCATTGATGAAAACGATTTTGCGCTCGTCTTTCGGCATGCCTTTGTTATATTCTGCGATTACAACCGCGTCATTCGTATTCAGAACCACTGACTCCAAAAGACGCAAGCGCTCAGTGACGCGCTTGCGCTCAATTGCAACTTTGATTACGCGTACGAGTTTATTCAGCCGCACAGACGATTTGACTACATACTCTTCAGCTCCATTTTGCAAAAGCTGGATCGCGAGGTCGTCTTCATCGGTCGAGGTGAGAACGACAATTGGAATACGTGGTGCATGTTCACGCACCGTCCTCAGTGTTACCACTCCGCGAGAATCTGACAAATTCAGGTCCAGTAGAATTGCATCGTAAGCATCCCGCCGCAAATGATCCAGACCGGCCGTCAACGTCGAGGCCGAATCAAATTTTACATTCGGAAATTCTGATAGATATGCCAAAATCAGGGCGGTGAACGCCAGGTCATCTTCTATCAGGAGAATACGCGTTTCCGCTTCAGGGCTCACAGGTGGACTCATCGGCTTTCCTAGATCGACCCCCCTACTCTATCTTGTCGCCAGCGGCAGTGCCATCGTGATTTCCTCCTGATTTCTCGATGGGATTGAGGCAAATCAGCGGTTCTATTTTAGAGATGCCGGTTACCAGTGGCTCCGTCACTTCGGAAAAACTTCAAAATCCGAATATACTGTGATTCCTTGAGTGGGATTTTATCTTGGCATCTGGACGGGTATTCTATGTTGAAAGGCGCAGCAAGCAGCTCATGCTGCTGATTCGCGTGCTTTTGAAGGAGTTCAAAGGCTTCTTCATTATCTTCATATGTGCCGTAACAACTTCGGCTCTGCTGTTCTATTCGTTCTATCCGCGCTCAGAACTCACCCACCCGCACTTGAGCATCACCCAAACAATTTACTACGTATGGTTGATGCTGTTTTTCGAAAGTCCACTAAATTATGTGGATGATTGGCGAATCTCGCCGCTCTTCTTCCTCTTGCCCCTATTGGGTCTGGTCACGATTGCTGAAGGCGTCGTGCATCTGGGTAATCTTCTGTTTCAGCACCAACGGTATTCCGGGGAGTGGCAAAAAATGATCGCGTCGACATTTGAGAATCATATTGTGGTTTGCGGCTTGGGCAACGTCGGAGTGCGCGTTGTCCAGCATCTGCGTCGATTTGACGAGACAGTGACTGTAATCGAACAAAATGCGGAAAGTCGTTTTGTCAACGAAGTCGCTGGAATCGACGTGCCTGTGCTGATGGGCGATGCGCGCGACTCGCAGATGTTGATGGTTGCGAACATTGATAAGGCGAAGGCGATTATTGCCGTAACTGACAATGATCTCGTCAATCTGGAAGCAGTATTGACTGCGCGCGAGTTGAATCCAAACATTCGTGTGGTCATTCGTATGTTCGATCAAAAGATGGCGAAGAAAATCGAGAAAAATCTCGGAATTCATGGCGCTTACAGCTCATCGGCGCGTTCAGCGAGACTGTTTGCTCAAGCTGCTATTAGCGGAGATATCGTAGATTCATTCGAATTTGGTGGCACGATTATTAACGCGATCCAGCTGATCGTGGAAGCGAACACGGCTTTGGTCGGACAGACAGTCGACGACATTAGACGTCAGCACGAAGTTACGGTGCTATTGCATGAAAAATCGGGTGGAGAGATTGATTGGAATCCGTCTCCAAGCAACATTCTCGGTGTTGGTGATAAGTTGCTGATTATGACTGACAGATTGGGTTTGAAGCGATTGGAACCATCGACGCGTAAGTTGTCGTTACCGCATAAAAGTCATGACTAGGAGCACTTGTTTTTCTTGCACACAGTCTTTGTAAATTACTGGCAATCAGAGCAAGTCCCAAAAATCTCAAGAATGTGGGCCCGTATGCTAAATCCATACTTTGACTTAATGGCATCTTCAAGGTCATGCACGAGGCACTGATCTAAATGCACACTGCTACTGCACTTATCGCAAATCAAATGATGATGATGTTCTCCTGGCTTAACGACTTCATAGCGGCGCTCACCATCGCCGAGATCGACCGCCTGAACTAGGCCTTGCCCAACAAGCGATTCAAGCGATCGATAAACGGTAGTCAGTCCCGGAGCCCGCTCATCATCGGTGCGCAATCGACTATGGATATCCTGAGCGCTAGTCAGTTCGTCCGACCGTCCCAGAATATCTAAAACTTTCTTCGCGCCTTTGGTTAACCGGTCGTTGTGCGTCATTCTTCGACTTCGAATTCAACCTTAATCTTCTTGGCAGATTCTACCGGTTTTCCATTCACAGTTGCCGGTTTAAACTTCCAACGTTGTAACGTGCTGACGGCAATTTCGTCAACCTCTGTGCTGCCGGTTGAGGAAAGTAATTTAACGGAGCTGACGCCGTCCTGCTTGATAGTGAATTTGGCTAAGCAGCACGATTTGAAGCACTGTTCGTGAAGTTCCGCGGGAATCTCAGGCTTCGGACAATGTACTATTTCAGCTTCTTTGTAATAGGAAGACTCTTCCGTGCCAATTTTCAGCATCGGACCGCCAGCGTAGGCGCTCTGAGCCGCGAAGCCCAAGACCGCAATGCCCGTAAAAATCAGCTTTTTTGCTACAAAACGCATAGACAACCCATGTGGATATGATAATGGTTTTCATTCTAACCCGAAAGACGCGTGTTTCTATCCTCTGTTCCAGGATGACAAGATTAGATTTCAGTGAACGCTTCATAACATCCTGCCCGCCCAAAAGTTGTTGAGGAATAGTCTCTCCAGGAAAGGAGCAGCTGATATAGAAGAGTTTAGGTCCGCTAACAAGACTTGTCGTAATGCCAATTTACGAAAGCGAACCCAGGTATAGCCACGGGAAGCAAAGATGTTAGACTGTTTTTTCGCGCGCGGTTAGCTCAATGGTGGAGCACCTCGTTTACACCGAGGGGGTTAGGAGTTCGAGTCTCTTACCGCGCAAGACTTTTCAGATTTGATGCTTTGCTGGGGCTACTCTGGGGCTACCTTTGCCAGAAAGCTTGGTCAACTTCAATCAACTAAATTTTCAAAGTTGCGGACTTATAAAAGTGCGTCCTAAGTGTTACAGGGGCAAGCAACTGTAGTTCGACTGTTAAGATGGCAGCGCGCAATGAAATCAGCTGTACTTGCACCATCTGCAGTACCGTTTTGTCAAATTCTTAAAAACGCAAGCATTTAGTTGAAGATTTCGCAATTGCTTATAGGAACAATTGCACTTATTCATTTTTTCAAGTAAGTCGCAGACCATTACCCAACTCTCGACGAATCTTTTATTTGATATGGTACCGCATACAATACCATCATTGCCAAATTTATATGTGATTTGACCAACAGTTTACGAAAAATAGGTCAGCTCTTTTTTTGCATTTTTTTGTGATCGTACACTGGTCTCGAAATTTGCTATAATCAAGTTGGCGTCTCGTTTTTGCGCGTCGTAATTGATTGATCAAAATTGATGATTGTTGACGAAAATTCCGCTCTCAGGGGGCCCAAAAGGGGCCCGGAAACCCTTTGTTCTTTTAACCGTAAGTCAGATTCTGGGGGCCCCTTTTTTTGCTTCGGGCCCCCTTAAATCCCCTGACCCCCGGTTCAGTCGCTTTCTTAGCACTCCTACGAGGATGAACTGATGGCAACCACAAAATTCAACTTCACCAAGAAGAAATTGGAAGAGCTTCCATTGCCGTCGGGAGATACTCGTGACGTTTACTACGATGAACAGGTGCATAATTTGCTTGTTCGAGTCTCTTCTAACGGCTCGCTGAATTTCTATGTCCGACGAAAAGTTGACGGCGTCAGCAAACGCGTTTTGATTGGACGCTATCCAGAAATAAGCATCGAGCAGGCGCGGAAAAAAGCTGGCGATGTCCTTTATGGCATCGCCAATAAGATACCTAACACTACTTCCGTTAGAGGGGCAAAGCAAAAGGAGTTAACTGTATTTGATCTCTTCGATCTCTACATGGAAAGTTATGCGAAGGACCGTTGCACGCGCTACGGTGACATGCGAAAAGATTTTGATCGCTACATTGCAGATTGGAAGAATATGCCGCACACTGCGATCACGAGGCTTGAGGTTCAGCAGCGATTAAATCGCGTACGTCAAAAGAATGGGGAATGTCCCTATCTTAGTTGAAATTTGACGATCATGGCTCTGGATGCGCATTTGATTCCGTCCGATTAGATCCTATCACGCAGCTTTTGCATTGCAAGTGGTGGCGCGAAGTTTTTGTATTTTTTCTTTCAAACC
>JBBQFO010000057.1:0-24696 GCA_038322035.1 Candidatus Obscuribacterales bacterium
ACAACGCCTTGCGGACCAGAGCAGTTTTCAAAGTAGAGAGCGGCAATCTGAATGGAGCGATGACTGACTACAACGAAGCGATCAAGTGGAATAAAAAGGATGGAGCGGCCTACACCAACCGCGGTATCTTGTATGCAAAACTGGGAAACACAAAAGCAGCATTAACTGATTTTGAAAAAGCAGTTTCGATCGACAACAATCTAATTGCTCGTTTCCACCGAATGCGGCTCAATCCGGATCAAACGGCTGCCCGGGCTGAATACGAGAAGCTAGTGCAGACAAGCGTAACGAACGATGCGGATCATCTCACTTTGTCGAACGCACATAACCATTTTGGCTTCAAAGAAAAAGCGGTGCAAGAGTTGGATAAAGCACTTGCGACCAATCCAGCCTACACAGCCGCCCTATTCAATCGGGCGGTGCTTCGCAACGAGCTCGAAAACAAAGATGGAGCTCTCGCGGATTACAACAAATACATCGAATTGAATGGATCAAATCCGAAGGCGTTTTTCAACCGCGGTTTGTTACGGGACAAGATGAGCGATCGCGAAGGCTCAATGAACGACATTAAGCGCGCTCTGGAACTGGATCCGCAACTAAAAATGAGAGAGGGCATGACGAAACCGTTTGAATTAATGCTCGGCTAAACAGCAGTTTCTATTTTGCGGCAGCTCTATTCAATCTATCGAGAATCCCTTCCCAGTGCGGTCCTTGAGGGGGAGTTTCAACGAGAATTCGATCCAGCTGCAACTTATCCAACTGACGCAAGTTTTGATACAGGTCTCGCGCGAAAGTATTTGGATCACGTGGCGCGACTATCCAGTTGCAGCAGCTCGGCGCCAGAGAAAATGAAAGAACAGCGGTTCGATCTAAATCCGCGGCCGGGCCTTTTGCGATGCGGTTTAACTCTTCGGCACTTACCAAGCAAAGAGGAGTTGTCGGCGCGTAGTGACTGGCCAGGTCACCGGGAGCCCGTGTTATGTAGTCCTTTTCGGACTGTTGGTGAGAGACAAGCACGGGACCGATTACGGATTCGATTTCGGATAGCTCAATCATTCCGGGTCGCAACATCATCGCTTGTGCTTTCGATAGATCGACTATGGTGGATTCAATTCCAACCTGGCAAGGTCCGCCGTCCAGGACGAGCGCGACTTCATCCTTGAATTCACTGCGAACGTCTTCAGCTCGCGTAGGACTGAGTCGTCCAAATTTATTTGCGGAAGGTGCAATTACTCCGCCGCCAAAGGCTTTCAATAACTCCAGGGCGACCGGATGCGCAGGCACGCGGAGTCCGACGCTCTTTTGCCCGCCTGTGATTTCATCAAGAACGTGGGCGGCTTTTGGAAGAATTAAAGTCAGCGGTCCCGGCCAAAATCTTTCTGCGAGCCTCAATGCACGGTCTGGGACCGAACTGGCCCAGGCAGAAAGCTGACTGAAATCAGAAAGGTGCACAATCACTGGATGATTAGTTGGACGCCCTTTCGCCGCATAGAGTTTGGCAACAGCGGAGGGATTCGAGGCGTCGGCGCCTAGTCCATACACAGTTTCGGTTGGGAACGCCACCAACTCACCGCTCTGGAGCAAATGAACCGCGTGTTCTATGATAGTCATATCCTTCTTATTCATCTTTTGCCTCTGCAAAAGTATAGGACGGATGGGCGCGATAGATCCGTCTCCGGCGCCAGTTGAAAAACTCCTCAATATTCCAGGTGACTGCGGTGAATAATTCAGTTCCAACCGATGAAGAGCTTCTCGTTGAGTGGCATAAGCCGCACCGAGATCACGGAGTCGAAATTGCTGACGCGTTTCAGGAAATTCAGGAATTCGCTTATCGCTGGTTCGAGGTTATGGACAAGGACAGCGACGGCTTCGTTTCGCGAACTGAGCTAAATCACTTCCTAAATTCGAAAACGACTAGTAATCGAGCCAAGTCGTTTATTCGATTTATGCTCTACCGTCTGGACGACATCAAAAAAGCGTATGTCGAGGATGCAAATTCAGATACTGACGGGATCTCGCGCGGCGACATCCGTAATTATTTTGACAAACTTCAATACAACGGATAAGCAGCTTCTATGAATTGCTCTCAGGCAGCGTTCCTCGCAATGCCCATGGATTGGCAGTGATGATATCGACGTCAACGAGTTCACCGATCATTGACTCTTGCCCTTCGAAATTGACGATCTTGTTTGTGCCGGTGCGCCCCATGAAGCGCTCTGGGTGCCGATCGCTGCGACCTTCGACTAGAATCTGCTGGCGACTTCCTACGTAACTTTTATTGATTTTGTGCGCAACGTCAGTGACAACTGAATTTAAAAATCTCAGACGTTCAAATTTCTCTGCTTGAGTAAGTTGCCCTTCCCAGTCGGAGGCTGGTGTGTGTGGGCGTGGAGAATACGCAGCAGTGTTGGCCGCATCGAATTGCAATTCTTCAATCAGATTGATCGAGTTCATAAACTCTTGCTCTGTCTCGCCTGGGAAGCCAACAATGATGTCGGTACTGATTGAGGCGTTCGGCATTTTGGTGCGAATTTGGTCGATCACACGTTTGTAAAAATCGACTGTGTAGCCTCTCGCCATGCGGCGGAGAGTACGATCATCACCAGATTGAATGGGCAAATGGAAATACTCGCAAGCACTATCGACGTTCTTCACAGCATCAATTATTTCTGGATTGAGATCACGTGGGTGGCCAGTCAGAAAGCGAATCCGCTTGATCTGATCGATGGTGCCGATTCGTTCGATCAAGTCACCAAGGTGAATCTTGGCATGCAAATCGTGTCCGTAAGCTGTGACATTTTGTCCAAGCAGCGTTACTTCTTTGTAGCCGCTCAGCCCCAGTCCTTCTATCTCGCTGGCGATCACATTGATCTCGCGACTTTTTTCGCGGCCACGTACGAAAGGAACAATGCAATACGTGCAGTTGTAATCGCAGCCGTAGATGATGGAAACCCAGGCGCTGATAGCACTTTGTCGAATCACCGGAATTTCCGGCAAATCCTCGGGCAGTTCTTGAAAGACTTCACAGACAGATTTCTTGGTTGCCTGTGCTTTTAAAACCAGGTCGGGAAGCCTGTGTAGGTTGTGAGTTCCGAAAACAATATCAACATACGGCACTCGTCTTTGCAAACTTGCACCTTCGTCCTGAGCCACACATCCACCGACGGCAATCATGGTGCCTGGGCGCTGGTCTTTGATCTTTTTCCAGGCGCCCAGGTAGCTAAAAACCTTGTCCTCCGCGTTCTCACGGATCGCGCAAGTGTTTAAGATCATCAGGTCTGCGTCTTTGATCTCTCCAATTTGAGAGTAGCCAATGTCGTCTAAGAGACCGAGCATATGTTCTGAATCAGATTTATTCATCTGACAGCCAAACGTCTCGATATAAACAGATTTTCTGTCAGTCGCCTTTTCTGGCGGCACAGCAATATTGATGGCGCTCAAATAAGTCGCTCCAAACATAACGGGAAGGCATCAGCGCTTCCTTCGATATGTCAGCATACTATAGGTCGCTCTCAGTTGTACTGAGTGGGCTGCTTTAGTGAATCTATTTCGCGGACACGGGCAAGGAAAGTATCGTAGGAGCTGCGAATCCAGTCCATTTTTTCCTCGTGCAGTTCCGGGGTAGCAAGATTTTCGTAGCGCCTCGGGAAAACGATGAAGTGCTCGCCGTTGCGATCGGTCTCGATCTTCACATCTAGATTTCTGGCTAAGTTTTGAACCGGCATATGGTCACCAATGCTATGTTTGGGGGACTTGGCAATTTATTCCAGGTTACTCTTGTAATCCGCAAATGGCCATAAGATTTCGCTCATTCTAGATCGGGACAGCCCCGGCAACGCTCTTGACAAGCGCGAATTAATGCTTAAGAATAGATTCCATTTGTCAAAAAAAAGCACCACAGGTGATGCGTCCAGCGATTGTGCGTGTCCACCAAGACGCTGCTCACTATAGAGTTCCATGGATCCAAATGTCGGAACCAACCAGCTCTGTTGAAAGGTTCTTCAAGTCCCAGGCGTCCGCTAGCGTAACGCTCTTCTCAAGCTGTAGTGCCGGTATTGCTTGCACGTCAGCGATAAATTTGGGGGCTATCACCCAGTAGACTTCGTCGATCAAGCCTGCGGCCAAGAGACTTCCAGCAAGTTTGCCACCACCTTCACAAAGTACTGAGTTGATCCCTTGTTGAGCTAGAAATTGCATAGCCAAAGTTATGTTAACGTGCCCGCCGTCCGCTTCAAGAGCCAGCACCTCGATATGCTCGGGATATAGATGAGCTTGCGCGTCAATTGATGTCTGCAAAGTAAAAACTAGTGTTCGAGCATTTGCAATCGTTGTGCAGAATCGTGATGATGGACTTATGCTTAAACGACTGTCGATAGCTACTCTGACAGGATTACGCGAATCCGGAATGTTGCGCACAGTCAGTTCTGGATCGTCTGCCTTGAGGGTGTTGCCACCGATCAACACGGCATCAAACTTGTTTCGCAAGGCATGAACTTTCGCTCGGGAGTCGGAATTGGTCACCCAGCGGCTGCTTCCAGTTCGATCGGCTATACGACCGTCCAAAGTGAGCGCCATTTTTAGGCAAAGCCACGGCAGTCCCTTTCTTATGCGTTTGAGAAAACCGCGATTTTGCCACTCGGCCTCAGCTTCCATAACGCCTACAGTGACAGCGATTCCAGCGTCTTGAATTTGTTTGAGGCCCTTTCCAGCGACTTTGGGATTAGGGTCTACGATCGCCACCACCACTCTGGTGACACCGCTGTTGGTGACTAAATCACTACAAGGTGGGGTCTTTCCAAAATGGCAGCACGGCTCCAAGGACACGTAGATGGTTGCTCCATGAGCCTTCCCACCTGCTTCTTGTAACGCATGCACCTCTGCGTGAGGAGTGCCATGTTTCTTATGAAATCCCCGCCCGACAATCTGGCCGCTCGCGTCAACCACAATTGCTCCAACCAAGGGGTTGGGAGAAGTGCGTCCTTCCGCTTCTTGAGCCAATTCCAGACACGCTTTCATGAACGCCTGATCTCGTTCAATCGTGTCTGGATCGCAATTCATTTTGCCTTAACCGAAGAATACCGAGGCGACTTTGTACAGTTCCATATCCAGAGTCTTCAGCGAGCCTGTTGCTTCCTCCAAACTCACATCAACGATCTGATTGTGCTGCAGTGCCACCATTCTTCCAAATTTTTTCTCGGTCACTAAATCGACAGCAGCCACACCGAACCGAGTGGCCAGCACTCTATCGTAGGCAGTAGGGGAGCCGCCGCGCTGGATGTGTCCCAGCACCATCGCCCTTGTTTCAAATCCAGTTTCGGTTTCGATAAGCTTGGCCAATCGGTCACCAATGCCACCAAGTCTGGACGGATTTTCGGTATTGATCTCCTCTGCCCCAGGCGTTCCGTTATCGCCTTCCAGCTTTGCGCCTTCAGCTACAACGATGATCGAATGGTCCTTCCCACGAGCATGACGCTTTTTAATTGCTTCGGTAATATCGTGCAAGGCAATAGTTTTTTCCGGCACGAGAATAAAGTCAGCACCACCTGCGATACCGCCATAGCAAGCGATCCAACCGGCATGTCTTCCCATAACTTCGCAGACAAGCACACGATTATGGGATTCAGCTGTCGTATGCAGCCTGTCTAGCGCATCTGAGACGATATTGACTGCGGTATCAAATCCAAAAGTAAAATCAGTTGCACTCAAATCGTTATCGATAGTTTTTGGAATGCATACAACGTTGAGCTTGTGCTCTTGGTGCATTCTCAAGGCAACACCGCAAGTTTCCTGGCCGCCGACGACGATCAATCCATCCAAATTATTCTTTTTCATCGACTCCATTATCAGCTCAGGTCCACGATCGAGAGTAAATGGATCGATGCGCGAAGTGCGCAAAATTGTGCCGCCACGTTGAATCAATCCGTCGGTGGATTTAAGAGTCAGGGGCATGACCATATTCTGCATGGGTCCCCGCCATCCCTCGAGAAAGCCCACAACTTCACTGTTGTGCTCCTTCATGCCATGTCTGACCACAGCACGGATAACCGCGTTCAACCCCGGGCAATCACCGCCTCCCGTGAGTATTCCCATTCTCATTTGTGTCTGCCTCTTTGTAGATAGCCTGGCGCAATTGAGCGCATCTTTTGTCGTACCTGAGAGCTGCTGGACTGCAAGAAGCCAAGATGCTCCGCAAGTGGGTTATAAGTATATGGCGAATCGCCGCTTCAGCCTAAGCTCTGTGACGTAAAGCTTTTACACATGTTATTGCGTCTACTAAATTAAAGCTTCCAAAATATCGTCGGGTGCTCGCGGATGTTCCACTACAGTTAGGCGATGACATGGCCGTGCGCAGTGCGCGGTCAGACGGGACAGCGCGCCCTGAGTCTGTAATTGGACGTGCAACAGCAGAACGTCGGGAGGACTGGACATTGGACTTATATGAGTACGAAGCAAAGCGAATTTTCCAAGACCACGGAATTACGGTTCCACCATCGGTTCGCATCACCAAACCGGAAGAGCTAAGGAAGGTTCATCTCGGCTGGCCACTAACGCTCAAGTGCCAAGTCCTGTCAGGCGGAAGAGGCAAGGCAGGGGGCATTAAGTTCCCTAAGGACTTGAAAGAGGGCGAAGCGATCGCCAAAGATTTGTTGGCATTGACCATTAAGGGCTCCAAGACCGAAAGCTTGTTGGTTGAGCCAAGATTGAGCATCGCTCGTGAACTCTACCTGGCAGTTGTACTGGACAGAGCAGCTGGATGCCCAATCTTCATCGCCAGCGCAGAAGGCGGCGTTGAAATCGAATCTTCTCACAACGTAGTGACCATGCCGATTCCTTACCCATTCCATCCATTCGTCGGCAGAGAGCTGGCACAGAAGTTGGGACTTTCAGGAAGCTTGCTCACCAAAGTCGCTGACGTCGCCAACAAGCTTTACAAACTCTTTGAAAGCAAAGATTTGGACCTGGCCGAAATCAATCCACTAGTTATCACTGAAGGCGAAGATGTAATCGCCCTCGACGGAAAAATCACCGTCAATGACGACTCAATCCATCGTCAAAAATACTTCGAAGGTTGGCAAGAAAAGCACGTCAGCGATTTAAGCCACCTCGAACAACGCGCCAAACTGGCTGACCTCAACCTCGTTGAATTGGATGGCAACATCGGAATTCTCTGCAACGGCGCCGGCTTGACAATGGCCACTATGGACATGGTCAAAGCATTCGGAGGCGAGCCTGGAAACTTCCTCGATGTAGGCGGCGGCGGCGATCAAAAGAAGACTTTGACGGCACTCGAAATCGTCAACGAAAATCCAAAAGTACAAGTGATCCTATTGAATATTCTAGGCGGCATCACCGCCTGTGATGAAGTTGCTGGTGCACTCGTTGAGTTCATGGCAGCGCATCCAGAGCGCACCATGATTGTCAGACTGCGTGGCAACAACCAGGATAAAGCAGAGCAAATGCTCGCCAAATCAGGTCTGAAACTTTTCCCGGATTTGGAAGAAGCCGTCAAAGAAGCAGTCGCTAAGTCGAAAGTCAAACAGCCAGTCGGCGCCAAAGCGTAAGGAGAAACATTGTGATTCTGGTAAATAAAGACACTAAAGTGATCGTACAAGGCGCAACCGGCAAGATGGGTTCTGCGCACACTAAAAGAATGATCGAATATGGCACCAAGATCGTTGGTGGTGTCACACCTGGTCGCGGCGGCAGCGACATCCACGGACTGCCTGTGTTCGACACAGTTGCAGAAGCCGTACAAAAAACTGGTGCAACTTGCTCAGTGATCTTCGTTCCACCATACCTGGCATTGGACGCTGGATACGAAGCACTCAGTGGTGGCGTCACTCTGCTGGTGTTGATCACTGAAGGCATGCCTCCTCAAGACACAGCCAAACTGGTTGCTGCAGTGAAAGCTAAAGGCGCCAAGCTGATCGGACCAAACTGCCCTGGAATCATCACTCCGGGCGAGAGTCTGATCGGAATTCTGCCCGGTTCGATCTTCAAATCTGGACCAGTTGGAATGGTCAGCAAAAGCGGAACATTGACTTATGAAATCGGTCTTGCATTGACTGACGCTGGACAGGGTCAATCGACCTGCGTCGGAGTCGGTGGCGATCCGATCAAAGGTCTGGAATATCCTGAAGTCCTGCAGATGTTCGAAAACGATCCGCAAACAGAAGTGATCGTATTGATTGGCGAAATCGGTGGCAACGCTGAAGAAGAAGCTGCTGTTTTCATCAAGAAGAACATCAAGAAGCCCGTGATCGCATACATCGCGGGTCAGACAGCGCCTCCAGGAAAGAGAATGGGTCACGCCGGTGCTATCGTATCTGGTGGCAAGGGCACAGCTCAATCGAAAGTAGAAGCTTTCGAAGCTGCAGGAGTCAAGGTTGCTAAGACACCAAATGAAGTGGCACAGAAAGTTGGCGAAGCACGCAAGACACTAACGCGCGCTTAAGGACAACTGTTCAAACTATCGCCTGTGCAGCAAAGCTGCCCGACAAAGTCAATTTAACGCGGCTTGCAAGACATACTTGCAACCGCGTTGTCGCCTGGTGGTTTTGATCAATCGGGCGGCTTGCCGCATAGATTATCCTCGGATTAAACTCCGAAAAACCTCAATTTTTACGATAGACTGATCATGAAGGCTCCACTCAAAGTTGAGTGATTTAATCGAGTCGCTCATTGAATTCGGGCACATGGAATTCGGGAAACATAAATGACTGACGCATCAGCAGGTAACCAGGCTCCGGTAGAAAAGCCGAAACGAGCCCTAGTGCTCCCGGGAGGCGGGGGACGCGGAGCTTACCAGGTCGGCGTAGCCAAAGCGTTGCTCGAGAAAGGCATCACCTTCGATTTTGCATACGGCACTAGCATCGGTGGTATCAATGCCACTTTGATCGCTCAGGGCGCGATTGATAGATTGGAAGAACTCTGGGGTTCTATTCGAGCTCGAGATATTTTCCACTTACCGTCTGCTAGTTTAATCGGTCGTTTGGTACTTGGACACAAATTAGGTTTGCTCGACACTTCACCACTCGAAGAAATTATGCGTCGCGAAATCAACTTGCAAAAGCTGAAAGCCAGTTCGACAAAAGTCGGCTTGTGCACCACGGATCTTTGCAGTCTTGAAACTCGACTTGTCACCATCGACGAAATCAGTTCAACAAACGAGTTAATCGACATTTTGATGGCAACGTCTGCAATTCCATTGGCTTTCCCACCAAGACACATCCACGGAAGTGGGCTCTGGGTGGACGGCGGGCTGGTCCGCAACACACCGATGGAAACCGCAATTCACATGGGCGCCGACGAAATATTTATGGTGCTATTGCATCCGGAGAAAATCAACGTCTGTCCAACGAACATGTTCGAAGTTCTAGTCCGTTGCTTAGACATCGTCTTAGATGCCTCAGCAAGAAGAGAAATCCAATCAGCCGAGCTCTATAACAGACTAATCGCAGCAGGATCCGTAGAGTCCCAGGGTCGCAAAAACGTAAACATCCGAGTCTTCCAACCGCGCAGAGCCGTGAACACAACCTTGCTAGAAATCGATCCAGAACGTTCCAGACGATTGATCAAACAAGGCTACGAGGAAGCTCTAGAACAGTTAGTCGATTATCCAACAACCGAAGCTGAACCAGCCAAACGCGCTGGCTAAAAATGTCGCGCCGACCAGCGTGTCGCATAGATCTCGTGGTTCTGGCCTTACAAGCAGGTGATTTACAGACCGGCTCAACTAATACTGAAACCCATTCTTGCGAAGATGAACCATCGCTTCATCATCAACATTGAGCCCTGCACCACCCAAAATTTCACCAAGAACAATATGATGATCTCCTGCCGCCACGACTTCGTGAACCTGGCAGGACATGTAGGCTATCGCTCCAGTAAACACGGGGGCCGGCTCCTTGTCCATCTCTGTTTCCAGTCCTTCGAACCGGTTCATTCCATCGGTATGCGGTTTAGCAAAGCTCTTAAAAATATCCATGTTCTTCTTTGATAGAACATTGACAACAAATGGTGTTCCTTTCTTCAACGTCTGAAGAATCGGGCGATCATTTTTGACAGCCAAAGATAACATCGGAGGCTCGAAACCAGCCTGAGCAATCCATGTCGTCAACATACCATCAGGAGTTCCATCGTGCTTGATAGTGACGATGTAGACACCACTGGCGATGCGTCCGATGGCGCGGCCGATATTTTCGCGTCTCTCTTCCTTTGTTGCGGCAGTCATATTTCACCCGGTTTGTTCAAGTATAGGAAACGTGTTGGTCAGGATCGACGGTTGGGATTAGTGTTTATTGTTTGCTTATTTGTGATGTTGGTGTTGATCACTGATGATGACGGCGATGTTGATGCCGTTGTTGATGATTCGGATTGCTCTTCACCAGCTTGTCCACCGGTTTTTGTCAAAGCTCTGGCATCCACACGGGCATTGCCAGCCGAAATTTCTGGTCGTTGAATGATACTAGTTTTTTTTTCCAGGGGTCGGCGACGCTTCTTGCGATGGAACCATAACATGATCACGCGCGCAAGTTTGTTTGGGTCATGATGACCGCTCAGAGTAGGACTGAGCAGCGCGCGCCTGACGGGAACGACCGAGAGTTTGCGCAGCCGATCGGGATCGTATTTGACGGGAGCAGATACTCCTTGATGTTCATCACCTACTTGCACCGTTGGTAGTTCATCATTGACAAGAACTGCGTTGATATAGCGATAACCCGCCTGGGGAGAAGCTCCTGCATGCTTGAGCAACGCTTCGACGTGATCGGCAACGGAGTAATTTGTGGTTTCGCCTTGCTGCGTCATAACGTTGCAAACGTAGATTTTTCTCGCTTGCGAGTCACGAACAGCTTCTGGAATTCCGCGAATCAGAAAGTTGGGAATAACTGATGTATACAGGCTTCCAGGACCAAGAACAATAAGCTCCGCACCGAGAATTGCTTCAATAGCTTCCGGTGTTGCGTCAGGACTTTCCGGCTCGCATCTGACGCGCACAATTTTTCCGTTTGCTGCCGGAATGCGGGATTCGCCACGGATATGTTGACCATCAGCCAGCTCTGCCACCAGGACCATGTTACTCAAAGTAGACGGCAACACCTGCCCACAGCTGTTCAGAACTCGGCTTGCCACTCTCACAGCTTCCAGCATGTCGCCTTTAGTGATCTGGCTGAGCGCTGTCAGAAACAGGTTTCCGAAGCTATGTCCTTCCAAACCTTCACCAGCTTCGAAACGATAGCGGAACAATTCTGTAACCAACTTTTCTTCATCAGCTAGAGCTGTAATGCAGTTACGAATGTCGCCGGGAGGTAGTACGCCTAACTCCTCGCGCAGTCTTCCAGAGCTGCCACCATCGTCACCGACCGTGACGATAGCTGTGATGTTGTTCGTAAAGGCTTTCAGTCCTTTCAACAGGTTAGCCAATCCGGTGCCACCACCGATGACGACTACACGTGGACCTCTAGCTAGATGTCTTCTTCGAAAGAGCACGTCTGGAATGGACTCCCGGTCATCCGGCAAGTACGCCCCCAGCACCGATTGAGTCATTTTGGTGATCGCCCAAAACAGGAACAAAGCGCCTGCTGCAATTGCGATCACGCCTGAAATTCTGTAGGGCAAAACCTTGGTCACATATTTGAACACATCTTCAACGAAATTCACCGAATTGAAGATCGGGTGATACCCAAGCAACAAGGCAACACCAAAGATTATGATGCCGACACCAAAGACGATGAATACGATCCATCTCTTCAATCCCGGTAACATCAGCGCCTTGATGCGCCTATCCAGTGAGTTCTTTTTTGCCATAACTCACTCCGCACCAGCAGCGGTGCCAGCATGATCTTCCGGTTCGGAAGACTTGTCCAACTCGCGATGTTGTTTAACGATTTTGTAGGCGGGGTAGTTCTGAGTAAGCTCGTCTGCTAGTTTCTCGACAAGTGTTGCGGAGCGGTGTTGACCACCTGTGCAGCCAAATGCGATGACAAATTTTTCGACTTTGAGCTCTGCCATCTTTGGCAATATCTTTGAAAGCAGACCTCGCATTGACTCTAAAAAGTCTTGAGCAAGTTCCTGTTCGAGCACATACTGCTGGACTGGATGGTCGAGCCCAGTCAGGGGTCGCAGCTCTTCAACCCAGTATGGGTTTTTTAGGAATCGAACATCCCAAACGATGTTTGCTAACGGCGGTGGTCCTTGTTTGTAACCAAAGGAAGTGATGATGATCTTCAGACCATCTTCCCTATCGCCGTCCGAAGAGGTGGTTCGATTTTCCAATTCTTTAGTAGATTTTGATGACATTGTCGCAGTATAGGCTCAATTGGTGGCTGTTGCAAACTCAGACCTTGGAACGCTCATCAGTCCGATTATACGAGAGTTGAGTGCCCATCTCATTTAAAAAGTTAACCAGGCTACCGTTTTTAATGCCCTTCTCAATATCGTGCGCCGAGCATGTCTCCAAAATCCAGCCATTTGGCGCCGTCAGGCTGATCAGTGAAAAACCACATACGTGACAAACTCTTTCCGGAATCAGGACAGCAGAGAGTCCATTCAAATCCTGATTTAAATAACGCTGGAAATACAGCGATGGATCCAGCTTTTGCAGTTTACGCTTCCAGCCTAGCGACAGATGCGATAGTCCAGACACAGTGTCACTTCCATTAAAGGGAAATGGTAAGAAAGCTTTTCTGCTTTTTTCGCCGCCCACGACTAACCGACTACAGGCTGTTGCTGCGATTGTTTCGTGGAAATGGTGTGCCCAGTGGTGGCAGCAATCTGATCTTGCAGCTGGTCGACATTGCCTTCTGCGAAGCCGTGTTTCGTCATCTCGAGATCGCGCACCAAGTTGTTCACCGCTTTGTTGATGAACAGTTCGCCTTCAAGGTGATCGATCTCATGCTGAATGGCGCGACACAGCAGGTTGCCCTCGGCTTCCAACTTCTGATCGCGACCCTGAACGTTCTGATAACGAACGGTAATTTTGTTGGCGCGCTTGACCTCGAAGTACACGCCAGGAAAGCTCAAACAGCCTTCCAAGCCAACGAGTTCTCCTTCTTTGTGAACAATGACTGGATTGATAAAAACGATTGGTTTGCGTTTTTCATCTTCTCCGGCCACGTCGATAACCATAAGCCGCTTGGAAATACCAACTTGCGGAGCAGCCAGACCGACGCCATCGTTTTCGTACATCGTGTCCAACATATCTTGCGCCAGTTTGCGTGTTGAAGCGTCGAAACTGCTGATCTTCTTGGCTTGTTGTTTGAGAACCTCATCAGGAAAGTATCTCAGCTGCAGTTTGGACATCTCGAAATTCCTCCATTGGTGCCCAAGAACCTAGATCTCATGGGCTTCTTCGCCGATATTACCATAGACTTGCCAAGATTTCACGCCTGTCTGTCTAATGGATAAGCACGGTTGAGCCTCTGCCGGGTAGAATGATGGCCGGTACTTGGAAAACGGGATCGCGATTTGTTGCGCAATTATGCGATTTTAGTAACGGGAAAATTGATGTTGAAAAACAAAGTTGTTCGTCAAATCATCTGGTGTTCTGTTTTCAGCTTAGTTGCTTGTACGATGGCTGTTCCGCTTGTAGAAGCGGAAGATTTGCCGCAAGCCCGCAAACATACATTTTTAGCTTCGGATCACACGCGCTTGGTTGCCGATATCTACCCGGCGAAGAGCGCAGGAGTCCATCCTTGCGTAGTTTTGCTTCACCAACTTGGAAAGACAAACGCCGATATGGTGCCACTGATTGCGCCTTTGCTAGACGAAGGCTTCACAGTCGTCAATCTTGACATGAGAGGGCACGGTAATTCGCAAGGAAGGATGAGCGTCAAGATTCCCTATACAAAATTCACCAATTCAGACTGGGCACAGCTTCCCGCAGATCTGCACCTGGTTCTGCACAATGTAATAACGATTCCAAACGTCGACAAGCAGCAACTCGCCTTGATTGGAGCGTCCATCGGTGCAAACGCATCGATCATCGAAGCGCAAAGTTCAGCAAGCGTGAAGGCGGTGGTGGCGCTGTCGCCTGGACTGGATTTTCACGGATTGAAACCAGCCGAGGCGCTGACGAATTCGCATAAACCCGTTTTGATCGTAGCGGCCAGGGATGATGCGTACTCAGCAGATTCGGGATTGAAAATGAGTAAGATGGATAAAAACAGTAGTTTTGATTTGCTGCCAAAAGGCGGGCACGGCTCACAAATGATTGCCGCTCATCCCGAACTCCCGAAGCAAATTGCCACATGGTTGCATAAGGCGATGCACTAATCATGCAAAAACAGAAACTTTCTGCGTTGTTATCGGCACTGCTTATCACCTGCCCAACTGTCGCACTGGCAGCTGATTGGGGTTATGACGAGAGCAAGCAGCCGACTGAATTGAAGGCATCACCGGCGAAGTCACTGCACCCAAAAGCTGCAAATCCATTTTCGCGCACGCCTCCTCCTTCAGCCGCCACCTCAGCTGCTCCTGCCGGAGATGCAGATAGTCCAGTCCCACTCAAGGCGACTCCATCGACTGCAAGTTTGTCACCGAAACCGGTTACCCGTCCAGCTACCAAAGCGGCGCCGAAGGCTCTTCCTAAAGGCGCAGCAGTAGCCAAACCCAAACCCGCCGCCAGTTCCGGAAAAGGCACAGCGGTGGAAAATTGGATCGAGTTGTTTGAACTCGTATCAAAGGAACAAATCACAGCTGATCAAAAGTCCAGATACACAGAGGCTCTTGCTCACAAACTCACCACTCCTCGCGGTGTAGAAGTTTCACAGATCAGCGAGTTTTGGCCGGAGGTGCGAGGCCGAATCAAAACTGGTGAGGATGAGAAAGCGGCTTTTGCAGCCTTTTTCAGAGCCCTTTTGCGCTTTGTGCTCAAGTCAAAAACTGTAACCGAAGATGATTCAACAATATTGAACGAATTGCTTGGACCAGAAAGGATCGCCGTACCAGGCGATCCGCCGCTGACTGAAGACTCTGTGGATGCCTACGGTGACATGACTTGCTTCATGTATGCGCAAGCGCACCCGGGAAAAACAGTCGATGCAATCGACAATAGAACTGTCTTTGCATCAGTAATTGCGCGCAAATACTCCGAGGCTCCGACCGAAAAAGACAAAAGAGCCATGTCCAATTTCTCTCTGAGCTGGTCCAAATTCAAAGTCATGTGGCTTTCTGCAAATGAGGCTGACCGCAAGCAACTTTATGAACAAATCGCCATGGGCAAACCGCCTTCTAGCGACATTAAGGATCCACTGATCACAACTATCTTTGCCAATGGACCGTGGCATCCGAAAATTTAATTTAGTTCGTCGTCTTCAACTTGACTTGCAAACCAACGCAGCTGAGCCATACTTCACCGGCTGCATGAGCGAATTGCTGATTGACTAAGCCAAGCAGATCTCGATAAGAGCGAGCCAGTTTATGTTCGGGTACGATGCCCCAACCTACTTCATTGGTGACCACGATGAAGCGGATCTCAGGCCGACTGTAGATCGCCGAGAGCAATTTAGAGGCGGCTTCCTGAATCGGATCTTCCAACTCCTTAGCTGTCGTCGACTTTTCATCCAGCGCCAAAAGCATATTCGACACATATAGCGACAAGCAATCTATCAAGCAAACATCAGTGTCCGTGGGAATCTTCACCACTGTCTGGTCAACATCGAATGGCACCTCAACCGTTCTCCAGGATTGTGGACGGCGTTCGCGATGTCTTCTGATCCTTTCAAGAGCTTCGTTGTCATCGACAATTTCTTCCATCGTCGCGATGTAGAGAACATGCCCGCCATTACTGTTGGCGAGCGCTTCCGCAAAGGCAGACTTTCCGGAGCGCGCACCGCCCGTGATGAGCGTTAAATTCTTGACATCAAGCACAGCGTTCACAGTTTCCAATTTTTTATCACTCCAAAACCTTGCCTAAGCAATATGAAAAGCCTATCCTATAAATTGAGCTTGGAAAACTTTTCGATCAGAATATGCAAAAAAAGTCCATCAAACAAGTCGGTCTAGAAAGCGCTGAATATGCAGCTATCGGAGACCGCGCCGTGCTTGAGATGTATCAAGCCTTCATGGCCGGATATGTCAAAAGAATAAATAATGCAACCTTCGGAGTCACCATTGGTGGAGTCAGAATAGGATCTGCAAAATACACCCGATTGGCTCAAATTAATTTACGAAGTCGGGTGATTACGTTCTCCCGTTTTGCCGTCGAAAACGTTCCCGAAAGAGGCAGACGCTACCTGGTTTTGCACGAGTTGGCGCATGTCAAAGAGTACAACCACAACCAAAAGTTCTGGGGACATGTCGAGAGATTCGAGCCCGATTACAGGCAAGTCGGCAAATCATTACAATCAGCGTTCACAAAAAATGTGCGTGAGGATCAACAGAAGCGCGTTTTCGAACTACTGAAAAACCCCGTGGACGGGCAGGTCGTGCCGGCAGCAAAGATTCTGGGAGCAAGGCTGATGAACAACAAAACGTTAGAATCTCTTCTACTCACGTCTCAGTCATCAGAGCAAACGATCGACGAGGATTCAGGCGAGAGCTATGAGTGCATGGAAGACGAGTTCAGCATGTGGGATGAGAGTGCGACGGGCACCATGAATGGTGGCTCGGACGAGGACGAATATTAGCGGTTAGCCGACAGAGTCGTGCCACCGTGTTTCTTCTTTTAGGCCGCCTGCTTCAGATACTCAAGAGGAATCTGCGTCGGAACGGCAATTGTAAACAACGAACGCACGGATCGCGCCCGAACGCTTTGAATCGCGGGAAAGCACACTGAGACTGAATCTCGCAAGCGGAGATTCTTGAAAATTATTACGAGTTACTGTTTTTTTCTTATTATTGATAGTAATACCTTGTTAGAATGACACTGCTAACGGGGCGTTGCTCTGAAGGAAAGCGAGGCGGCTTTCCAGCCAAGTGTTACTGTTCGCCTGTGTGTGTGATTTATATGGCTAGCCGAAGAGTTGTCGTGACCGGCATAGGTGGCGTGACCCCTATCGGTTCCGGACGAGAAGATTTGTGGAAAGCAATGCTGCGAGGCGACAGTGGTGTCTCATACATCACACAGTTCGATGCTGAAGCAATCGGTTTGTCAGTAAGAATCGCAGCAGAAGTGAAAGGCTTCAACATTCAAGATTTCTATTCAGACGCTCGCAGAGTTGGCTCAATGCTCAAAGAGATGGATAGAGTCACGCTCTTCAGTATGGCAGCAGCAAAACTTGCGCTTGAAGATGCGAATCTAAACATTCGCGATACCAATGCAGAAAGGGTCGGTACATTCATCGGAACCGGTGTCGGCGGCATTATCACAACCACTGAGGACCACATCAAACTGATGCAAGGCGGTCCGAAGAAGATCGGCATTCGCTCAATCATCAAGTTGATGCCGAATGCACCATCTGGTCAGGTCGCCATCGCCCATGGTGCGAAGGGGCGTGCTAAGAGCGATGCAACAGCCTGCGCAAGTGGCTTAGATTCACTATTTGACGCCTTTATGTACATCAGAGACAATCGCGCCGCTGTAATGATTTCCGGGGGCAGCGAAGCGTGTTTGAACTCATTTACAGTCGCCTCATTCAACAACATGATGGCATTATCACGCCGAAACGACACTCCAAAAGAAGCTAGTCGCCCTTTCTCAGTCGACAGAGACGGATTCGTAATCGGCGAAGGCTCAGTAATTCTGATCCTCGAAGAACTCGAACATGCACTTCGTCGCGATGCCACAATTTACGCTGAGATTGTAGGCGGTGGCGCCACTTGCGATGCTTCGCACATAGTCGCTCCAGAAGCCACAGGCGACGGTGCAGCGAGAGCTATTCGCGAAGCACTACGCGATGCACAAATCGAACCTACCGACATCGATTACATCAATGCTCACGGCACTTCGACCTTGCTCAACGATGAGCGCGAAACAATGGCGATCAAATCAGTGTTCAAAGAGCACGCTTACAAGCTGGCTATCTCAAGCACCAAATCTATGGTCGGACACCTTCTTGGTGGCGCCGGAGCCATAGGAGCGGCGGCTACTGCACTTTCGCTTCACCATCAGAAATTGCATCCGACGATCAACTTGAACAATCCAGATCCAAAATGCGATCTCGACTTCATTCCAAATGTCTGCAGAGAAGCCAAAGTTGACTATGCCCTCACCGAAGCTCTAGGCTTTGGCGGTCACAACACTGTACTCGCCATGAAGCGCTACGTAGCTTAGACTCAGCCAAGACATTGATTTAGTCTCAACTCTGTACCTGAACTTAAGTTGACCTAGACCTTGGCGAAGTTGTCATCGTCTTGTTTCTGTTGGGTATTGAGAGCGACCACTGTATTTGGATCGTTTGGATCGACTGCCTTTGGATCGTTGGCACTTGGACTGAAGGTTGGTCCACCAGGCTGATTCTGAGCGGTAACGGTGCTGCCAGCTCCGTCGATTCCTTGCTCTTCGTCCTTCTCCAAGTTGGCTAAGTCCTTAGTGCCTTTGCCGCCTTCCGTTGTACCGGCACGGTGTGCGCCGATCTGACTCCAATCCACTGTCGTCCAGCTTCTCGAGGCACCGCCACCGGCACCAATTCCGCCTTGTCTTCCGGCCTTCGAGGAGAATTGATTAGGGCTATTGAGCAACATTGCCTGATTTGAGACGTCCATGACACGTGGAATCGGGAAACGCACTTGGGCGATCTTAGTCAGATCGTCTCCAGGAGTTGCGGCAATACCACGAGCTCGTGGAGTGATTTGAACGGACTGCTTCACGTCTTCTTGAACTACAGGAGCAGCTCCGGGACCGCGTTGGAAGCCCCATGGATTGCCACCATGCTGTTGCTTCCACCACCAGCTAGCGCCATTACTTGGGAAGCTTCCGGCTGGAATGTTGTTGGTTTCTTCAGAAGCCAAGAACTTCGGTGTGCC
This sequence comes from Candidatus Obscuribacterales bacterium, assembly GCA_038322035.1. Classification (GTDB taxonomy): domain Bacteria; phylum Cyanobacteriota; class Vampirovibrionia; order Obscuribacterales; family Obscuribacteraceae; genus PALSA-1081. The sequence goes on from JBBQFO010000057.1 coordinate 18,907, forward strand.
ATAAACTTGAGCTACTGGCGACATCTTCGCTTCTTGAGCATCACTTTTGAAAACGACTTGCTGTGATGTGCGAGTGTAGGATTCCGAACCTGAACTCTCGGAGAACCTGGTCGCTTGTACGTTTCCGCCGGCAATCGAATTGCCGTTTCCATTTCCGCTGTTACCAGCTTGAGTGGTGCTCGACGTTGTTGTTGTTTGACCTTGCGAATTGGCTGGTTTGACTTCGGTTGGTTTAACTTCTGCTTCTTTCTTAGGCTGATCGTCTTTGCGTGCTTGTGCTTCAGCTTGAGCGCTAAGAACGTTATCGCGAGCCATAGCAGCGATCTTGTTCAAGTTGTAGCCGACATTTCCGTCAAGAGTGAGTAGACCGCCGGTAGCCCAGGCGATGTCGCTCAACGTCTTCCTCAAGATCGGATCGCCGAATGGAAGTCCAAACAGCTTGCCAGATTCGAACAGCTTAGCTTTGACAGTGTCTTCTAGAGCTGTCACCTTATTTTGTGAGTTCCAGAACTGTGCACGCTCTGAAATCAAGCCGGATACAGGACCTTCGCCAAGCTTCTCAACTTTGCCACTGAGAACTAGTCGATCGGCAGCTGCCGTTGCGGTCGCAGAATCAGCACTCTGAGCCAATCTAAACAACTCTTTGCCAGGAGCTCTGGCTACTTCAGGGTGGGCCAAAATGTTGGCGACCGCATCAACGCCCTTGATCTGTTCTTCCAATTTCAACAGATGTGGTGCGGCTAGAGAGTCAGCTGAAACCATCGACTTCATTACGGCAACATCATGCTGCAACTGTTCCAGACGCAAGGCTTGAACACGTGAACCGAGGTTGCCTTCTTGCAAATAGCCAAGTTGTTGGGTGATCTTGGCGCCTTGATATTCGACTAACTCAATTGAATTGGTTCTGGCCGTAGCAGTGGCGCGATCCAGATCGGCGATCGCTTTGCGCATCTGCCCACCGGCTACTGTGCCAAGTTCACGCTCGACCAATGCTATATCGTTGGCATGCTGCGCGAGTAACTCGGTGCGGCTCAGAGCATTTGCGGTACCAGTTTCGGTGGCAGCAGTTCTGATGTTATCCAGTGAAAGTTTGACTGCGGTATTCGTCGTCTTCGCGTCGAGTTCTGCAACTTGACGAATCAGTGATCGCGATTGTTCGCTAACCTGAGCAACGGATTTGTCGACAGTGGCCATGCGTTCGAATGTGCCGGCTTCATTTTCCAAGCGAGCTACGCTTGTACGCAATCCGGCTACTTTCGCTTCGCCGACTTCCGCTTCGACCAAGCGCAAGTTCTTGTTCATTTGCGCTAGCTGCTCGGTGCGTTCAGTTGCAGTGGCTGCCTTGAAAGTGCTTGCGCTAGTCTGCAAATCGGCCAACGCGGCTTCGGATTTGAGGGCTGGATTTGTTGCTTTGAACAGAGCTGCTTCTTTAGCTACATCATCGGCATGAGACACTACTTTCGAAGACACATTTTCGAATTGCGTCAAGCGCTCTGCCTGCTCAACGTGCGGTGCCATTGCTTCAACAGTCTTGCTGATTTGAGTTGACTTGCCTGGGAATTCAGCGGCTACTTCAGTGGCAGACTTCCGCACTGCTGCAAAAGCTTCGGCCTTTTCGGAAGCGGTGGTTGCTTGCTGCATGCGAGCTGCTGCGGCATCAAGGTCACGAACTGAGGCTGGAACCTTGCCTTCAACGGCCAGATCTTGAGCCAGGGTCCGCGTTTGATTCGTTAACGAGCTGACGCGTTCTTCAACTTGAACGACTGCACTTTCAATTCTTTGAGCACGGGCAGCAGTCTCAACTGGGGCACTGAGCGACTCGACGGTGCGTGCGACCTTGGCTCCTTCTGGTCCCAAATCTTTGACAGCAACTGCGGCCTTTTCCATTTTTGCGTAGGCTTCAGCTTTTTCAACTGCATTCGTCGCTTGAGAGAATTCTTTTGAGGCTGTGCTCATTTCACGAACAGCTGCATTCTCAGCGAACTTGGCTGAGAGCTGAGAAGTTTCGGCAGCCAACTGATTGGAACGTTCAGCGATTTGTGTCGCAACAAGTTCGGTTTGCTCAACTTTGACCGCTGTTTGAACTGGAGCTCTGAGACCTTCGACAGTCTTCGTCAGAGAGGCACCAGCTTCAGGAATTTCGTTGGCAACTTTGGCGGAGGCTCTTTCAACAGCGCCAAGAGCCTGTGCTTTCTCGCTAGCAGTGACAGCTTCATTGAACTGCTTGGTGGCATTAGTGAGTTCTTGAACAGAACCTTTGCTGCCATACTTCGCTGCGATTTCGCTTGTTTGTTCGGTCAAAGCAGAAGTGCGTTCGGCGATTTGAGTGGCGGCAACTTCAGCGACTTCGCTTCTTACAGCGGCTTGTACAGGAGTTCTCAGTGATTCCACTGTGCTGCGTAGCGCCGTCGCTGTTTCAGCAGGAACTTCAGTCATCACTTTGGCTGAAGCTTTCTCAACGGCAGATAGAGCTTGTGCTCTTTCAGTAGCATTTCCAGCTTGAGCCAACTGCTTGGTGGCAGCATCCAACTCGCGAACTGCTGGACTGGTGGAAGTAGAGGTCAACTCGGAAACTTGCTTGGTTAAAGTTGCAGAGCGATCTGCGATTTGGCTGGCAACTACTTCAGCGGCCTCAGTTTTGGCTGCAACTTGGATTGGAGCTTTTAGAGATTCAACGGTGCTTCTTAGTGCAGCAGCCGATTCAGCAGGAAGATCGGCAACAACCTTGGCGCTCGCCTTCTCAATTGCCGATAGAGCTTGCGCTCTTTCAGTAGCATTTCCAGCTTGAGCCAACTGCTTGGTGGCAAGATCCAACTCACGAACGGCCGGACTGGTTGATGTTGATGTCAGTTCTGCAACTTGCTTAGTGAGCGAGGCAGAACGATCGGCGATTTGCGTGGCAATAACTTCAGCGGCTTCAGATTTCGCTGCAAATTGGATTGGTGCTCGCAACGATTCAACCGTAGTGCGCAGTGCCGCACTGGATTCAGCAGGCAAATCGGCGATAACCTTGGCAGTCGCTTTTTCAACAGCAGTAAGAGCTCGCGCTTTCTCAGCAACCGTGCCGGCTTGCGCAAGTTGTTTGGTAGCCAAATCCAACTCTTGAACGGAAGCCCTTGCACCGAACTTTGTGGTCAATTCGGCAGTTTGCGAAGTCAGTGTTGTAGAGTGCTCAGCAATTTCAGAAGTTGCAGTGCGTAGCTGTGACATTCTTTCAACAGTCTGTGTTTCGGCTTGCAAACGAGTCAGCGAGCTGCGCAATGCAGACGTTTCAACACCCTGAACTTCGAAAACATTGACCGTCTTGTTCAATTGACCGAGAGTTTCGATGCGATCAGCGGTAGTACCTGCAGCCTTGAATTTGGTCAAACCAGTTTCGAGTTCAGCCAGCGGTGATGCATGAGCACCGACATTTCCGGTTGTCTTTAGCAGTCTGGCTTGTTCAGCGAATTGATCGATATGAGGAGCCAAATGCTCAGCGGCCTGAACGGTCTCAACCTTGCCGGCTCCGCCCGCAACGATTCTTTCTGCATCAGTTGTCAGACGACCCAACGTGCCAGCGTGACCGGCATCAGCAGTGAGAGTGGTGAGCTTGCCAGCATCGCCGGTAAGATTCGTAAGTTTTGAAGCGTCGCCAGTCAGATCAGCAACTTTGCCAGCGGCAGTTAAATCTTCTGTGAGAGCGGCGCCTTTGCCGAATTTCGGAATGCTCTGAACAGTTCCGCCCAGGGCTGTTTCGACTTCAGGTACACCTTTGAAGCGCTGCAGGAATTTGCTGACCACGCCAGCTCCTTGCTCAGTGCTCTGTAGACCCAAGAAGCGATTCGGCATTGACATTTCGCCAAGACCGAGACTTGATGCTGTTTCACCGCCTCTGACCAGGAACTTTGTCGCCCCTTCAGTGGCAGGCAAAACTTTCTCAGCGAAGCTTCCGGTCTTGACCAAACCACTCGCAGTCTGGTCCATAATTCCGGCTGATCGAGTCAACAATCCTGCTTCTGCAGTGACGTCGCCAGCTAATGCTGTAGTTCTGGTCAGGTTGGCTGCATCGCCAAGCACAGTTGAACCGCGCAATCCGGTAACTGTAGTTTCGAGAGCGCGTAACGTATTGCCAGATTCGCCGAGGGTGGTCATTCCCTTGGTGAGGACGGATGCTTCGCGCAAATCCCCAGCGATATTCGTAGCTTTAGCAGCGCCGCCGCCGCCGACAAACAAAGAACCGACGATGAATGCAGCTTGACCAGCCATGTCGCCTCTGGTGCGCATGTCGCCGGAGCTCCATTGGTTGGCCAATTGACCAGGTATGGCGAGAATCGCATCTGGATTGTGATAAGCGACCGAGACGGTCTGACTTAAACCGTGCATCACCTTACCGGCCATAGGCAACCAGCCCATGCCCTCTGCGCCCATGCCGCTCCCACCAGCCGCAATATTCTTTTTGAGGAGAACATTGTCGACACCGAGTAGGGAATCCATCGTGCCGATCGCTTGTTTACCAACACCGGTGATGAAGCCTGCGCCAGCATCCGTGAAGCTTCCGCCACCTGCAGGAGAACTTACCGAAGCTGTTTGGACAGCGCGGTCTTGCGGTCTCAGACTGGCCAAGTTGAGAGTAGTGCCGAGTGGAACAGCGGCAGGCGGGAGCGTGGCATCCTTGGGATCCACCTTGCCTATCGAGAAATTGTTCCAATCGTTTGTCATAACGAAAACTTGAAAACCTAACGGGCTCGCATTCTGTGAACTTTTTTGAGGGCTATAGCAGTCATTTCCACCCTCCTGACATCTTGTCTTGTATCCGAATACCTGACACTTTCGACAATCAAGTGGTAACTTTTAACCCAGAATAATCCTTAAAAACCCCGTAAGTATGGGGAAACTACGCAGTTGGACGGTTGTGACACCCTGTTTCCGAACATTATTAATATGGAAATTCCTGTTCACTTACATAGATTCCCTTTTCAGGGGGGTCTTTAAACCCGTCCAAACTTGTCAAGAGGCAATACTAATCTGAATTTGGAGCATTTCGGCATGATACTACGGCGCATAAAAGAGAATATCGATGCCATCTTCGACCAAGATCCCGCTGCGAGATCAAGGCTAGAAGTGGTTCTTTGCTATCCAGGCTTTCACGCTGTGACCATGCACCAGCTCTCGCACATGCTCTGGACTCACGAGTTTTATACGCTAGCTCGATGTGTCTCCCATTTCAGCCGAGTATCGACCGGGATCGAGATCCATCCAGGTGCGACATTGGGCCGGCGAGTCTTCATCGACCACGGCATGGGTGTAGTGATTGGAGAGACGACTATCATCGGGGACGACGTCACTATCTATCAGGGTGTAACGCTCGGCGCTGGCGCTGCTGCCCGCATGGGCTCGGCCAGCCGAGGCACGAAGCGCCATCCCACATTGGGGAACGGCGTTGTCGTCGGCAGCGGAGCCGAAATCCAGGGCGATATCATGGTCGGCGATAACGTCCGCATCGCTTCCGGCTCCATTTTGCTTAAAGATGTTCCCGATAATTCCGTGGTCGTCGGCGTTCCTGGACGAGTGATTTATCGCGACGGGCAGAAAGTCAAAGACGAAGTGCCCGATATTGAGGCAGAAGCCATCAAAAGCCTAAAAGACAAAGTTCGCAAGTTGGAAAAGCAACTACAATCCGTCACCGCTTGCATAGAATCTTTGCAACCGTCGACGCCTGTTGCTCCTGTAAACGAAGAAGAAGAGACGCCTACTTCTCCTACTTCTACCGATCCCGTCGACGTCTTCTTGCACGGCGCTGGAATTTAG
>JBBQFO010000058.1:0-24688 GCA_038322035.1 Candidatus Obscuribacterales bacterium
GAGTCATTGGTGTTTCGAAGGCCTACATGACGCGCGTTGGCGAAGGTCCGTTCCCGACTGAGCAAACCGGTGAAATTGGTGAACATCTGAGACAGATAGGAACTGCATGGGCAGAAGTCGGTGTCACAACCGGAAGACCACGCCGTTGCGGATGGTTCGACCTTGTTTTAGGTCGCTATGCGGTGCGTATCAATGGACTCGATTGTCTGGCCATCACAAAATTGGATGTGCTTGACGACTTTGATGAAATCAAAATCTGCGTCGCTTACAAAGACAAAGAAACCGGAAAGACCTACAAAGAATTGCCTAGCATCGGCAGCTCATTCCAACGCATGGAACCGATTTATCAATCGTTCCCTGGCTGGAAGAAATCAACAAGTTCAGCTCGCAGCTTGAAAGATCTGCCCACCAACGCTCAACACTATCTCGATTTCCTCGCCGAAGAAATGGATGTGACAATCGCGATTGTCAGCGTTGGTCCACAGCGGGATCAAACGGTTGTTATTGAAGATCCAATTCACGGACCAAAGCGCGTATTGAGCAAAGTCGCTCAGTAACGACAGCTACTGTTCTCAGACCATCAACTTGATTAGACGAGCAGCCAGAGCTCTGATCTGAACCTTGAGCATGCCGGCAAGATCATTTTTTCTCGTCTTGCATCGGTCCAACCCGGCCAACGCAGTGACTGAATCAGGGTCAATTGCCAGGATGCGCTTATACTGCATGCCAGCCTGGTCGTAATTTTGCAGAAAATACTCCTGCAAAGTGGCCATGCGACTGAGCTTATCGACTGAAAGCGGATCAGCATATAAAGCTCGTTGCAAGCATTGATTGGCGATTGCGTAATCACCCTGCATCTGGCCCAGTTCACTCAAATCAAGCAGCCACTGACCGTTACTGGGATCCAACTTCATGGCGGCTTCCAGCTGTTGACGCGCCTTTCCTATCTGTCCACGCTTGAGATAGAGTTTGTAGCCGACGTAATTCACTTCTGGGTCTAAACCAGCTTGTTGTTGAAGCTTGCCCAGTTCATCTTCCGCTTCCTTTAAGTAATCACTGGCAATCAATACTGTACAGAGCGCAATGCGCGCCTCCTTGTCGTTTGGCTTGAGGCTGATTGCATGCCGCGCCAGAGTCATCGCTTGCGGCAGATTCAAATATTCCATATACATCTGCGAGAGCGCGATCACCGGTTCGATCAAAGTCGGATCGGCTTTCATAAGCAACTTGTACTCGGACATCGCACGAGCAAACATGCCCATTCGTCGATAAAGTCTGGCACCAGCAAGGCGCAATTGGGGACTGTCGGGATTGGCTTCAATCAATCGATCGAAAAGATTGGTCGCTTTGACGTATGACTGGGCATTAGTCAACGCGACTATTCGCTTGATGCCCGCCTCTTCAGATTCGGCCAAAGCAAATACCGGGTTTGTCGAAACCGCGGCGAGCATCAAAAATGTCAACAATGTGCGCTTCATTAGTTTTGCCTTGATAGCAATGGTAGCAGAGCGCTCACGGTGCTATCATCGCAAACAGTTGATCACCAGGTTTATATGGACAAATCCAGCGAAAAGACTGATCAGCGCCCTTCTGCCACTCGCAGCGAGCCAGAATCGAGCACCGTGCGATCAGTCAAGGGCAATGACTTACACGCGATTCTCCAGCTGGCTCTGATCACCACGGTTGGAAGTACCGTTATGGCATTGTATGTGCTGTGCCTTGGAATGTCGGGGCATCACAAACGCAATGTCGATACGGCTGCATTGGCGGCATTGTATGCGGCGCAGCAGTTGTCTCAAATTCACGTTGAGAGCGGCAGCTTCGGAACAGTCGGGCTCTGCGATCAGGCATCGGATGATGCCGGCACATTTAGTTATGTGCATGGATACAAGAGAGTCACCGGACTCAATACCATCTACAAGACACTTGCAGTCGACGCCTCGATCGCAAAACGCTTGAAGCGCCAGATCATGACAGATCTGATCAACAAAGATTTGGTCGAGGCGAAGAAGATAGAAAAGGAGCTCAGAATCCGTCTGCACGAAGCAGCCGAGCCAGATTTGATGGAGGCGCAAACTTCAGAAAGCTCGACTCAATTGTATGCCAACACAACATCAAAACCGAACAACATCTATCGCGATGTTTATAGAATGATGGCAGGCGACAAATCATCGCCAGACCTTTCACTGATCGAAGTTCGATTGAAGCTCGGACGCTACAAGCAGGCTTCTGTGCCGCCTAACAGCTGGCCTTCAGGCAAGATTCGCTTAATAGAACCGCCTGATCTCTTTGAGCCTTCTAAAAAAGATGAGGCTCCATATGCGGTGCTCGTAGAAGCGGTCTTTCAGACGAAGCCCAAAAGTACTTCGGACCCGATTAAAACCGTCAGCAAAAAATATTGCGCACTAATTTCGGCTCCCAGACTGGCTCCGAATAAGTCGACCATGGTGATCAGCTTTCCAGATGGGTTGCCACCAGTAATTGATTCCGCGATGTCGTTGCTGACAGCACCGAGTCTGAGCGGCACAGGGGACTGGCAGCAAACCGTTGGCACTGAAGTTCCTGGTAAAGGAAGCTTGGCGCCATCGTTGCAACCAGTATTGCCAGGAATGTCTCCTTCAGACGCTTTCAGCGTTGTACTGTACCACTGGTTGAAACGTCAGGGTGCCGAGGTCAAAGAGCAAAAGTTGTATGAGTTGCTTGAAGCCAAATGGAATAGCTCAACGCCGCTCATGAAGTTCCAACCAGAAACTAACACTCCAACCAACGAATCGAAGCCGAACAGTTGTCTGGCAATTGATACTGGAGCCAGACAGTACGCCATTCTCAACCAGACAGGACCAGGCGGCATCGGACAAACGGCCTTGAGCCGAGCCTTTGCAATCTATACGGGCACTCTTTCCAGTTCACCACAGGTCAGTTTTCCGCAAAACGCACTGCCACTTTTTGTCGATCAAGAGGGCAAGTGCAAACTGGCAGGGCGAAACGATTACAGTGACAAATTCGTCAATAACTATTTGAAAGCGATTTATAGCACAAATCTGGCCGCTGTCGAGTCTGCTGCGGTTGCTAGAATGGTGATTGCCAGAGCCTCTGCGGAACTCAATCAGCTCGAGCAAAAAATCTACATTGAACGCCAAGAGTTGAATTCAGTAATCAATCGCTTCAATAGATTGGGTCTGGAAGTTCCTCCAGCAAAAGATGGGGCGATACCAAATGGGGTGGCGCGTCAAAGGGAACTTGTAAAAGACAAAATTGATGCGCTGACGGCGTCCGTCTCCGCTCATGAGGAAGACCGCGCCAATCTGCGCATAACAAGTATGCTCGCTCAGCGCACAACGACGACTGCGAACCAAGTCGGTACAACGACTTACGAGCTTTGCGCTCAGGCTTTTAGACTCTGCAAAGACGGCATATATAGAATTGACAAACCAACCGTTGCCTATATTATTTCTCGCAAGTTTGTTTTCACACCGTGCACGAAACCAGTTGATGAGTCGGACTTTTTCAAACCTGAAACTGAAGTTTCCGCAAACTCAAAACTTTGGCTGACGAAATCATTCGACGTAGTGACGACCATCGAAAACGCACGGCTGGCAGCAGATACCGTCGTCGAGGGTAAAAAATACAGCGAGTTTGCCGCCTCAACCTTATTACAACGAACAAATTCACCAGTCGTGTTTCTGACCACCGATGAATTGTTTAACACTAGTAAACCAAGGCCGATGATTTTCAACTTCTATCCGTTCGGAAATATTCGAATTCCCAGTGGGCAACTGTTTTACTACTGCCAAGATGCGTTGAGAACGGGTTCTGCACCAGCTGTAAGCTGGTCTGTTGTCATACGCGATCTGGTGGCGTCAGTTGGACAAAATAGTATGGGAAATCCTACAGGTGAACCGATACCGTCAGACCAGCCCGACTGGTGCAAAGTTACAGAGCAGAACGACCAGCATGAATGTCCCGGCTTGGCGTGCGAATTCCAACTGCGAACACCGCTTCCGGTGATCACTAATTCGCCTGAAACTTTATTGACCAATCCAGTCAATAGTGCGCAGATTCAGCAGATACCGCCGGTTCCGGCGGATATGCTTTAGGGTTGCTCTGCTTGTTGTTTCTATTTTCGTTCGCTAGTTTGTTAGTTACTTATTTATTTAGTTGTTGTTTGGGTTGGCTTTTTTACGACCACGTTTCTTAGTGCCGGGCTCTGCGCCATCACCATCTTCGCTTTCGTCTTCGCCTGGCCCGTGAACTGCTTCTTCAAGAGCATGTAAACGTTCCAGAATTTCTGAAAGGTCTTCGTGAGTAGCGATTCCAAATTCTTTGGCGGCTTTCTTTGTTGAGCCGGAGAACCTGGATGACACTTTCTTTTCTGCGTCTTGAGTGCGCTTGCCAGCTTCATCCTGCAGATTTCTGAGGAAATGCTGGAAGTTTTCAGTTTTGCCTTTGCCTTTGTCTTCCAATTCGTCTAATAGGTCTTGACCCACTTTGACCAAATCTTCCATAGCATCGCTCAGAGCTGCTTTCACACGTTCTACGTTGCTAGTGGCGCCGACGCCTGCCAAGACCGCTTTCTTAAGTATCTTGACTCGATCGTTTGCTTTATCGTTTGCTTTTTCTTTTTTCGCTTGATCCTTGCCCATTTGTTACCTTCTTCTCTGCTGGTGATGTAAGGTCGCCCAAATTTCCTGGAGGAAATCTGAATTCTGGGCTGTTCTGTCCCAGGAGTGCCTCAGCCGCTAGCTGTAGGCTTATCAAGATAGTACGGCACCGGAGAGAAAATCCGCCTCCTGACAGGTTCTTTGCAAAGACATTGAAACCTTTTTGACGCCGGTATTAGTAAACTTAACTCCTACATTTTGCGGCTCAGTTGCCGACGGATCCAGGGAGGTATGAACTTTGGTCGCCATCCAGTGTTTGAACCATGTTTTGGAGTTACTCTTCACCATGGTCAAGAGGGCATCACAAGAGCGATTCCGCCGACTGACGGCGCTAGCGCTCGGTTCGATCTTTCTATGCCTGCAGATCTTGCCGGTACAGGCACAATCATCGCCATCTCGACCAAAACTTGTCGTTCTACTGATTGCCGATCAATTTTCATACAACTACATTCCGCGATACTTGGATAAGTTCACCTCGGGTGGTATCAAGTTGCTAATGGACCGTGGTGCCACTTTTACGGATTGCAAATTTAGAAACGCCAGCACCCAAACGGCAGTCGGACACTCAATCATCGCAACAGGAGCCTACCCTTGGGCGACTGGAATAGTTGGCGACCAATGGTACGATCGCCGCAAAAATAAACCGATATCTGCTGTTTCTGATGATGCAATGAAAGTTGTCGGCGCTAACGGCACCGGCAGTAGCAGCCACTTCATGCAAGGAACAACGATTGGTGATCAGATGAAACTAGCGACCAACGGTCGCAGCAAAGTCGTTACCATTTCATTGGAAGACCGTTCCGCCCTGCTACTGGCGGGAAGACTTGCTAATGGAGCTTACTGGTGGGACACCAAGACTGGCGCATTCGTCACATCGGCTCAATTCGGATCGGAACTTGCCGGTTGGGCACAGGCGTTCAATGACACTCATTACGCTGATAAATACCTGGGGAAACCCTGGCAGCGACTGCTTCCGGAAACACAATACACGGCCTCGACACATGATGATTATCCACACGAAAAAGGTATTGTCGGTGATGGAAAGCAATTCCCGCACGTAATCACAGGTGGCGCCAGCGCGCCAGGCGAGGCGTATTACAGTGCTTTCGCGATGACGCCGTGGTCGAATCAAATGATCTGCGATTTCGCCAAAGAGGCAGTCGACAAAGAAAGTTTGGGAATGCATACAGATGCCGACATGATTTCCGTCAGCTTCAGCGCCGGTGAGTTGCTGGGAAGTTCGTTCGGACCTTACAGTCAAGAAGTCGAGGACCTTACATTACGTTTAGATCAATCTATTTCTGGATTGATTCAGCATATAGACCAGAAGGTAGGGCTGGACAACTGCTTGATTGTCTTCACTGCAGACCATGGCGTGGCGCCGATTCCGGAGTTTTTGAAAGAGCGCGGCTTGGATTCGAGCCGCATCGACGTCAAGAATTTCAAGACGGCGCTTGACTCACAACTTGATGCCAGGCTGGGTGCGGAAGACTGGATAGAATCTTTCGAACCACCAAATCTATATCTAAACCTGAATGCGATCGATAAGCAAAAGTATCGCCAACCAGATGTTGAGGCACTTTCAGCCAAGATGGCACATTCGATAGCGGGCGTCGGAGAAGTATATACTGCTGCCCAATTCTTCACGAATCAGCTGCCCAGTGGACCGTTAATGGATGCCGTGAGAAAGAGCTACTACTGGGGCAGGAGCGGTGAATTATTTGTCATGCCCCGACCGGGTCACATTTTTATTTCTGAATCAACTGGCACTACGACTGGATCACCATATAATTATGATACGCAGGTTCCTCTGATCATCTCGGGCAGCAACGTACAAAACGGGCGCTTTGGGCAAACCTCAAGTCCTGCGGATATCGCGCCGACAATCACCAACATACTGGGGATTGAGCAACCTTCATTGTGTGAAGGTCGAGTGCTAACCGAGGCTTTATCAGGCAACTCGCGCCCAAGATAAGTTAGACAAAGGAGAAAAAAATGAAGCCAGATGAAACCCTGGTTCTCGTTGATGGCAGCTCACTAGCATTTCGTTCCTTTTTTGCATTGTTCAAATCAGGCTTGCGAAGACAAGACGGGCGACCAACTTGGGCAGTGTATGGCTTCTTCAACTCTCTCTTTGACGTGATCGAGAAACAGCGTCCTCACGGTCTGGCAGTTTGCTTCGATTTAGCCGGACCAACTTTCAGAGAAAAAGAATTCGTTGACTACAAAGCGAACCGTAGCGAAATGCCTGATGACCTGGCTGTGCAGTGGCCGCTGATCAAAGAGGCAGTGCAATTTCTTGGCATTCCACTCTACGAGCTGGAAGGGTTTGAAGCTGACGACGTGATTGGAACGGTGACTAAACTAGCTGTTGAGAAAGGCATTAAAGTCCAAATTCTCACAGGAGATAAAGACGCATTCCAGCTCGTTGATGATACAAATGACTCAGTGCGCGTTTTGATGCCGGGTCAAAAGGAATTGATCGTCTACGACCGCGCCAAAGTATTTGAAAAGCTCGGCGTCTGGCCGGAACAAGTAATCGATTACAAGGGACTGTGCGGCGACACATCAGACAATATTCCTGGTGTGCGCGGAATCGGACCTGTGACGGCAGTTCAACTGCTCACAACATATGGAACCGTCGAAGCAATTTACGAACATCTTGATCAAATCAAATCAAAGTCAGTCAAGCAAAAGCTTACGGACGGCAGACAGAGCGCCTTCGACAGTAAGCGTTGTGCCACCATGGTCATGGACGTTCAGCTGGACTTCGACTTCGACCATTGCCAGTTGAATTCGCCGCCACTAGAGGCGGTGCAGGAATATTTCAGAAATCTCGAATTCAAGACGATGGTAAATCGCTTGCCAAAAATCATGGCACGATTCAATGAATATGCCACCGCAGGAGTGGCAACATCAGGCGGAAGTGCTCGAGTTACCGAAGTCAGCGCCTATGAGGTCAGCGGCGGTAACGGAGGTGGAGGAGCAGCCGTAGCGGTGCAAGTGGAGTCGGCAACAATCATTATTGAACCAATCCCGACGTTGGCTCAGCCTCCGACACCAGATGTGGTGATCAGCAGATCCGACTTAGATTCGGTCGTTAGTAAGTTATCTTCATGTCCAGTCTTTTGTGTGGATCTGGAATTGTCCGGAGCGAGTTCGCTCGAATCAGAAATTCTCGGTTACGCATTTGCCTGGAGCAAGGACCTGAGCCTGGATTCCGAGCACGCGTTGAAGTTGAGCGACAACTATGATCCCCAATCATGGGCCGTGGAGACTGCCTATGTTCCGGTTCACCATGCCGAGGCGAATCAACTAACTCCTGAGGCTATTTCTCAGACGCTCAAACCTTTGTTTGAAGACAAATCAATTGGCAAAGTGGTGATGAACTGCAAAGCCAAAATGAATGCTCTCTCCCTGCAAGGTATCAAATTGGAAAACATCCTCTTCGACCCGATGCTGGCCAGTTACCTAGTAAACCCTGATGATAAGCACAGCTTGAAGGATCAATCTGAAAGACTTTTAGGCTATTCGACCGTCCGTTCAACCGAAAGTGCAGCTGCCGGAAAGAAACAGTTGACGATCAACTTTGCTGCCGTCGATAAAGTAGCGACAAGCGCAGCCGACGATGCGCGCGTTACACTTGAACTGACTCGCCTCTACATGACCCGGTTGGACCACGACCAGAGATATCTCTTGTACGAGATGGAAATCCCTCTGGCTGGCACTCTTGCCAGAATGGAGCAAAATGGAGTGGCCCTCGATCTGCCTTACTTGAATCAGTTTTCTGTTGAACTATCGAGTGACCTGGCTCGGCTTGAAAGTGAGATTTACGAACTGGCCAATCATCCATTCAATATCAATTCACCTATACAACTACAGAAAGTCCTCTTCGAAGAACTAAATCTGAAGACAAAAGGCAAGACGAAAACCGGCTATTCAACAGACGCGACCGTGCTCGACGCGCTGGCAAAAGAGCACGTCATCGTGCCGAAAATTCTTGAATACCGACAGCTTTCGAAATTGAGATCGACATATGTTGATGCGTTGCCAAAATCAATTTCTCCTCGCGATAACAGACTACATGGAGAATTCAATCAAGCAACCACATCCACAGGCCGACTATCAAGCTCGAATCCCAACTTGCAAAACATTCCGATTAGAAGTGAGGTGGGGCGGCGCATCCGCAAGGCATTCATCCCGCAGGATCCTCAATCGTTCCTTCTTTCTGCGGATTATTCGCAAATCGAGTTGCGCTTACTTGCGCATATGTGCTCGGACGAAATTCTGATTGATGCATTCAACAAGAATCAAGATATCCATGCTCGCACCTCTGGTGAAATCTTTGATGTTCCGATCGAGCAAGTTACATCCGAGATGCGAAGAATCGGTAAGACACTTAACTTCGCCCTTGTCTATCAGCAAGGTGCGTTCGCAACAGGACAAGATTTAGGAATCTCCACCAGAGAAGCCCAATCGTTTATCGACAAGTATTTCGCCCGTTATCCGAAAGTGCGCGGATTCCTCACGCAAACAATCGACGAAGCAAGAGTGACCGGATACGTTTCCACCCTCTGGGGGCGCAAACGCTACTTCAGATTCTTAAACGACCGCAGCGATCCAGTCCGAAAGGCTGATGAGCGCGCTGCCTGCAATGCTCCAATCCAGGGCAGCGCTGCGGACTTGATGAAGCTGGCGATGATTCGATTGGATAAAGAATTGACCTCTCGCGCGATGAAAACCAAGTTGATTATGCAAGTACATGACGAACTGGTGCTTGAAGTTCCCGAGGACGAATTGGAACTAGCGAAAGAAGTGGTGATTCAATCCATGCAAATGGATCAGCCACTTCAACTTCCGCTCAAGGTAGACCTGAACGTCGGCAAGAACTGGGAAAAGTAAGCGCGCCGAGCGCCACTTTATGATTATCAGTGATGACAATGACAGAGAAGCTTTTGTCTATTTGGGCTAAGACTTCCAAAAGGTTGACATGCATAACTCTTGTCGCCTTCACGATTTTTGTCGCACTGAATGTTTTGGTGGAATTCTTCCATGACCAAGTGCATGCAGGTACCAGAGATGTGGCAATGGTAGAAGAAAACCACGTCAAGGACCTGGTCTCTATATGTGAGAAACAGCAGCACTATCCAGACTTGATGCTTCTAGGTTCGTCAGTAATTGGACTTCCTTTTAACGATCTGACAAATTCTCGAGACTTCAGACCCTTCTATTTTGTCAATCAGTTCAACCCTCTTTTAGGGACGAGCAACTTTGTCACTTTGAACATGGGTACAGATGGTGCAATGATCTCGGACAGTAGTTTGCTGGTCCGCAAATGTTTAACCGATCAGAAGAAGCCACGATTCATCGTTCTGGGCGTAGCCCCCAGAGACTTCGGCGATGGCACTCGCCCCTATGATTCCTATCACTTCAAGACTCTCGCCAAGCTGAAAGATTTCATAAATCTCCATGCGATGTACTTGCCCGACATTGAGGGAAAGCTTTACTTCATCTACGAAAAATCTGCGCCGATTTTCCAGCATCGCGGCTATGCTCAGAACTACTTTGCTCAACTCTCGAATATGTTTTGGCACGGTGGTGAATCAACTGCGCCGGTCGACGAACTTGAGCAAATCAAAACAAGGCAGTCCAGCGCTGACAGCTGGATTAACGTGATTAATCGATATCGAGAAATCTACGCCAAGCTTCGTCCTGCCCTAATCAAAAAACAGATGGATTTCCTTGCTCTGTTCATTCAAGAAAGACAGACAGCACAGACAAAGTTGCTAGTCATAAATATGCCGCTCGCGGAAGATAATCGTCAATTATTGCCTCCTGGTTTTTATGAAAAATTTCGAAAGGAGTTAGCCGACGTTGTTACTCGAAACGGTGCAGAATTCCTAGATCTTGGCAGTGCGCCTGAATTTGAGCGTAAGGATTTTTTTGACTGTGCGCATCTGAATGCACAGGGTTGTCGGAAGTTAATGCTGCACATCGTTGAATTCATGAAGGGCAAAAAAAACCGATAATCCGCGATAAAGAAGGCATTACCGCATATGAAGGTACTATACTGCGGATTTGGGGACTGTCCGCGGTGCTGTTGGGCACTCATTCTCCTGATTTGGAAACTGTCTGCGGTGCTGTCAGTCCCTTAATTTTGAACGCCGTCACTTGCCCATTAGCCAGGTTCCCGACTTTGATTTCATTATTGTTCGTGTCAGCGATGTACATATTTTGTCCGAGAAGCGCAATTCCATTTGGCTCGTTAAACTGCGCATAGTCACCAACTGCATTCCCCGCTTTTCCAGAGCCCCAAAGGGTACTCACCATTTTGGTACTGAGATCGATAGTCCTGACTTTGTGATTGAGCGTGTCAGCCACGTAGACGTTGTTACCGGCTACGGCCACACCGAGGGGATGCGTCAAGAAAGCTTTGGTGAGGGTGCCGTCCATGTCACCAAAGTCAAACAAACCTTTGCCGACAATGGTTTTCACCTTCCCCGATTTTTGATCAGTATCTGCACTACGAACGGAGTTAGATTCACTGTCTGTAAAATAGATTTTGTTAGCACCATATGCAATACCACTGGGTTGAGCCAGATCGGCGGTCAGCAATGGTCCGTCATGCAGGCCCTCATCACCCGAGCCCGCAAAGGCATAGAGGTGGTTGTTATTGAAGTTCATAACGTAAAGCTGATGCGAACCAGCCATTGTTATGTATAGCCTATTGTTTGCAACGACCAAGTCCCATGGAGAATTGAGTCTGGCATTTTTAGCGTCGCCAAAATCAGGCGGTGCAAGAATTTCTGTCAAATGACCATCACCAGAAATGGTGCTGACAATTTGATTTTTCAAATCCACCTTACGGAGCATTTGATTTTGAGTATCGGCTACGTACAGGCTATCTCCGTCTACAGCCAGTCCCCGAGGGTGATCAAATTCGGCATTTGCATAGGAGCCATCGGTAGCGCCAATTTTGCCAGTGCCAATTACATTGACAAGCTTGCCGTCCAGAGTTGAAACCACGATTCGATTGTGTCCGGAATCTGCGATGAAAAGCAACTTGCGTTTTGGATCGACGCACAGTTTTTCAGGAAAACGCAGTTCCGTATCAATAGTCGCCGACTTAGTCTTCGAGACAAGCGGCTTCTCGTCGATTTCGCCCTTCGCCCTAAATTGATCAATCACACCCTTGACTTGCTGATCGAGTTGTTGATAGCTGCGTTCGCCGATCATCATTTTCACCAACCCGCCTTCCGGATCGATCAAAACGATAGTGGGATAGGCTTTCAGTCCGTATGCAGTCCAAATCTCATTGTCACTGTCGTTGACGACAGGATACGCCATCTCCAGACGGCGAACCGCCTCCTCTAGCGGCTTCCTGTCCTTCTCACTGTCATACTTTGGCGTGTGAACACCAATCACCACTAGCTCTTTCGGATATCGTGCTTCTAACTCTTTCAAGATTGGAATCGTATGAAAGCAGTTCACGCAACTTAGATTCCAGAAGTCTAGCAAGACAACTTTGCCTTGCAGTTCACTTAGTTTCAGGGGCTTGGTCGTGTTCAGCCAATCCTTAGCACCAGTGAGCTCAGGAGCCTTAACGGTCAATGCGGGCAGCGATGTCTTTCCGCAACCGCTCAAAAACAAGAGTGAAAACATTCCAGCAGTCAAAATCACTGTAGAGAATCTCACGAAGCAGTTTTCTCCGCCGCCAGCACGGTGCTTACACTTTGTACACTCTTTGCACTATCGGCGACAGGCAATTCGAACCAGAATTCCGTGCCCTTACCAATCTCGGTATTGAAGCCGATCGATCCCCCGTGCTCTTCGACGATGCCTTTCGATATCGCCAATCCGAGACCCGAGCCTTTTCTTTTCAGTCCATCTTGCTCGTCAATCTTCTCGAACTTTCCAAAAATCTTGTGCTGCTGATCTTCTGCAATTCCAGGTCCGTTATCCTTCACTGCGAACCGTATGCGCTCAGCGCTTGGTTGACTAATTCTCACAATGATTTGATCTTTGATTTTGGAAAATTTGATTGCGTTCGAAATTAGATTCGTAAGCACCTGGATAATTCGATCTTCGTCGGCCATGACAAATCCCAATGCATCCATAACCACATTGAGCGAAACGCCGGCGTCATGCGCCATTGCTCTCAAACCGTCAACAGCGATCGTCACGACTTCGAGAGTGTCAATCCGCGCAACATTGATGTGCAGCTTGCCCTCTTCGATCTGTTTAACGTCGAGCAAGTCATTGATCAAACGCAACAAACGCGCGCAGCTTATATCAGCAGTTCCAACAAGCTCTCTAATTTGCTGGGAACTATGAGGGTCCATCGTTTGCTCAATCAATTGCAAGGCACCTTGAATGGAAGTGATCGGTGAACGCAATTCGTGCGAAACGTTGGAGTAGAAATCTTTGAAGCGTTGCTCAACTTCTTTTCGTCTGGCGATTTCATCTTCCATTTCCTTGATAGCCTTGATTCTAGCTCTGTCCATTCGGTCGATGCTCCAGGCGTTCACTGATATGACGGTCATGAAGATCAAGACTAAAGAGGATACAAGCAGCGTCAAACCCATCTCCGCGGTGTAGAGCTTGAGGTGCTCACCCTGCATGCGCAACCAGCCTAAAAACAAGGGCACGAGCACAGCAGCAGGAAGCAAGCGACGAGCTAGCACACCACCAGCGGTATCACGCGTCATAATCGATGCCAGCCCTTGCTCAGGGCGAATGAAGAGAACACCAAGTGAAAGCGCCGCAATCGTGAAGCCTTCGAGCATAGAGATGCGCAAGCACGAGATAAAGACGCAAAAACCTGGGATGCCGAAAATAACTCCAAGCAGCGTCATCATCGATAAAAAAGCAGCCACGATCGTAAAGGGATCGGCTAGACGAAAACGCTTCGTAGGTAGGTCCACACATAACAGTGCAATGCTGATGAGAAGCAAAGATAAGGCATCGTTCGCCGCTAGAGAATTTAATACAGAGAAGGCGAAACCGCCCGACATTGATTCCAGCGAATCTTGACTAGATGCGATCAGCAAATCGAACAGATCGTGGCCAGAGATGAAACACAACGCCGCGGCAAAGACCAAACCGGCGATATGAATGGGCGCCTTAAGCTGCCTCGACTGCAAGGCACAAAGCGCCAAACCAGAAATCATGAAAGGGAAGGACGGAATGGACTTAAAGGCAACCAGAGCGGGCGATCCAGCCGTCCAAGCCAGCAGGGACACAGCCCCAATCAGAAACGTGGAAACGCCACTCACCAGGCTGATGAGCTGCATATTTCGGATAAAAGTCGGTTCGGACGAAGTCGTCATTTCCGAAAAGCCAAGCGGTGCAGGAGATTAACCATGTATTTCATATACCTCGGTACTTGCTAGACTATTTACCGAGCGAGAGCGGTCTGTGCTCGGCTTCAGTGACCGTCCTGATAATGAGGCGAACGAGTGGCAAAGATTCTTGTCGTGGAAGACGATCCGCAGATTTTGAAGGTAATCCAAGACTGTCTCAAAATCGACCGTCACACCGTGGAGACCGAAGAAAACGGCTCGGTCGCACAGGAAAAGCTTCGTCTTTTCGAGTACGACGTACTGATTTTGGATTGGAATTTGCCTGGAGTTTCAGGGGTCGAGCTGTGCCGTGAATACCGAGCCCGTGGGGGTCGCGGCAGTGTTCTTATGTTGACTGCCAACACCACAATCTCAAACAAAGAGGAAGGTCTGGGTTCTGGAGCGGATGATTATCTGACAAAGCCCTTCGAAGTGCGCGAGTTGACTGCACGGGTGAAAGCGTTGGCCCGCAGATCATCAGTGGCGATTACGGCGAACAATCTCAAGGTCGGCGATGTCGAGCTAGATCGAGACAGGTTTTGCGTCATGGTAAATCAGCAGCCGATCAAATTGGTACCAAAAGAATTTGCCCTGCTGGAATTTCTTATGCGTCATCGCAATATCGTTTTCAGTGCCGAGGCGTTGCTGAGCAGAGTGTGGAAAGCAGAGGAAGATGCGTCTCCCGAGATTATTCGCACTCATATCAAGAATCTGCGAAAGAAGCTCGAGCATGATGGCAAGCCGCCTATCATCGAAACAGTTTATGGAGTCGGGTACAAAGTTGTTGATACAGAATCTGCTTAAGATTGCGTCCGCTGCGCAGGTCAATTAAAACACCATTCCTAATTTTTCCGCCAAGTTAAGTTACTGATCGGGAAGCAACAACGACTTCGTCCACAATCCGGGACAGGCTCAGACAAATAGAATTTCAGAGAGGGAAACACATTGAAGTGTTTTACGGTCCGAGGAAAAGCGGCAAAGACATCTTTTCAGATTAGCCATGCAGTAGCTTGCTTATCGCTTGCGCTGATTCCGACTCAAAGCGCTCATGCTGACTTGACGGCGGCTCCGTATTACAACACCAATTGGGTACAGCCGACGCAGAAGAGAATTTTCTCCTCTCAAAATTCAAAAGTGAAAGCAAAACTGATCGTCAACAGATACATCTTTGATGAGGGTAAAAGCAAAACCAGTGGCGAGCTGAAGATCGTGCGCAACGGCAAGCTTGCCGGCTCAGACTCCTACGTCAGCAAAAAGGATGTCGCAGATATCGTCAACATCAGTGGACCGATGTTGGCAGCAATTGGAGATCAGGATGAATCCGCCGTTGAAGTCCAGAAGCAGTGCTATCAAAAAATAGACAACTATGAATACTCTTACGATGACACCAACGGTCACTATGAGCGACGAGAGCCTTCAGTAGACGATCTTGGTTCACAGCCATGCCAAATCAATGGAAATTCTACTGGCACCTTGGGCAGTACCAAAGCGACACTACAGTGGCAGCAAAAAATATCCGAACATGGTGGTTCCAACTGGAAGTTGCTGATCAAGAAAGGTAATCGAACACTCTATTGCAAAACCGTAGAACCGCCAGTATTCGCCGGTGACGAAGGACGGACAGACAAAACTCCGGAATGCTTCGGACCTTTTGTGACGAATCAAATCGATGGACGCGGTAAAGTGATGACTGCCTTGAGAGTGACTAGAATTGTCGGACATGCACGCCTGAGCGCCGAGATCATCTACTATTATGATCGAGCTGCACGCAAAATGAAAGTATCGACTCACGAGTGGGGATTGAACAGCCCACGGCTAGCTGATTTGTATGAAAACGGACAGATCGAATATGTAACTGAAGATTGGAATTTGTCAAAACCTGGGATGGGCGGACCAATACAAATCTGGCGCTGGGGCAAGGGAAATCAACTAGTCAACGTCACTAAAGAGTTTCGTTCTGAAATCAAACGGCACTCACATTCTGCGCTAGCACAATTGAAAGTCGATCACACCAGAGGCAACTTGCTGGCTTACGTTGGTGACTTATGCCTACTGAATCGCAAAATGACAGCGCTCAAAGAACTTCACCGATTGAATAGCGATACAGAGACCAACGACAAAATAACCGCGCAGCTGAAAAACGCTCACTATCTCTAGGTAATTACTTGCTTTTCTTGGCAGGTTCTTTGAATTTGTGGCTTTGCAGATACTCATCGTAATTGCCCAAGAAGTTGATCACCCCGCTTGGTGTGAATGACAGAATTCTTGTTGCCACGTCTGAGATCAAGTCACGGTCGTGTGTGACGATGAACACTGTGCCCTGGAAAATTGATAGACCTTCAGCAAGCGCTGAAACTGCTTCCAAATCTAAGTGATTTGTTGGTTCGTCCAATACTAGAATTGGATTCTTTTGCATCATCATTCTTGCCATCAGAAGACGAGCCGACTCGCCTCCAGACAGGGCTTCCGTTGCCTTCAAACTTTCGTCGCCTGAGAACAACATACGTCCTAACAGTCCACGAACAAATTGATGACCTTCATCCTTCATATACTGCATCAACCATTCGAGAGCGGTTGAGCCTGGTTTGATTTCGTCGTGATAGTCCTGTGGATAGTAGCTCCAGGTCGAGCTGTCGCCCCATTTGACTGTGCCTGCATCAGGCTCCAACTCACCCATCAAACAACGAAGCAAAGTCGTCTTTCCAACTCCGTTCGCTCCGATAATCGCAACTTTGTCGCCTCTAAAGAATTCAAGGTCTAAATCTTTGAAAAGGGTCTTGCCGTCGAAGCCTTTGGTCAACCCTTTCGTAATCAGAATTTCGCGACCGATCGCTTTTTCTTGCTCAAAACGAATGAATGGACGTTGAATGTTTGAACGTTTCATCTCCTGTGGTGCCAATCTTTGTATTTCTTTCTTTCGTGATTGCACTTGACTCGAACGCTGACCAGCAGCGAATCGGGCAACGAACTCTTGCAATTGAAGGATTTTTTTCGCTTTGTCCTTATTGTCTGATTCGACAGATTGGCGAGCTTGCATCTTGTGCTCGACCATCTCATCATAGTTGCCTGGATACAGGATAATCGTGTCGTAATCGATGTCGGCAATGTGCGTGCAGACTTCGTTTAAGAAGTGTCGGTCATGCGAGATTACAACCAAAATACCTTCATAGGTATGCAAGAACTCTTCCAACCAATGAATCGATTCGAGGTCCAAGTGGTTTGTAGGTTCGTCGAGTAGCAGCGCCTCTGGTCCGCCGAACAGAGCTTGTGCGAGCAAGACTCTGAATTTGTAGTCGGTCGGTAGAGAGTTCATCATGTTTTCGTGTTGGTCATCGGGAATACCGATACCACGAAGGATTTCACCGGCTTTAAACTCAGCGGTGTAGCCATCTTCGTCAGCGATGATCGATTCAAGGTCACCAAGACGAGTCATTTGCTCAGTCGTCAAATCAGGTACTTCGCACAGGGCATCACGCTCTTTGAATGCGGCCCACAAAGGCTCGTTACCCATAACAACAGTGTCGATAATTCGCTCATCGTCATAGGCGAATTGGTTCTGTTTCAAAACGCCAACTTTTTTAGGACGTGTGATGGTGCCTCTGTTCGTTGGCTCGACTTGCCCGGTCAAAATCTTCATGAACGTTGACTTGCCAGCGCCATTGGGACCAGTTAAACCGTATCTGTTGCCAGGGCTGAACTTGACGGAGACATTGTCGAACAGCGTCCGCGTGCCGAATCCCTTAGATACTTCGTTGACTATTATCATGACCTTTCGATTTCCTTAAACAGAAAAGACGCGCCTAGCGCGTCACTGACTGCGCGATTATACTGGGAAGTCCGTAATTTGGGCAGCGTTTGTAAGCTTGCTTAAAGCACTAGAGCGATAATCGGGCGCGGGTTCGACTAGTGCGAAGAATTTAGCGGGGTCCTCAGACTTTTCGATCTACCCAACCACCGGTTTTGAATCGCACTGCCACTGCAATCGCCGCGATTGTGGCCGAAGCAGCCATAGCTATCCAGGCGCCATTAGCTCCCATTCCCATGTACACAGCCAGGAGCCAGGCAAGCGGTAGGCGAATTATCCAGTTGGAGACAATTGAAATCCACATGGTTACTTTGGTATCGCCGGCTCCCTGCAAAGCCCCACTGAGAACGGCATTGATTGCTTGGCCGACTGCGCCGATTGCGTTGATCTGCAAGTAGCTTGTCGTGCACTCAATGGTGGCAGGATCGTGCGCGCTCATCATTAGGGCTAGCTCGCGAGAGAATAGAAACACGCCCACGGCTACCGTTCCCATCAAGCAAACTGCAATGCCGGTCACCGCCCAGCCCGCACCGAATGCTCTGTCGACGCGGTTGGCGCCCAGATTCTGCCCGACAATGGAACTAACTGCCAAACTCAGAGCCATTTCCGGCATAAACAACAGACCTTCGATGCGCATTCCGACAGTCCAGGCCGCCAATGCCGCCGTGGGATGCGCAACCTTCGATAGCACGAAGAATAGGCCGAGGACGCTCAATGCCCAGCTCAAGCGCTGCATCGCTGCCGGCACTCCGATAACGACAATGCGTTTAATTATCGAGGCGGAGAGGGGCAAAAGCTGCCGCAAGCTGGCTTTCAGCTGCGATCTGCGCACAAATATGATGGCCATAATGGAAGCAATTAGGGCGCCAGCAACAGCTGAGGCGGCAATGCCGCTGACTCCCAGCCCCGGGATGGGCCAGTTGTAGACAACGGTCAAATAATCGCCGGCTATATTGATGACGACTTCGGTGCAGATGATTACAAGCGGAATGCGCGCATTACCAATTCCCCGGAAGGCAGCATTGGCAATGCAGACCAAACTGAATGGCACCAAATATAGTGCAAATATTGTTAGATAGAGATTGCCCTCCGCATTCACATCCGGCGCCCGACTGAACAGAGGAACAACATAGTGCGCAGTCAGTAGAGCTGTCACAGTGAGCAGAATACCGATTAAAACGGACAATGACAGTGATTGCGCGGTGGCAAAGTCGGCATCATCAAAATCCTGCTTGCCATAGGCTCTGGACACTATTGCGGTGGTGCCGACTCCGACGGACATCAAAAATACTTGAAAGATGAATATGATTTGCTCGGCGAGCCCGACTGCCGCCTGAGAAGCCGCTCCCAGACGCCCGGCCATCTGCACATCGACCAGCCCGACAAGCGAGGTGGCACCAGCAGTCACCAGCAAAGGCCACGACATCTCCCAGATCGCTTTCCAGAGACTGCCCGAGACGAGCGGCGCTTCATGCGCGGGCGCTCCTATATCGTCGTTGAGCATAGCGCGTGACAACCTTTAGCTCTGCAATATTTTCGCTTCATTTGTAACAGGCAAAATCAAACTAGATGAATAATTCGAGTCATGGTACAAAGTCTGTCGAGCCACCTTCCAGTCATTCAAATCAGCATGGTGAGGTAACGTTTCGGAGTTCGGAGTGCGACCAAAGTGCGGGAAGTTAGAACTTGAAATGGAAAGTCTGATTTGGTGCCCCTTTTCGAACCATGCTGCTGTCCAACCAACGTCAATGTTGTACTCGTAGATTTTGTCAGGCTCGATCAAAGTCGGATTACTGATGGAAGCTCGGCGACTGGCACGGACTATACTGTTGACGATATTGATCGAACGACCGCACTCTGAGACATCGCACAACATTACCGCAAAGTCAGTATCGACGGCTGTCGAGGACGCGAACAGCTTCACTTTGACAAGCCCCATTACAGTCAAATCTTCAACAAGAATTTCTGACGTATAGACGAGAACGTCGTTTCGGATCTCGTTTTTCCGCTGGCTTACAGGACCCATTGGTGCAAGTTCTTCGAAGCAACAGCTGTGTCCACCCTGGCTCATAACGGGAGATGAGGGATCGTGCAAATATGCGTCCCATGGCTGATCGGCAGGCGCGGTTTCGGACAAGCTTCCATCGCCGCTCAGTGAATTTGCTCTGCCACCAGAGTGCAGATAAAGCGTTTTAATCTTTGTATTGGATGGCGGCCATTCCTTCAGATTTTTCCATTCGTTTAAATTCAAAACAAACACAGAGACATGCGCATCTTGCAAACCACCCCCTGACTGCGTTTCAATGGATGGCACTGAATCCAATCCCATATGTTTATCCAACCAATTCAACTGTAAAAGATTGACGATATTTCGGGCGTCATTGCCAAAATCGCATGATCCAATTTGTTGCTGCCAGGGCAGGTGGTGCCATGGTCCAATCACTAATTTTTGCTCGCCACGAGTTGAATCAGACGCGGAGAGCTTGCTCATCTCAATGTAGTTGTTGATAGTGCCGGACACGAACACGTCATACCATCCGCCGACGTGCAGGACAGGAACGGTTATCTGCGGATACAGATTTCTAATTGAATTTTTTTTCCAATACTGATCATAAGTATCATGCTCGAGCCAATCCAGGTAATAAGGTGCATGCTTCTCAGCTGACTGCACGGTGTCTTTAATTGGCGTGCTCCAATAGCCACCAGGCAGCGACATAAATGACTGCCACATCTCCTTCTGGAGAGCCGTCTCGCCCGCACGACGAGCAGTATCCTGACACAGATACATCACCCAAGATTGAATGAATGCTTGCGAAAAGGCACCACCTTCATAAGTCCAACCTTCAAAAAAATCGCTCGCCGTCATAGCAGGAACGATTGTTTTCAATCCGCGCGGCTGTGTTGCAGCAGTTTGCAATTGGATCGCGCCGGGATAGGAAAAGCCGTACATCGCAACGCTTCCGTTCGAGCCTTCCAGCGTCGCAGCCCACTCGACAGAGTCATGACCATCCGCCGCTTCGGCGTCATACGGATACCAAGTTCCTTCGGATGAAAAGCGACCACGACAATCCTGCACCACAACCATGTAACCGTATCTCGCGTACCAAGCCGGATTGAGATAGACGGTGTTTTGAGCCATGCTTTTGTCGTATGGAGTGCGCATCAAAAGCACTGGCAAGTCGCCTGCGCCATCCGGGCGATAGATGTCGGCAAGCAAAGTGACGCCATCGCGCATCTTTGCAGGCACATCGCATTTAACTATGATGTTCGCGTGCCTGATTGAAGGCACAGTGATTTCGCTAGTCATAATTCCCCGGAAAGTCTTTCATTTTAGCCCCAATGACATTCCGACATCTCTGGGCTTAAGATTGCAACAAATGACAAATGACAAATGAGCCCGAAAATGCAACAAGAGAGGGTCACCCCTCTCCGCGCTTGCCCTTAATTCTTGCAGCCAATTTAAAGCCGACGTCTGCTGCTGAAATCATATTGCGCCAAAATTGTGTCGAAAAAATGTCCGCCTTAAGCCGAAGGAATTAAATCCTCGGGCTTCGCCGCAGCCGCTTGAGCTATGCCCAGTTTGCTGTGGTGGCGGCTGTAAGTGAAATAGATGAGCAGCCCGACCGGAAGCGTTACGCAATAAACCTGAAGGACCAGCTTGCCCAGGTGACCCATCAACACGATGCAACCCACCGATGCCAAAAGCGCTATAACCGGATTTACCAGCTTCAACTTAAGGGCACCGAATCCGACGAACATAAAAGCAACCAAAGTTCCGAGCACCATCATGTCAGCGATCTCGCCGAATGGAACCAGTCCGGCTGTCAAAGCCACAATAACACCGTTCAAAGCAATGCCAACGACTGGATTGCCTTTGTTCGTCTTCTGAAAAATCTCAGGAAGCAGACCATCTTCAGCCATATTTCTGAAGATGCGCGGACCGCCCATACAAAGAACGAGAAGAACATTGAAGATGCCGAGAACCGCACCGGCGGCGATAAATTTCGAGGTCCAGTTTTCGCCGACATTTGCTAACAATTTAGCAAGCGGTGCCGCCGCATCATTGCCACCAAAAAGTGGATTGGCAATAAGCTGACCTGGATGTGCGGCATCCGGCATAAAGCAAGGAGCCAAGCCAGTTGCTACCGCCATTACTGTGACATACAAGAACGCCACTATGCCAACGCAAAGAACGGTGGCTAATCTCGTGTCCTTGAGACTCTTCGATTCACGCGCAAAAGTAAACAGCGCGTCGAATCCGACATAGGGGAAAACGGCTATGGCTGCGCCTTTTAGCACGCCCTCCCAGCCCATCGGCATGAACGGAGTCCAGTTTGCAGGATTGACGTGTGTTGCACCAACGCACAAGAACATGATCAGCAAACCCATTTTGAGACAGACAAGAACGAAGTTCAACTTAGCGGATTTACTTACTCCACCAAAACACAAAATCAAAGTAACCAGCACCACAACGCCAACGGCAACGATGTTGACGCCAAAATGAAATCCATCTGGCCCATTCGTCGGTCCAGAAAAAAATGGAGGAAGCGTGTAGCCCAGCGATGTTTTTAGATATTCAGCCCAGGCGATGGAAACCGCCGATGATCCAAAACTGTATTCCAGGAACAAGCCGAAAGCGACAACCCATGCGGCCAATTCACCGAGTGAATGATAAACATAACTGTAAGCTGAAACGCCATTCGTAACGCGACGCGAGAATTGGTCGTAACACACTGCCACCATCGAAATCACAAAACCCGTGATCAAGAAAGACAAAATACCAGCCGGACCCGCTTTGCCTGCGATGATCCCCGGCATGGCGAAGATGCCCGCGCCGATAGTGGCACCAATCCCAAGCGCTGTCATCATGATCCAGCCCAAGTGCTTCGGAGTATCATCCGCGCCGTCTGGCACAGCAGGGGTACAACGCAACAATGATGTCATTAAGGGCATTAGGTGAATCCTTAAACAAACGGGTGTGACAAGCGGTTGACCGAGAGGCGCCTTAGATAATGATGTGAAGCTTAGCCATTTCTTGGAAATGCTAGCATAGCGGGTTCGAGACGTAATGAGCGGGGAGACGTTTTCAATGAAAATCCAGAAAGCTGCGGTGATCGGCGCGGGCGCCATGGGCTGCGGAATCGCTCAGGTCCTCAGCCAGGCGGGCATCGAGGTTATTTTGAAAGACATCGATCAGGCTTTCGTCGATCGCGGTCTTGCCAACATCAAACGCATGTACGACTCGCGCGTAAAAAAGGAAGTGTTGTCGCAGAAACAAGCTGATCAGCTGCTCTCACTGATCACGGGCAGCACGAGCTTCGACGGCTTCAACGATGTCGATCTGGTGATCGAAGCCGCTTTAGAAAAAATTGACGTAAAGCTCGACATCTTTAAAACACTGGATCAAGTCTGCCCGTCGCGTGCCATCCTCGCGTCGAACACTTCGGCACTATCGATTTCGGAAATCGCATCCGCTACCAAGCGCCCTGAAAAGGTCGTGGGCATGCACTTCTTCAACCCCGCCCAGTTTATGAAATTGGTGGAAGTTATCCCAGGCGTAAAAACTTCCGATCAGACAGTGAAAGTTGCTCTTGACCTTTGCAAGCAGCTCGGCAAAACACCAGTGCGTGTGCGCGAATGTCCCGGCTTCCTCGTCAATCGCATCCTATTCCCTTATATGAATGAAGCGATTTATGTTCTACAGGAAGGTTCAGCCACTCCGGAACAGGTCGACCAGGCAGCAGTAGAATTCGGTTTGCCAATGGGTCCATTCACTTTGTTCGACATGACTGGCATCGATATTTGCGGACACGTCAACGAGTTTCTTTTCAGCGAGTACGGTCCGCGCTTCGAAACAGCACCACTGTTGAAGCTGATGATCAAAGAAGGACAGCTTGGTCAAAAGTCAGGCGCCGGCTTCTACATGCATGAGAAAGGACAGCCTGCTCAAAAGGATGCTCCGAAAACAGTTAATCCAAAGCTCGAAAAACTGATCAAAGAAGTTGGTTCACCGGCAGTGAAAGATGCTGGAAAGTTTGATGTCTACCGTGTTTTGCTGCCGATGTTGAATGAAGCCCTTTATGCAGTGCAAGAGCAAGTTGTCACGGCTGCTGATGTAGACGTTGCTATGGCGAACGGATGCGGATTGAACAGAGGACTGCTCTCTATCGCGGAAGATAAAGGTCTGGATTGGTGCTTGAAACAGTTGGAAATCTATCAAGAGCGTCACGGAGAGCGTTTCCGTCCATCCTGGCTGTTGAGACAGTTGGTTCGCGCCAATATTCACGATTTCTCCAAGCTCGACATGGCACCGGCTGCGGTGCACTAGTTCGTCACTTTATGGGACGGTTGAAGAAGGGAATGCAATGATCAAATGGTTCTTCCTATTACTGTTCCTCATCTTCGTCTATCATGTGCGCGAGGTATTCCCGCCCTTCATCGTCGGCGGCATCATCGCTTATTTACTTTTTCCACTGGTTGAATGGCTCTGTCGAAAATTTGAATGGATTAAACCTCCAATGGCTGTAGGCATTATCTATTTTGGCACTCTGTTCACCGTAATCGGGTTGCTTGCATTCTTCGGACCCCAGCTAGCAACAGAATTTAAAGACATTTTCGATCAGCGCGAAGATATGATCGGTAGTGTCCTTAACCAAATTTCCACGCAAACGCCGCTGACGTTTGATGTTCCAAAAGTCACAAGCGACGTCATGACCAGCCTTGAGAATGCGGGGCGACCAGCAGAGATCATGCATTTTGGTGGCGTTATCTCGAAAAGCCTTTTGGCAATTTTGGTTTGTATGGTCTCCTCGATCTATTTCATCACTGACAGTTCACGCGTCGGCAAATTCTTCTTGCGTTTTGTGCCCGCAGAGCGCCGA
>JBBQFO010000059.1:0-24636 GCA_038322035.1 Candidatus Obscuribacterales bacterium
CCTTGTACTGCGCAAGATTGAACGAGCCATTCTGCATGGCAGCTTGCCGCATCAGACCGAGTTCTTCATGCAGAGCCTGGGAACCCTGCCCCATCGTGATGCCCTGCTCTACGCGCCGGGCGCCGTTATCAAATTGATGGGGTCCGAAATCGGACTGACGGTTTCTTCCAGAGTCTTGCGGGGGTATCGCGTCTGTTGAACCACGACTCATACGGGGGCCCTTCTTTTGGTTACTAATTCCGACTTGATCAATTTAGTTGGACAACCTTTCCAAGTTGTTACCACATGTTAAGCACGCGACAAAGCAGCGCCTGTAAGTGTTTCAGCACAATCAACTGGGGAGCTGTAGCCACAGGGTAGTGCCACCACCACTGGCGCCGCACTCGGCACCGCAAACGCCACCGTGCTGCACGGCGATAGCGCGGGCTAGAGTCAGACCTAGTCCCAACGTGCCATTCCATGATGGAATTTCCAAACGTTGGAATGGCTCGAAGATTGTCGATAGCTTATCGGCAGGAAGACTGAGTCGACGCGCCTTAAACGCAATCTGGACGGCTTTGGAATTTTGTCCAGGCTCGACAATTACATCCAACGTGTCGCCGCTGGAACTGAGCCTTATCACACTGGCAAGCATTTTTGAAATCGCCTGTTTCAGTCGTTCGCTATCGCCGATCACATCCACCTCGCATCCTTCGAAGATCAGCTCCACACCGCGCAATTCAGCCAGACCAAAGACAGTGTCCAGACCTGCATCGATGACGTCTTCCAAAGACACTTTCGTCCTGGACAGCTCCAACTTGCCGGCTTCCAGCTTTTCTAAGTCAAGCAAATCGTTGATCAACAAGATTAACTGCTCGACTTGTCCCTCAGCGACATTAGCTTCATTGATCGCCGGTGCTGCGATTTGTCCGTACACACCCATCGGCAGCAACTGCAAGAATCCGGACACTGAAGTCAACGGTGTCCTCAAATCGTGACTAACCATGGAGACGAAAACTTGCCTCAATTTTTCGACTTCATGGCGTTCCGTGACGTCGATAACAATGGCAAGACGACGTGCCAGGGAAGCAAGCGAAACATCCACGACGGAGAATTCGACATTCACTTCGCTGCCATCGCTTTTCCGTCCGATTAAGTCAATGACACCATTGACGGTGCTAGTCTGATCGAATCGTGCCGGATTCGGACCCGGTCTAAAAAAATGGTCAGAGAGAAGCGTGCCTACGAGCTCTTCATCTTGAGAATGAAGGAGCCGTTCTAAAGTTGGATTCGAATACTCAATTGTCTCGTTGTCAGCGATGATCATCAACCCGATCGGCATTTGATCGATCATGGCGTGCAACTGCAGTTGACTGGCTTTTATGAGTTCTTCTTCGCCACGCAGAGAATTGGACATCTCGTGAAATGCCCTATCCAACTGCGCTATTTCGTCATTGCCGGATAGTGGCGAACGTAGACTTGCACGTGTTCGTAATCGGTCGGAATTTTCAACCACTACGGCAAGGCGAGACGTTATGCTGCGCACGAACAAGAGGGCAAGCATGATTGCCGCCAGAATATTCACAAACAATGCGCCTAACAGTAACCATCTCAGGTAATCGCGGTGATGTTTCATAATCGTTGGAGTTTCGCTTTCGATCTTCTTTTCGATATTCATGAAATCGATTAGATCCTCAACCAAGCCCTCCATCTGCTTTTGCACTTTCGTCCGCAACTTGAGAGCATAATTAACTGCCACCATTTGCGCCTCTGTATCGCTGACGGTTTTCATCTTTTCCAACATCGCCAATGTTTTAGTAGTGCGCTCGTCAATTCGCTCAAGCAACCTGAGCTGTTTCGGGTCAGACCGCACCTGCTCTCGAAGCCAGGAAATGTCGTTAGGAACGTCTGTTCGCGCCTTCGTATACTTACTGAGGTCAGCTTGTTCCTTGTGGAAAACATTGAGTTGGATATTGAATCCACCTTCAAAAAGAGAATTGATGATGTTGTTAGTTCTGGCGATGATCATCTTCGCCTTTTCTTGTTTAGCGGCTTCCTCTTCAGCCTTTGTTAGCAAACTAAAATAGGAGCCAACAAACAACATTTCCACGAGCAAAAGTATTGACACCAGTGACAGTGCTTTGACACTAAGTTTAAGAGAGGAGAGCTTCACGCTTCCTCCAATTTAGTCAAAGGCAATTTGAACCAAAATACACTACCGTTGCCGGCTTCGCTGGTAACACCAATTTGCCCAGCATGGGCGTCAATTATTGACTGACAAATTGCCAGACCTAAACCGGTGCCACCCTTTTTCACGTCTTGCCCTTCCACTTGTCGATATGCCTGGAATATCACTTCCGCTTGAGATGGGGGAATGCCAGGTCCTCGATCGACTACTGCGATTTCGACATCGCTCTCGAATTGCTTTACGGAAATACTGACTACAGAGTGCTGTGGAGAGAACTTGACTGCATTGGAAAGCAAGTTAACCAGCACTTGCACGAGCCTATTTGAATCGGCGTACAAACGCAGATCCGTGCCAACGGACTCGATCTTCACATGATGCTGTTCAGCAAACATGGCCACGGCATTTATCGATTTCTCAATCACTGATGAAAGACTAATAACGACTGGTTCGATCTCAATTGTGCCTGCTTCCAATTTTTCTAAGTCAAACAAGTCGTTCAGCAAAACAATCAAACGCTCAATGTTTTGCTGCATCGCTCGCGTCGTTATTGTGCCTTCCTCGGAGATTTCTCCAAGTGCCCCATCTGCGAATTTTGCCAAAAATGACGAGACTTTCGTTAGCGGTTCTTTTAATTCTGACCGCACCATAAAAACGAAATCTTGTCTCAATTTTCTGACTTTGTATTTTTCGGTGGCATCGAGGATGATAACGAGAGTCTTAGACTCGCCTGCCAACTGAATTTCAGCGAGCATAAAATCAACTGGAAGATGCTCACCATCTTTTTTCATCGCAGTCAACTCGACGCTGTGCTTAAATGCATTCTGGGATTGTGGAGAATGTGGCGCGCCGTCCACAACCGCTTGTCCGGGTATAAAAAGTCTTGACAGTCTTTTACCGAGAAGTTGATGACTGGAATAATTGAACAATGATTCAACGCAGTCGTTGACCAGTTCTATCGCACCGGCAGTGTCTAAGAGAACGATGGACACGGGCATACTTTCAATTAGGGCTCGAATTCTTTGTTCACCGGCTTTAAGGACAAGCATCTCTTGCCGTAACGCCTCTGCCGTGTCATGAAAAATGGCATCCACAGCCGATATTTCATCATTGCCATCAAGTGGTGGACGTAACTCTCGATTTTCTTTCAGTCGAACTGTGTTATCGGTGAGGACATCTAACTTGCTGGTAATACGGCTGATCACAAGAAAGGCGATTGCCAAAACTGCTAGAACATTGATCAACATTCCAACCAGCAAAACCTTTACTGTTAGCTCGCGTTTTTGCCGCTCTTGGTGAGGCGCATCCGAATCAACGATCTTAGTGATCTTGTTCAATTCACGACTATCGAGTAGAAGTTGATTGACGACCGGTTGAATCTTCTCGCGCTTCTGGCTCCACTCGCGTCGCGCTTGCGCACTCAGCCCTGGACTGTTGTCTTGTAGATCGTTTGTAACTGGTGCGCAGATAGCAACTTCGCGCTCGATTTTTTCAACCAGGGCTTTCGCTTGTGGTCTATCATTGAATGCGTCTTTGAGCCAGGCAATTAGACTGGGAACTTCGGTTGCTGAAACGGCCGTACCCTGAGTCGCACCTGACTCCAATATTCGCGAGTATCGTCCGACCGAATCGCCGCGATCGTAGCCAATCAGCATCAAGCGATCGGTCTTCTCACTGAGCTGACGGTTGAATTCTTGTTTGGCGCCTTCTACTTCGGCCTGCGCCAGCAGCCAGGCCAGAGTGCCAATGAAGCCAACTTCGTAGAGCAGGAAAACAGTGACAAGAAGAATTCCCTGCTTAGCAAGGCTCAATTTTTGACGGGATGAATGAGTTGGGGGAGTCAATACTTGGGATCGCTAGACTTTGAACCAGTGAGCAGAAAGGTGGTCTTGCTAACTCTGCCACCCACGAGTATAGCTCTCACGAATTTGTCAACAGGTCCTGTCCGCTAAACCAAATATTTATAATACACTGACAACTGATGTTGAAATCTAAGGAGACTGAGTGAAGGTTTGACTCTAGTCCACAACGTTGGAGTAAACAACACGCCAGCAACTTTAGTGGTTGTACAAAGTCAAAATACATACCCGTTCTAAGAACTGCACTCAAAGAAATTGAAAACGGTCCACCAATAACCGGTGGACCGTTTTTTATTGTCGCGAACATAAACCACGCACCAGAATTGGTGCAGCCAGCAATTTGCTTAATTCTGAATCGACAAGTTCTTTACCCTACCCCAGAACCATTGTCAGAGATCTGGATTCAAACTGCGAGAAGAATTGTGTAGACAAGCGCCTACGAAAGGAAAGTGAAAGAATCGAATCTTACCCTTGACATTGGCGTTCTCTGATCGAATAGATAAGGGGCGGGCAGCATGCTGCACATCTTTAGGATGCCAAAACTGGCAGATTCGAGCCTTTCCATGATCGGAAATGTTATTCAGTGTATGCTTTTTATGGACGGGCCCGAATCCGTCCAATGGTCGAGGAATCAATCATCAACTTGTTCAATCAAAATCACTCATCTCTGCTTTCAGTTCTAGTGCTCTCCACAGTTGCTCTGATCACTTCATCATGCGGCGGAGCGGCGAAAGAAGACACTCATGCGGCAGTGGTGCATCCAGACCCAAAAGCGCCGCACGTGATCAAACTGACAACTGAAGCCGCTCAACAAGCTGATGTGAAAACTGAAGTTGTGCAGATGCGGCCGATCTCAGTGCCGTTGCATCTGACCGGTCGGATCGAACCTGACTTCGGCAAGGAAGTCGATGTAAGCAGCCGCATCTCAGGCAAAGTCACTAATCTGTTGGTAAAACCGGGACAGTTCGTTCACAACGGCCAGGTTATGGCAATTATCGATAGCCGCGAAATCAGTGAGCTTGAAGCAGAAGTTATTGAAGCGAAATCCAAATTCGACATTGCCAAGGCGCATGAAGAAAGAGAGCGGCAGATTTACGAAGAGTTGATCGCTCGACCAAAGGCGTTGATTGAAGCAAAAAGCACCTTCAGACGCGCCAAAGTGCAGAAAGATCTGGCTGAGTCTGAATTCAAGCGAGTCGAAGGACTCTATAAGGAAAAGATATCCGCACAGAAAGACTATGTTTCAGCTCAAGCCAAAGTTGCACAAGAAACGGCTGACTACGACCAGGCGCTGTTAGATATGCAACGCGAAACGGAGTTGTTCAAAAACAAATCATTGTTGAGACGTGATTATCAACTCGCTGTTGCAGAAACTCAACGAGACAAACAACACTTGAACACGCTCAAACAGAGATTGGAATTCTTGGGCACCGATAAAAATCAAGTCGCTGAGCTGGTGAGGTTCGGAAAAATTGGTGGCACCACTAGAGTGCTGGCTCCCGAAACTGGCGTCGTTAGCCACTTCGAAGTTGCTGTCGGAGAAGCCATTCATCCAGACAAATCGCTTTTCAAAATCACTGATTTGAGTACAGTGATCGTTAGTGCAGATTTGCCGGAAGCTGATCTTCAACGCGTCAAACTGGGCAGCACAGTGAGAGTAAAAATTGCCAGCTATCCAGACAAAGTCTTCGCAGGCGTGATCAGTTTCATCAGCGAACATGTTCATCCCGATTCGCGCACCGTTTCGATACGAGCGAAATTGGATAACAAAGACAAGAAATTCCGCACCAACATGTTTGCTGAAATCGACTTGGAAGGACAAAAACAAACTCTCCTGGCGCTGCCGAAACAAGCGCTGCAGGAGCACGCAGGACAAAAAATTGTTTTCGTGCTCACCAAAGGTGGATTCGAAGAACGCAAAGTAAAAGTCGGACGAGAATCGGAAGATTTTGTCGAGATAGTTTCAGGAGTTGAGCAGGGCGAGAAAGTGGCCACACAAGGCAGCTTGATGCTCAAGACCGAATTGACTTACCAACATTGAACAAACTAATCGAATTCGCGCTGAAGCAAAGAATGATGACTGCGGCGGCGGTCGTCGTAATTGCATTAGTCGGAGTCTGGTGCATGTTCAGCTTGCCGGTCGATTCGTTTCCTGACGTCAGCAATGTTCAGGTTCAGATCATCACTGAACCTGAGAGTATGGCAACAGAAGAAG
The DNA here is from genome assembly GCA_038322035.1 of Candidatus Obscuribacterales bacterium. GTDB lineage: Bacteria > Cyanobacteriota > Vampirovibrionia > Obscuribacterales > Obscuribacteraceae > PALSA-1081. Next base: position 6,239 of record JBBQFO010000059.1, read on the forward strand.
TCGAACAGTTGGTCACTTTTCCAATTGAAATGGGCTTGAACGGTTTGCCAAACGTGACGCAGATTCGCTCGAATTCCAGCTTTGGATTCTCAGTAGTAACAGCAATTTTTGACGACAGCACTGACGTTTACTGGGCGCGCAATATTATCAGTCAACGATTAGGTCAGATGGAGCTTCCTCAGGGCGTGCCTAAACCAGTGCTTGGTCCGGTTACCTCTACTTTTAGCAACGTCTTCAATTACTATCTGACCAGTGATAAACATGATCTGACCGAGCTACGCACCATCCAAGATTGGAACGTGGCTCGACGTCTACAAGCCGTGCCTGGAGTCGGCAACGTAGTTACTTATGGAGGCTTCGTCAAACAGTATCAAGTTATCTGTTCGCCATTGACTCTCAAAAGCTATGGTCTAGATGTTAAGGATTTGGTAGAGGCGCTGAAAAACAATAACACCAATGCCGGTGGCAATTTTATCGAGCAAGGTGGAGAAGAAATTATCATCCGCGGTTTGGGGCGCATCAACACTATCGAAGACATAGCGGACATTGTTCTCAAGTCAGTGCGCGGCACACCAGTGAAAGTCGGACAAGTGGCAGAAATCAAAATCGGACCAGCGTTCAGACGGGGCTCCGGTTCAATCAATGGTCAAGGCGAAACGGTGACCGGAATGGTTTTGACTCGAAAGGGCGTCAATACCAAGAGTGTGGTCGAACGCGTCAAGAACCGCATCGAAGAAATTCGAAAAGACTTGCCGGAAGGTGTCACTCTCACCGCTTACTACGATCAAACGGAACTCGTAGACAAAACTATTGAAACTGTAAAAGAGATTCTTCTCTTCAGCGGTGGTCTCGTAATTATCGTATTAACGGCAATCTTGCTGGACATTCGTTCTTCTGTGATCGTCTCGGTTGTCATTCCTCTCTCCTTGCTTTTCAGCTTCATTTTGATGAAGGTGACAGGACTTTCTGCCAATCTGATGACACTGGGCGCAGTCGATTTTGGTGTGATCGTTGACGCCAGCGTAGTCATGGTAGAAAACATTTTCAGACGGCTAGCTGAAGCGACTGAACACCCGGACAAGACGAAAGACACGCTGCAGATTGTTTTGGAAGGTGCGCAAGAAGTCGGGCGTCCAATCGTTTTTGCCATTTCGATCATCATTGCAGTTTATCTGCCGCTCTTCACGCTGGAAGGTATTGAAGGCAAAATGTTCCATCCGCTGGCTCTGACATTTATTTATGCGCTGGTTGGTGCGCTCCTATTTTCGCTGACAATCATTCCTATTCTATGTTTCTGGACGATGAAAGGAAAAATCGTCGAGCGTCGCAATCCAGTGATGGAATGGGTGCGGGGCGGTTGCGCTTCACTGCTGCAAAAGTCAATGGCCAAACCTCGCGTTACCATCATAATCTCCCTTGTCGCACTACTGGCCAGCTTGTGTTTACTTCCATTTTTAGGGTCGGAATTTTTACCTGAACTTGACGAAGGTTCAATTTTATTGCGCACCAAGTTGTCCCCTAGTGTGTCTCATACAGAGAGTAGACGGATCGCAACATTGGTCGAAAAAATCCTCAAGAAGTATCCTGAAGTCGATGTTGTAGTCTCACGAATCGGCCGCTCCGGCATGGGTGGAGATCTAGAAGGCATCGACAACGCTGACGTTTACATCGGCTTAAAACCAAAAGATAAGTGGACGACTACGCATGTCAAGGAAGAGTTGATCAACAAAATGGCTGCGGAACTGAACGAGATTCCTGGACTGATTTACAGCTTCTCGCAACCAATCGGCGACATGGTAGATGACCTGGTAGCAGGTATCAAAGCTGATCTTGGCATCAAAATATTCGGCGACAATTTGGAAACGATAGACAAAATCGCCGATCAAATTGAGAAAGTCGTCGAAAAAATTCCAGGCTCGGCAGACATGCAGCGAGAACACATACTTGGATTGCCTCAGCTGAATATCAAACTTAAGCGCAACGTCATAGCGCGCTACGGTTTGAACGTAGCGGACATACAGCAGGTGATCGAAACGGCAATTGCTGGTCGAGTCGTCACGGAAGTGTTGGAAGACACCAAACGATTTGGTTTACTAGTTCGTTTTCCAGAAACTTATCGAGACTCTCCTGCAGATATAGCATCCATAATGATCGACACTCCCAGTGGTGGTCGTGTGCCGATTAAACAGCTTGCAGATGTGACTGTCGAACGCGGTACAGTGATGGTAAACAGAGAGGATGGGCAGCGACGCACAGCAGTATTGGCGAATGTTCGCGGTCGAGACCTGGGAAGTTTTGTTACCGCGGCGCAACAGAAAGTAGGGCAAGAAGTAAATCTCCCCAAAGGTTATCGGATTGTCTGGGGTGGGCAATTCGAGAGCCAACAGCGCGCCATGGCACGTTTGACGGTAGTGGTGCCGATCGTGCTTCTGCTGATCTTCATTCTGCTCTTCGCCTCATTCAACTCAGTGCGCAACGCTGCTCTGATCATGCTCAACGTACCATTCGCCATGATAGGTGGAATCATCGCCCTCGTCGTCACACATAATCCACTTTCTGTGCCGGCAATTATTGGATTCATTGCGTTATTTGGAGTGGCCGTGCAAAACGGAGTAATCATGATCAGCTACATCATGCAATTGCAAAAGAAGGGAATGTCGGTAGCACAAGCCGCAGTAGAAGGAGCAAATGTGCGTCTGAGACCGGTTTTGATGACCGCTCTCGTGGCAATCGTGGGCTTGCTGCCAAAAATCATTTCGTCGGGAACAGGCGCCGAAATACAACGCCCCTTAGCTTTAGTTGTTCTTGGTGGACTCGTTTCGGCAACAATTTTGACCCTGATAGTACTGCCAACGGTTTATGTCTTAATCAATAAACCGAATTCGAAGACGCCACCAACTTTGGGGTAAAATCTGCGGAACAAGAAAGTAACCCGATTTAAATCTGCAATTCTGACGTTCCTGCCACGATAATCTTAAAACAGAGTTAGGCGACGCTGAAACCTGGAGCTCCACATCCTCAAATTTGTCCGAATCCGTGTGTAAGCCCCGCTCCCAGTTGGATTGACAACGTCTTTCGTGCTAAGAATGGTGGGCACCAGGGAGACAACACATGTGGTTCATTGCTCTTGCGACCGATTATGACGGCACGGTCGCGGCAGACGGCGTAATAGACGAGCCTACGATGGCTACGTTGCGTAAATTCAGCAAGAGCGGTAGGAAGCTCATCCTGGTTACCGGGCGGCAATTGAAAGACCTTCTGGTGGTCTTTCCGCAAATCGATATCTTCGACCTGGTCGTCACTGAAAATGGTGCGGTGCTCTACTTCCCTTCGACCAAAGAAGAACGGTTGATCGCCAGCGAACCACCGGCGAACCTCGTAGCGGCCCTGACAGAAAAGAAAATTCACCCGTTAGAGGTCGGCAAGTGCGTCGTCGCAACCTGGCATCCCAACGAAAATATTGTGCTGGAAACAATTCGCACTCTGGGTTTAGAACATCAGGTCATCTTCAACAAAGGTGCAGTTATGGTGCTGCCACCGGGTGTTAATAAAGCGTCCGGATTGGAAGCTGCACTAAAGGAACTGGCGCTTTCTCGGCACAACGTGGTTGGTGCCGGCGACGCAGAAAACGATTTGGCATTTCTTACAGCGTGTGAGTGTTCTGTTGCTGTAGCGAATGCATTGCCCTCTGTAAAAGAAGCAGCCGATATTACCACTACTGGATCGCGTGGCGCCGGCGTCAGCGAAGTTCTCGAAATGGTGATGAACTCAGAGATTGAGAAGATCAATCTCAGTCGCCATGACATATTGATCGGCACCGACGCAGATGGCAAACAAATCCTTTTAGATACGCATGGCAAGGGCATGCTGATCGCGGGCACCTCGGGTAGTGGCAAGTCGACCGCGGTAACTGGAATCATCGAACGTCTGGCCGAGAAAGATTACCAATTTTGCTTAATCGATCCAGAGGGTGAATTCGACGTTTTCGCAAATGCTATCACCACTGGAAACAGCCAACACCCACCAACTATCGATGAGGCAGCTCAACACTGCAAACTTCCCAATACAAATATCATCATCAACCTACTGGGCGTGCCATCAGCAGAACGCCCACAATTTCTAGGCGACTTGCTACCCAGACTAAAGTCATTGCGCGACACAGTCGGTAGACCACACTGGATCATCATTGATGGAGCTCATCATATGATGCCCAAGAACGATAACCACGTTGCACAGGCAGCAGCGACGGACATGGCCGGAACAATCTTAATCACTGTGCACCCTGATGAACTAGCTCAAGAAGCACTTTCATCTCTGGATAAGGCGTTGATACTCGGAACTCAACCAAAAGAGATGCTGGAAAAATTTGCCGCCGCATGTGGTGACAGTAAAGTATTCGAGATCGACAATCCGCTGCAACCGGGTGAAGCATTTTTCTGGCAGCGCACGAAAGAATTGCAACGAATCAAAATCGCGCCCCCACATTCTTCAATAGAAATAGAAGTACAACTTGGCTAACTCGCTGTAGTGCTACTAGCCGAATCAATGGCTAGCGCGTGAGAGAACAGAGTTTCTCCAGGCGCCAAGATATCCACCTGCACCGGCAAGACCCAAAGTCAGGAGAGTGGCTGCAAACATAAACATGGCTCTTTCTGGTCCCGCGGTCTTCCAAGAGTCAAGATACACGCTAGCTAGCAATCCCGAACTAAAACTGACATTCAAATTTGCTATCGTTGCGATCAGCGCGGAAACACTGGCGGAGTAGAACAAGCCTAGTAACAGTGGTGCTTGAAGATAGACTCCAAGAAATGCGCAAGCCGTTTTAGATGCCGACTTAGAAGATCTGGCCAGTGCGTACCCCTGAGCCAACAGACAGTAAGAGAAGAGCGAACCTAAAATCCACATCGAAGAGCTGCTGCCATTATCGTAAGTTGTTGAATGGGTAGTTGCTGTGGCAGCCATATAAAGTATCCAGGCTGACAGCGCGGCAGGTAGAGCCAACACACCGAGATTGGACTGCGCCAATTTGGCAACACTGAAACTCTTTGGTAGCGCCTCTCGACACAACTTACCACTGTGCCAAATGCCAATCACTCCTGCCATGCTTAAAGCCGCTGTGGCAGTCGCCCAACCGTATCCAAGGAAGTCGGAATTGCCAAATACTAGTGCCAGAGAAAGTCCTAACATTGAAACAATTAGAGAGAACCATTTCAGCGCTTTAGACTTCGATAAAAGCGACACCCAGAAACATACGCCAGCGAACAGTGCGGTCAACAGCCCAGCCCCATCGAGGTGTGAGAAAGGGCGAATGAAGTCATCAATGCTCATTCCTACCGTAGTGAAAGCAGCCTGAGCAGCAACGAACAGTACCAGCACGAAATTAAAAGTCAACGTCAGCATTCCATACGTCACGCCCAAACTAGTTTTGAGCCAACTCAACGCCTTGAAGATGAATCCATGTTTGGGTGCCAGGGACCTGTCTCCGGCTCCGATACAAGCGTTCATCCAAACGTGTTCTGCTGTGTTTGGATTGCCCACCAACTGAGAAAGCTGGAACAGATCTTTAGGAACAGATTTACCGTCGTGATAAGAAGTGTTCTCAGAACAACTAAGGCGAACTTGCGGCGTCGCTTCTTTGAGCTGCGCGCAGCCTGCTTTCGCCTCGGATTCATAGTTACTAAATAACTTCATCTCGACCAATCATCACTAAAAGCCAAGATCGTTATGCCCAGTGCATTAGAATATTCGGCGGCAATGAAAAAACTCTCATATGCCGAAGTCCACAATTTTCGTATATTCAACGCATCGGAACGCGGCGCTGACCGGATTATCGAGAGGAAACGAGCAAAAAACTATGACATCGGAGCTTGAAACTAGTAACGCAGTCACCTCTGACAAGCAGCAAGAGTGGCTCGCCAGAGGCAAAAACGTATTGATGAATACTTATGCCTCGTATCCAATTGTGATCAAACAAGGCAAGGGAGCGCATGTCGAGGATATTAACGGTAAGACTTACCTGGATTTTGTGTCAGGGATTGCAGTCAATTCGTTAGGGCATCGCGATCAGGGCTACGTCGCCGCAATTACTGAACAGTTGAATCAGTTCAGTCACTGTTCGAATCTTTATCTGAACATGCCTGGTATCAAACTCGCTGAAGCACTGGTCCGCAACGGCGAATTCACTCGTGCCTTCTTTTGTAACAGCGGCACAGAGGCGATCGAAGCAGCGATCAAATTAAGTCGCAAATATGCGAAAAAACATAAAGGCGACAGCTGCACGACAATCCTCACCATGAGTAATTCTTTTCATGGAAGGACGTATGGAGCACTATCGGCAACGGCCCAGACCAAGTATCAGCAGGGCTATCATCCGTTGGTACCTGACTTTCAGACTGTTACGTTCAATGATATTGAGTCCGTCAAATCAGTCGATGCAAAATCAGTTGCCGCAGTAATCCTCGAACCAATACAAGGTGAAGGTGGCATTCACGTTGTCGATCAAGATTTTCTACGACAACTCCGAGCGCACTGCACGAAGGAAAACATCGTCCTGATATTTGATGAAATTCAGTGCGGAGTTGGTAGAACTGGCAAGTTTTTCGCACATCAAAATTTTGACATTGTGCCTGACTTGATTGCACTGGCCAAGGGTCTAGGAGGTGGATTTCCGATCGGCGCGTTATTAGCAAAAGAACAATTTGCCGCGGCTTTTGAACCAGGCGATCATGGTTCCACGTTTGGTGGCAATGCACTTGCATGCGCTGCAGCGCTTGAGTGTGTAACTCGCATTGAAAAACCTGCGTTTCTCAAATCCGTCGATCAAAGAAGCGAGCGGCTGCGCGACGCATTGCGAAAATTGCAAGCAAGTGGAACAGGCATAGTGGCCATTCGCGGTCTAGGACTGATGGTTGGCGTCGAGTTAAAATTTCTGGGGAAACCTATTATCCAGTCTTGCATGACCAATGGCATGCTGATTGTTGGTGCCGGAGACAAAGTGCTGCGGCTGCTTCCACCCCTGACAGTCAACGACGAAGAAGTCGACCAAGCGGTCGAAATACTGTCCAAAGTTTTGGCAGACCACAAGCCGACGGATTAATCCAGCAACTAGTTACAGCGCAATTGGCCAGACTGTGTGGTGGAAATAGGATAGCTCTTCCTCGGTCACACGCCTGTACCCGACCGTAGTCCGTGATTGACCGGCAGTGGGAACCTGCACTATATGCCCTTCTCGTAAGAGCTCCTCTAGAGCTTGCAGAAAAATTGGCTCTCGAAATTCTTCGCCGTTTGCAAAAACGAACAAATTAGAACAGGCGCGTTCGATGCGCTCGCTCCTTTCAGTACACTTGAGCAAGAACTCTTTGGTTTCTTCTAATTTCATAAACGTCTTTTCTAGTCTCGATATGAGATGAGTAATTGAATTGTTGCTGGTCTCAGCTCCAAACATTCTCGGTCAAAAATTCGATCAGTTCATCGCGCTCGTTCATGACGCTACTGGCGGCAATCAGTCCGGCTTTGTATAGCTGCAATGCGTCGTTTTTATATCCTTTGCTGTATGCCACTTTGGCTGCGAACAACAAGTTCGACCAATTAGCTTTGCTAGCTGCCTGTCTGGACGGATCTGGTGACGCTACTTCTAAGCGGGATCTCAGGTGTGAAGAGTTGGTGGGACCAGCGAATGCTTGTGTGCTTGCGTTAGCGTTTTCGAATCTACTCATTAATGACCTTTTTGAGACATGCCTGGAAAGGAACTTCGTGCTGCTTCGGTGGCAAGCCGCTGTAGCACTTTGCATCGAGTCAATAGAATAGCTAACTCGAAAGCAATTGTAATCCAGCGATCCAGTTACCGCTTACTTGAGGGATGCCGAAAAGCATATATTCGGGCACAGTTAATATAAAATCCGTTCAAACTCTTGCAGAACGAGGCTGACTCTCAGTCATTGATGATTGTCGGTATATGCTCGACATACAGATAGTGCCGGTCGCTGCCAACTGTTCTGGGCACTCTTTGGCTACATTTGAGATTTAAGATGCCAGTGCTTGGATTCTAAGCAACGGAGCAAGAAACAGATGGGCATTTTCTTTAATAGACGCGCTGAACGATCGAACTGCACTCCTACACCAGTAGAGTGCGAACAAAATGTTAGCGTTACTGAAGACCCACGTAAGCAGTATATGGAGATGCACAATCAATGCACAGACGCTACTGACCGCCACTTAGTCTCGCCCAAACAGTTTGCGCCTCCAGGACCAGCGCCGGGCCCATATATCCCATCGGAAGGGTTCGGTGGCACCACGTCGAAAGAAAATAGTCCGCGCATCGGCGATAACGGTCTTGGCATCACAGAAGGTGGTTCGCGTCCACGTCCGAGTCACCTTCCTCCTCTAACGTTGACCGAACTGCCTCAACCTCGAGACGTTTTCCGATACGGTGGCGACGGTACCACTCAATCTCCACGCTGGCGCGAAGTGCCACCACCACCGCTACCAGCGACTGACCTGCCGCCTGTACCGATACGTCGTGACCTCTTCCAATATGGGGACGGCAAAGGTCAGGCTCCGCCGGTGCGCGAGGTACCATCATCAACTCCCATGAGTCGCGAGTACCGTGTCCAACCCGAACCATTCCACCAGGACGGTTGCGATCACCCAGGACCGGGTTCGCGACGGCGCCGCAGCTTGCGGGAGCAATTGGGACTTCCTGAGCGCCACCAACCTTTCCGTCGCGAAGCACGCGAAGGAGCGATCGAAAACCCAATGCCGGTTCCGGTTCCAGTTCCGCACAGAGAGCGATTAGCTCAAGAACGTCAGGAACATCAAGAAGACAGAAGGGAGCATAGGCTCGACGCTCGGCTTGAGCGAATCAGAGAAAAGTTGGCAAAATTGACACATATATCAACACGTGAAAAGGAACAAGCGTTCTCTCCTACATCTGACGAACAACGAACTCTTCAACTAATCAACAACGAGCGTCGTCGCTACCGTTTGCCCGATGTTGTTCAGGATCCACGACTGCAGGTGATTGCCAGCAGACATACTGAGTATCAGTGCCGCAATGCCATCATGACCCACTCCGAAAAAACACCAGGCTGGCAAACAGTGCCGCAACGAATGAAGCAAGTGGGGCTGGATGGATGGCGCGAGAATGCCGCCTCCGGCTCGTTCACACCGGAAGTTTTGGTGAGGATGTGGATGAATTCGCCCGGACACAAGGCGGCAATCCTTGGACAGGGCAACATTGCCGCCGTCTCAATACGCAATGGAAAAGCCACCTTCAATCTAACCACCGACCCTGAACTCCAGCGCCAGGGCTGACCCGTCTTGCTTGGGTAACGCCAGGTAACGCTGGAGACACTTTAGCCACACTTAAAAAGTATCGTTATGAAATCGAATCGGTTTCACCCCTGACTTTGGCGGAATTACAAATGAGAAGAGCTCGCGGATCAGTCACATCGCTCGTCGCAGCGGTGGCTTTCGGAATATTAGCGTTAGGAATTTGTGCTTTCTTTTTGAGCAGAGTGATTGGAGGCACCCGAGAGTTGTGGAACGCGTCTGATGCAGGCGTCATGAACGCAGCCAAACAAGCGCTAGTAACGCCATCAATCGCTCCAAACGACAACTCACTTCCCCCAGCGGCAAGAGACTTTTTCGCACTCAGTGATCCGCCAGGTGCTCAACCAGATCAGCCTGGACAACCCATAAAATATAAACCGATCAGTCTAATCACCTATAACAGACTGGTAGCGCAGGCGATGCTCGTGTGTGCGAACGCTGAAGCTGAAGGCAACGAAACTGCAATCAAAAATGCAAAGCAGGTAGTCGCAGCAGTCAAAGCGGTGGGTGGCTATTTACAGAATGAATTTGCGCAACACGCACCAGTCGACACCGCCTGTCTCAAAGTGACTGCCTTGAACAACGTGCGCATGCTTGACAGTAACGAAATCAAGTTGTCAAAGAAATTGCAACCCGGCTTTATGAACAGGGGCTATTCATCAAACATCTGGTTTGATCCTGAAATTCTTTCCGGCAACGTGCCAACCAATCCCGCAACAAAGCTTCAGCCAGAAGAGCCAATCGTCAAACAGCTCTATGGTGGTAACTTACCGACAAACTACACTGCCACTAAATTCGTGGCCGGATATGAACCAATCAAACTTCTTGGTAGTACTGAGACACTGTATGCGGTGCCGACAATGCCAACCAACGGTTCACATCTCGTCGACCTGGGCCGCTTTCAAAAGAGTACCGCAGTAATTGACTTGACCACGCCACAGAATGCCTTCAGAGCAGACTGTCAGGCGTTGAACAAAAAGGACTCGGCCACCTTCGTCAACACAATATCTTGTGCTGTGGTCGGCTCACTGAGCAAATACTACATCGGGGAAATCCCAGCCGGTTATGTGCGCGTCGTCAATGCTCCCTACAACGCAAATGGAGCGGTTCCCGGCGATTTGAATCAAGCGCTGGCATATGCCAATCAACAGCTTGCGGAGAACGTAATGTATGACGGCACACAAGACATTTTCAACACGAATCTCGTTTTCGGCAGTAGCTATGTGCAAGTAGCCTCACCAAACTCTGGAAACCCGGAGACAACACCTTTCGCCATCGGCACAAACGGTTTGGCCGCCATCACTGCATGGACAAATTACAACAAGTCAGTCGGCAACGATGGACTTGGACACAATCCTGACCTTGACCCAACTAAGAACACGTTTCCTGGTGGAACTCCTCAACAAATGAAGGTCAACCCAAACGTTTCTTCGCTGACAATTCGCATAAGCTCTGGGTTCAATCAGAAAGCTAAGCTCAAAGATTTGATCACAATCAAAGGTTTCAATCAAATCAGTGATGAGAATTTCAGCGGCGCAGAACCAGCCTGGCTAGACTCCATGGTACCTGTAATGGAAAGCAACCTGAGCCGAGGCACAGTCTTGTCCAGCATCGGCGCGAACAATGGATTCACTGCAATCGAGTGGTTAAAAGCAAGAATCATGCAACTGCGCGCTGCCGGTAACACCAAAATCACAATCTCAATTCCGACTCAACACTCAGGAATGAAAGCGTTCAAGCACTACAACAACGGCAGCGTAACACTGATTCACTATGCGTCACCACCGGCACATGCACAATTCGAACAGGTAGGCACTCCGCTCAATTTGATTGAAGGAATCAATGCCGTAAACGAACCCAGTCACTCAGTCAATCCGCAGCAAGCTGCCTATGTTGCATTCATCAAACGGATTGCTCAGAGAACGCGGCAAATCAATCCAAACTTCAACGAAGCTGCTGTAATTACTGCGTTGAACAGCTCGCCAATCGGCCTGGGTCAAACATTGTATTTGCATGCCGATCGTTCTGGAAAGAATCTAGTTATGGATCGCGATGTAAATTACGATGACTCGAATCTCAAAGCAGATGGCAACAATTCAATCAGCACTTATAGCACTGCACCATACGACATCGGACTCTCGTTGATCGATACGCAGAAAGATGGCTCGAAAACAGCCCCGAAAGGCGACATGAGCTATCACGAAGTGCCATACAAATCGATATCAGCTGGCGGATATTTGAGTGCACCATCGACAGCAGCTGGTTCGAAAAAGATTCTCAATAGTGCAGCCACATCCGTGACCGCTACTGAAGCAGCATTATTCGTGCCCTCTTCAGGATTCGGAAATCTTCTTGGAGAACTGCACTACGACAACGGATTGCAAGCCAGCAATGGTGGCAACGAACTCTATTTCAGTATGCCTAACTAGGAGGAATGACAATGAAAGTTCAAAACTATCGCCGAACTATCCTAACGCTCTGCATCATCGCTAGTTGCCAATCCTCAGCCACTGCGCAACAGCGGAAACTGCAACACAATCCAGAGGCACCGGTCGGTTCCTATAATGAGCCTAAAGCGCTAGCGAACAAAGTAGAACTTCCGGATCTACCGGAATTCACAGGGCAAGTAAAACTGGAAAGAGGATTGCAATATCCAGCAAACGATCAAGTTGAACGCACTTACGCTTATGTGTATCAGGCGAGAGAGGATGCTGCGCGCATTACTGAGTGGTACAAAACGGCACTGACGATGTACAAGTGGGATTTGGACAGCTCGACTGGCAAAGCGATTTTGGCGACCAATCCGCGCACTGGCAACAGCTGCAGCATCTATTGCGACAATGACACCGCAGCTGGCTGCAAACTCCATATTTCATACACATTCATGCAGAAACCTTTAAACAAGACAGCAGTTAACTATTAGGGTTTTGTGCAGCTGCAAAACATAGGACATGAACCCAAGCAAAAAAACAATATCAGATGCTGAAGGATGGACAACGATTTGCTCTGTAATGTCAAGAGTGTTTGACCGACCAAATATTAAGGAACATGGCAAGAGAAGCGGTGTAAATAACTGCTGATAATTGTGATGACAGTGAGGGATCGACCATTTATGAAAAAAATCGTGATTGCATTAACTGCAACTCTCGCGCTAGCGAGTCTACTCCCCGCCGCGCAGGCATCCAACACATTGATCACACCTTTCGTGTGTGACACTGACACCGTTGATCCTGTGGATGTGACAGCCACCTGGGTGAGCTTGCCCGGTAGAGGTTTAGCGCTGAGACTTTTTCTCAACGACACTGAGCCTCTATTTGATGACATTCCTGGCGGATTCCTGACGTTTCAAAAAGGTCCGTTTAGCAGTATCTCTTTTGCAGCCGATGGCATAATCAATTCTGCCAAAGTGGGTCCGCATGTAACAGGGTTCTATCATCTGGCCGGCGGCGGTCAAGTGTTTTTCGATAAACCAAGCGGAGATGGTACGGTTTCAGGCGCTGACTCGCAGGGCTTCAGAACCGTCAGTTTTACTTCAGCTCAATTGGGAATACCAGCTGGCGCTACCATTGATGTGATGACAATCAATATCGGTGGAAGATCTAAGAATAAATCGCTTCCAGTAATAGAGAATATCGACCACATTTTCTTCAATAACAAACTGGTGAGTCCGAGCCTAACTCCGACCCAGTTTACATGCCCGTTCCCATCTAACTAAGCGAAACATCAGCCTATGAAAGACCTCGGATTAATAGTTCGAGGTTTTTTGTCGGGCTGCGCGTCTATTTATACGATTCGCTGCTCTGTGCTACTAAGGAGTGAAAAGTTTTGACAAGACGGCAGTTAACAACTAGGGTTTTGCCGAGTTCGCATTTGAACAGCGATGATTAGAATGGGCGCATGTTTACCACGACCAAATCCAATTTTTCGGCAGATTACTTGCGAAATGAGTTCGCCAGGCTCGGATTTTTGAAAAATGTAGGACGGCTCTGGCTGGCAATTCCGCTAATTCTGTCGATCAGCTTTCTGTTGAATCTTGTGCTGGATATCGAGTATGCCGGGCAGGACTTGCTCGTCAGGGGTCCGCGAATTTTCTCCTGGCTGAAAATTTTACTGCCCGCACAGGAAGCAAATCCAGACGACGAGAAACTGCATCCAGAGCTGCCACTTTTCGCCAACGGCAAAGCGAGCATCCAGGCCATTGCAGTAAGACAAAATGGTGTTTACGATTGTAGATTTCTGGCGGCTTTGGCTTCATTCGCGGCAACCGAGAGAGGCAAAGAGACTATTTTTCGGATGATTAAGACGAACGCAGATGGGTCTTATACCGTGACATTTCCAGAAGACACGAGTGAAAAAATTACGGTGGCACCACTTTCTGGTTTAGAACTCCAAATTTATTCAAGAGCAGTAGAGTCAGATGGATTCTCTGCTGGAATCTGGGTGCCAATCATTGAAAAGGCTTATGGCACATTTTTAGACAGACATCAGTCACTCGACGAAAGAAGCTTTCATTTCCTGCGACACGGAATCATGGATGGTAGGTGGACTGCCTCACCAGCACTACCGGGGTTTGCAGCCAGCTTTGGAGCGAGAGACGAACGAGGATGCAGGGCTCTGACCGGCAACGACATGAATCAATTGACGACAGTAAATTTCGAGTTGGGTGAGTTCGGATTGGGGAAAGGCTATGTCACAGGGCGCCAAGTAGAAAGTTGGTTTAACCGAGGCAACACGGAAGCAAAATTCTACAGCGAACAAGACACGCAACTAAAAGATGCATTCAAAAACAATCGTATCGTCATTGCGACCACGGGCGTTCAGGAGAACGCTGAGGCGTTTGGATTGATAGAACATCACGCATATACCGTCCTTGGCTACGATCCAATCAACGCAAAAATATCAATTCGAGATGTTCTAAACAAATCGTATTTTGTCAGACCAGAAACTCAATACAGATTTCAGGACTCTGATTTGAGCAAACCATTCTGGATGACGCTGCCCGAATTCAACAAATGCTTTTCATGTCTCAGCATTGAACAATCCCAATTGCAATTGCCAGTCAAGCCACTTTAACTAGGTAGCCTGCATAACGTAAAAAACGTAACCATAGCAATCCGAATATTTTCGATACATATCGATCTCGTGCTGTCCTTGATCGATTGCCTTTATTGCATCACTGTTTCCGCTATATTTCGCTCGCAGTGATTGCAGTTGCTTTTCCATCGGTGTGTAGTAGTCGTCCATCCACGCTGATGACGGCAGTGTGAAATGATCCAGCAATTGGTAGCCGCACCGTTCGACTGTCTTCAAGAAATTATCAATAGTTGTAATTTCGGGATAGGCAGCATGCCAAAAATTGCGCACCTGATCAGGCACGTCATCCTTTAAGTAACTAACATTAGTTACTGCCACACAGCCACCCTTCTTTAAAAGTGGTTTCCACGCCGTCAATCCGTCTTCGAAACCTATAATGTAAATCGCGCCTTCGCTCCAGATCAAATCAAAACTGTCTTCATCAAAAGGAAGTTCCAACATTGATGCGTTAACAGTTGTCACTCGGTCGCTGACTTTTGCAACTTCGGCGCGGCGATCCAGCTCATCCAAGAATTCTTGGCGCAAATCTACGGCAACAATATCTGCCTTGCATAAATTCGCCAACTCAATCGTTTGCATTCCAGGTCCACAGGCGACATCAAGAATGAAGGGTTCGTCAGGTAGTTTCGGAAGTGCCGCAAATGCTTTACGCGTTGATTGATTGTCACCAGGACCTTGACGCGGCAATCCGCTGTGAATTTCCCAAAAGAAGTGTTGATCAGATGTTGATGGCATGGAATAAATCACCCAAGTAGCGAGACCACATTGTATCGCTATTCTATGACTGTTATCTTTCCTTCCATGTCTTCATGACCACTTCCGCAGAAAACGTCGCAAAAGAAATTGTAATCACCGGCTTTCTCGGGGGTGAACTTGATTTCAGTCGGTTTGCCTGGAGCGATATCGGCGCGCAGATTTAGTGCAGGAGAGCTAAAACCGTGTTTGTCATCTTCTGACGTGAGCTGGATGATACATGGAATTCCTTTCTTAACTGTCACTTGTTTCGGTGTAAATTCAAATTTTTTCGCGCTGATTTTTACAACACATGGTTCATTGCTTCCAATCGCTGTAGACCAAACTGAATAGCCGGAACATAGTGCCAAAACAACGAAAGTCTCAAACAATTTTTTCATACTCGTGCCTCTGCTATTAATCTCACTCACCGTGTTCAATTGTATGCATCCGGAGAACTGGTCCGGCAATATCGTTGGCAGGTCGAGAGTCAAATGTATCAATTCGAATTGGCTGGACTTTTTGTTCCGCTTTATTCCAAGTTACAACTGCACATGGAACAGCTTTGAGCAGAGCGGCTACGTCAGCTTTTGACCACTTTGACACGTCCAAGCTTATGGACTCACGGACCTTCATATCGCTAAGCGTTTTGATAGCCTTGGGGGTAATACTACAACCATCAAGAAGAATTTGTTTTAGACTCGGCAGACCGACAAGATAAGTCAGCCCTAAATCAGTGATCTTGGGATTTTCTCTCAATACCAGTTCTTGGAGAGCTGGTAGATTAACCAAATTCTTCAGATCAGAATCTTGTAGATCGTCTGCCACCGCCTTCAGTGACATTAACGATTTTGACTGCTTAATTTTAGGAAGGACGACACTTGCATCTTTGAGCAAACTTATCCGTAAGCTCTTTAGCTGCTGCAAGGTAGGCAATTTTTTCAACTCGTTGCCCGAAATTTTAGTGCGGTTAGCGGTCAAGAACCACAAATGCGACAACTTTGCCACATGCTCCAGGCACTTATCAGTGGCGCACTGGGGCAGATCAACCGCATAAATATTCTTCAAACCATCGACAAATGACAATGTGTCATCAAAAATGCTATCGACTGCCACCGTCTTTCGAAAATCGTCGTCTGCGAAGTTGAGGTAGCCAATTTCATCAGGTCTGAACTTCTTTAGAAGTTGCGGCGACGTCTTGCACATGACCCAGTCAATTGTCATGCCGATCATGCTTGGCTGTTTCGGAAATTTTGGAACCGTTATCTCTCCGATTGCTTCCTCGACGTGTTTTCTGTTTTGAAGATCGTAATAATTGATAGTACCGATAGAGCTTTTCTTGGGAAAGTGGAATCGACGATAAGATAGTCCTCCGACATGCAAATCACTGGAAAAATACTCTTCTGAGAGAACATCAGAGTAATCTGCTGTCTTGGATCTATCAATCATGGTGACAACGTCCGACATATCAGTTGAAGAAGTAGCTTCGGCTGGAACACCATGTTCAGCTGGAGCACCAATATTCGGTTGCGCGGCAACGCCTACATTCGAGACTACGGTATTTACTTCCGGTTGTTTTTTTCCTTGCGTAAGGTAGAAGGCAGTGCCAGTGATCGCTGCAAGAACGACCGCTAGCAGAGCTAAAGAGAGACTGTTTCGCCGACTAGAAGAAATCTCTCCAATCTTTTTAGCCATTGTCACTGAAGGAGCTTTTCCTTGCTGCAGGTCAATCAAATCATGTGCAGTATCAATCAAACGCTGGTATCGATGATTGGGATTTTTGGATAGCATTTTCTGAATCAGTGCTTCTAACGCTGCTGGAAACTGACCGCCCATCGAGACTTCCTTGAGGCTAGGCGGAGTGTCAGACTGGTGCTGCATCATCAGCGTCAGCGCGTGTTCATTTGTGAACGGTGGTGCACCGGCAAGCATCTCAAAAAATACACATCCCAACGAATAAATATCGCTGCGAAGATCGACCGGTTGTCCCATGCATTGTTCTGGACTCATGTAAAAGGGGGTCCCGAACACGGAACCCACCTGAGTCAAACTTGTAGTATCAACACCAACTAACTTGGCGATTCCGAAATCCAGGATCTTCACCTGCTCTTCTGCTGGAGCACCAGCTGTGGCCAACGAAATGTTGCTCGGCTTCACGTCGCGATGGATCACACCTTTCGAATGAGCATAATCAAGCGCAAAACAAAGTTGAATGAAGATCGGAAGAGCGCTTGCGACAGACATCGTCCCTTGCTTGCGCAGGCGTTCAGCCAGTGTATCGCCAGTGACTAGATCCATTGTGAAATATGGAATTTGATTGTCGATCAAACCAAAGTCGTGCACTTTGACAAACCCTGGATGATCTAAAAGTCCGGCAGCTTGCGCTTCCTTTTGAAATCGTCGCCACGCCTCGTCGCTTACCTGGATCGGATCCAAGATTTTCATCGCATACTGTCTTTTGAGAAGCACCTGCTCGACCTGGTAAACAGTGCCTGTGCCACCACGACCCAGCTCGCGAATGATGCGCAAGCGGTTGTCGATCACTTGGCCCGGCGGATACGATTTACGTTGATCCCCTGTCAATGTTGGACCGACTACATCCGACAGCTTGGGATTCAATTGCTTTTGCAAATTTAGATCAATCTGATCGTCCATCTTTAGTAATACCGATCTTCATAATAACGAACTCCTAACTAATCAAGCACTGCGCAGTAAAGTGACGTTAAACCAGCTAGAACTTCCTCATAAAAGAAATATACCCACCAATCGTGATATTTCGGTCTCTTGGCAACCAGGAGCAGGCAGGCACACAAAAAATTCCACACCACATTTGCTGTTTTTCCCTCAAATATGTGATTCGAAGACCAAGTGATCTTAATTCAGGTCGTCCCTAATCAAGTCAGATGAGCCAACTCACCAAGTTTTCATCAGAACTGAGTTACTTCAATGTTCGACTAAGCAAGATCTTCGACTAACTAGATATACTGTACATATCTGAGCCTTAGCTGATCTAACTCTGAAAAATATATGTATCCGAAACGTTCGATTTGGTAGATGGCTCGAAAGCTTGGCATTCGACCAACCCTTGGAGATATTGATAGCAAGCCTGTTTTCGACAAAGAAAATTCGTTCCTTAAATCAAAAATGGGGTACTAGCGCGTGGTGGCACACGAGCTACAATAATCAAATCAACGGTGAGCACTCGCTTAAATGATGAGAGCTTTGAGCCGAGGGGCTTTGCG
>JBBQFO010000060.1:0-24635 GCA_038322035.1 Candidatus Obscuribacterales bacterium
AAGAACCTCAGTGCGCAAGAATTGAGTTTCCAGCTGCAGATGGCCAAACTGTCCTTTCCATGAAAGAGTCTGATCGTTGGACGGCATATTTGCCATCAAATCGGTTACGTGTTTCGGCGAAACGCACGCGTCACGGCTTCCCTGAATGATCAAGACCGGCAGTTTATCGGAAGTCTTTTTGCCCCATTTGGCTGTGTGATCCACAAAAGAATCGGTCGAAATAAGCGCACCCAAAGTTAGTTTCTTAGTAATCATTGGATCGTCTAGCATTTCATTCGTAACTTGTTTTCTACCGGAAACAAGATTTCGTATAAACGGGTGCAAGTCCATTTCGTGATGCACCGATATGGCAGCTTTTATTCCGCGTTCGATATTTCCGGCGCCCATCATCATGTCTGCATTCACTTTAACGGCAGGCGCAGAAAGTACGATGCCGTAAACAATATCCTGGTGTTCTCCTGCCATGCGTACACAGAATGTGCAGCCCAAGCTTTCACCCAAAAGTACAAGTTTCGCATCTGGATATTTTGCTTTGACCAGTTTCGTCAGCTCTTCTAATTCTTCGTAACTCTTTTCGAGATGAACTTTCGATTTGTCGTTTTTGACAGTGCTCCACTTGCTTTCTGAGTTGCATCGACCAAATCCGCGCATATCAAAGGAGACGAAACCAATTTTGTTGATTGCCAGAGCGCGAGCTAAGACACGAAATCTACGACCGTGTAGTGTTAATCCATGAACCCCGATGATCACTGCCTTTGGAGGACCATCAACTGGCATCCATTCATATGTGGGTATGCCGACTTTCTTGCTTAAATCGCCATCCTCAGTGTATGTATATTTTGCTGCCAATTCCGGCTTGACGACATCCGGATACTTGTCGACCGGCATAGTGCTTTCAATAGCGAAAGCACTGCTAGCGCTGGTAGCCAGGCAGGTTATGGCAAGCAAAATTCCGATCAACATGGATACAGGCGTTCTCATTGTATGTGTTCTCGAAAATGGGATATCCAGTGAATTTTACACGGCCAACGCGTGGTTGATTGTGTCGTTTTCATTATTACTCTGTCATCGTCACGTAAAACCAGGCACTGATTGCTCGTCTTTAGTGAACACCTGGGCGAACCACTTGGGCGAAAGAGCTTCCCAAGATAGTATGATAGTTCTATTGTTTTAGAACAAAATTCAAAGAGTAAAAGCGAAGTATGAAGACAGTCTTCCACCCCTCGATTAAAGAAGTCCGCTTGGAAAATATTCTCTATGCCTTGAGCGATCCCGTGCGTTTATCGGTGGTGCAGCAACTGGAAGAACAAGGCGAAATGACATGCGGCCAATTTAAATGCGCAGAGCAAAAAGGTAAGTCGACCATGACACATCACTTCAAAGTATTGAGGGATGCTGGTTTGATTCACACGCAAGTGGAAGGACGCGAGCATTTAACGACATTGAGACGCAAAGAACTAGACGCCAGATTTCCGGGGTTGCTATCCAGTATTTTGAGTGCAGCCGGGATCTTAAAGACTGCCGCTAAGCTGCGTCGCTAGCCGATTGAGCTTGTCGAAGCGGTTCGGAATACGAGATCAAGCCAGAGTATCAGAAGGAACGCGAGCACCTGGTGTCTTTGCCCCATGCCAGACATTAGCGAGAATTTCATAGGAATTCAGACGTTCTTGGAAGTCAAAAAAGTCTGATACCACAATCAACTCGTCTGCATCTGTCCGGTTCAGAAGGGAGTTCAGTCCGCGCTCAACGGTCTCAGGGCCTCCGATCACAGCAATCGCCATGCGACTGAGCACAGCAGCTTTTTCATATGTGTTCCAAATCGAATCCATATTGTCGACCGGTGCTTTCGACTGAACTGACTGACGCCGAACCAAACCAAGAAATTTCTGGAACGTGGTTGTGGCGAGCTTGTTGGCTAACGTGTCTGTTGCAGCTGCAATAACTGGAACACCGACCATGACGTAAGGCATTTGCAAATCAGCTGACGGCTGAAATTTGCTGCGATAAATTTTGAGCGCTTGGTCAAGTTCGTCTGGAGCAAAGTGACTCGCAAATGCGAATGGTAAACCAAGATCCGCAGCTAGTCTGGCGCTGAAGGTGCTCGAACCTAATAACCAGATAGGGATATTCAAACCTGCCCCAGGATAAGCTCGCACACGTGTATCGCTATCAGGCTCACCAAGATATCGCTGCAATTCAGCTAGTAGCTCTGGAAAGTCGTGCCCATCAGCCATTAGCCCACGTCTAAGTGCGTACGAAGTGATCGAATCGGTGCCGGGAGCGCGACCTAAGCCCAGGTCAATTCTTCCTGGATACAGTGACTCCAATGTTCCAAACTGCTCTGCAATGACGAGCGGTGCATGGTTGGGAAGCATGATGCCACCCGATCCGACTCTGATTTTGGAGGTTCCAGCTGCCACAAAACCGATTAAGACTGAAGTAGCGGTGCTGGCAATTCCCGGAAGGTTATGGTGCTCAGCCAGCCAGTAGCGCTTGTACCCTAACCGCTCCGCATTCTGAGCCAATTCCAGCGTGTTTCTAAATGCGTCGGATGCTGTCTTGCCTGTTGCCACCGGTGCGAGATCAAGTACCGATAGAGAAATTTCTGACAGTTTTGACATTTTTGATCCTTGCAGATTCGCCCTCAAAATTGGACGAGTTTGATTCTATTGTTCAATTACGATCGTACTAAATTTTGATACTAGTTGGGTGTCTATTAACTACGTTATCAAGACCAGTGATTGATTTAGAAATTGACTCTAAAGGTCGTATTTTCTTCCGATATCGGAAGAAAATTCAAAGCCAGACGGGCGCCTGTGGAACTTTTATTATGGATTCTGAGCGATTAGTTCCTGCATGTCCAAATAGTGGGCAGTCGTTCCACCGTCGACGACTATCGTCTGACCAGTTATGTACGATGACGCAGGCATGGCCAAAAATGCCACAACCGATGCTACTTCGCCCGGTTGCCCGACTCGTTTGAGCATGGCGCGTTGTTCGATTTCATGACGGATTTTGGGTTTGCTTAGCAGTGCCTCGACCAAAGGAGTTTCTATGTAACCTGGTGCAACAGCGTTGACACGTATGTTGTGCGGTGACCATTCGTGAGCCAGGGAGCGAGTCGCTTGATTGAGTGCTGCTTTACTGGCACCATAGATCACACCGGAGCCAACTGAGCCAAATGAAGCCATCGAAGACATGAAAATAACACTCACGTCTTCACCTTTCAAAAGCAGTGGGTAGGCTGCTTTGGTTATTTCAAGAGCAGAGATCAAATTTGTATTGAGCACAGAATATAATTCGTCTGTTGTGTACTCGATCAATTTTTTGCGGATATTTGTGCCGACGTTGTTGACCAGGATGTCCAGCCTTCCGAGCTCGTTGGCTTGTTTAAAAAGGGATTCTCGTCCGGCTTTTTCTGTCACGTCTGCTGCGATCAAATGAATTCGTCTTTGCTCCTCAGTCAAATGCGAGAATGCTTTCTCTAAAGTGTCCATGGTGCGAGCCACGACGATTACTTCGGCACCTAAACCGAGGAACTCTTCGGCGATCGCTAAGCCGATACCCTTCGACGCACCAGTAATCAGCGCAATTTTGTTTTTAAGTGACCAGTTTGACTTCACGATTGACTCCGTATATCAAATGTGTGGACATTGTTAGTGTTTGTTTCATCTTGATTGGCCGGTGTTATGTTGATAACACTATCCTGAGATTGGCACATGAAAGAAGACTTTCAAAATTTTGTATTTAACGCTCTCAACGGCACTGTCGATAGACTGAAAGGAAATGCTACTGCATTTGAGAACAAGTTAAAGGCATTTTCCGACCAGGTTGACGGCAATTTTAGACTTCCACATGGGCGGATTGACCCCTCAAAAATTGAACCTCGATTTCAAGAAATGACTGATACGCTCGCCTCACTCGTCAGTCTGCCGCTCGTCGAAGTGCCATATAAGCATTGGAAGATTTTATTTGCCGGATGGTGGCTTTCGCCTCCACCCCTCGGACCGATAGTTTTGGTTTCAGCAAGCTATCCGATCAGAGCGGATTTAAAGTTAGGCGTGAGAAGTAAGCGTCGCAACGACCTTGCCAAAATTTTGGCCACGGCGTCCGCTCCATCCGATGCCGCCTTGTCTGAGTTCATCAAGATTGCGATGCCAAATTTTCAGCACCAGGATGCCTTGTCGGCTCGATTTAAGGAACGTGATCTGTGGATGTCTTTGCCTCAGGTTCGCACAGGTGTTATTGAAATTGACAGCGTCTGTGGACTCTCATCAAATGATCCGCAACTTGGTAAAAAGTTGTTTTCTGATTGGAAGGCGAGAGAATCGTATATTCGCATTGCCACCCGAAGTGATTTTGCAATTAACGGAAATAAAAACATGACCACGTTGGTGCTACACAGCAATGCAGATATGACTGATCTTAAAGATTGTCTGGAATTCTTTAAGAGCATGTTGGACCGTTCTTCTCAGCTCAAGATATCGAGCTAGCTTGGAGCAATTATAGTGAATCGACTTGATGAATAATTGCCGGGGCTAGAGCAAATCCCAAACGTCCGGCAAGGAAAGTGGCACCGCCAGTAATAGCAACATCCTTCAAGACATTGCCAATCGATCCCAGAGATGGATTTGTAACTGCATTGGTGACGTCAGTGCCTTCGTCAATCACTCCTCTGACGAGTGGATTTCTTCCCAGTGCGTCATCCATAATCTGTTCTTGATTGACGACTTTTGGATTTCCCAGCGCATCTAGTTCGACATTGACTGAAATATTTTCTGGCTGCATCAAAATAAAGCGAGCGAAGGATGGCAGCGGATGGCTGACTTTGACGCTGTATATATGGTTGCCATCAGCTCCTCTGCTTTCAGTGACTTGTTTGATGTCGGAAGTAACGTCATGGCCGAGGATACTGCTTTTGATCTGCAGTCCTTTTAGATTATCGATGGAGAATAATCCGTCCCGATTACGCAAATCGAAGCAGGTTGTGCCGATTTTTAGATCTTTCAGGTTGAGCATACCGTGTGTGCCGGGAACCTCGAAATTCAACGGAATAGAAGCGGTGTTAGAACGCTTCAATTCAATATGTTCGCCGCTTTTCGACAGGCTGTCGGTAGATTTGATGAACGCGCTGACTGGGTCGTTAAAGTTTTGATGCAATGTTGAGTCGACCTTGTTGTACAAATCTGAAGGACTGACTGTTCCATCATTAAAAGCCGGCACTGCGGCCAGTGCGCGATCAAGATCAGCTTCTATTCCGGTGACGCCGCGCTTTTTGACGTCCGCTAGCAGTCGTTGAACAGGATCGACCGGTGTATGTACATCACGAGGTGGATCATTTTGCGGCGGGACGTTATCGCTCGTCGCCGCAATTTTCGGATGGTCCTCAAAAAATTTGACCACAGTATCCATTGTTTGGGCAACGTTACTGGGAGTATGTTCGCCGCCGGCGACAACGATTTGCTCTACTTCCGCGCCGTTTTTCTGATTGATGTAGTGTTGACGAGTTTCATTTCCAACCTTTTCTGTGGTTGGCGATCCGGTGATGCCGTTTTTGATGTTCCAGTAGGTTGGAATGTAGGAGTTTGGCTTGAAGGTTGGTATTCCCAGCTGAGTTAAGCTGTCTGGAACTGCCTCGATTCCGTTGATAGGAATAACGCTGTCGTTTGTGCCATGGATATTGAGTACGGAGAGCGGCTGACTGGGAGATTCTTCCTTTCCGCTCATCGCTCCGCTAACAACCGCCACTGCAGCCAGCTTGTCGGATAGTGGACCAGCTGCGTGCATGGTCATCATGCCGCCATTTGAAATGCCGGCCATATAAATCCTCTTGTCGTCGACGTTCAATTCGCTCTCTGTTGTATCTATTACGGAGCGAAGAAACTTGGTATCATCAACGTGCTGTCCAGGTGGGATGATACCGTCATCGGTGTCCCACGTTTTCCAATCTTTCTGGTTAAACCAATCGGTTGAGTCAGGATAAGCGACAATCAAGCCTTCCTTATCAGCCGTCTGATTCAACTGTGTGCGTTTTTCAAAATCCGCACTGTTGCCACCCATACCATGCAATGCCAGTATCATCGGCATTGGTTTGTTGGCGTCGTAGTTCGGAGGCACATGGAGAAGATAATGGCGATCCACTCCATCCACCTTAACAGTCTTGTCGTACTCTCCCCCAGACTGAATCGGACCTGTTGAACTGCCTTTAGCCGGTTGCTCGGTTTTTAATTCTGCATGCTGCTGTGGTGTTCTACCGCGGTCCGAAAAGATAGTTTGTCCAGGTTGCGCAATTTGTCCGGGCTCCACAATTTGTCCCGGTAAAGGAATTTGCGACGGTGCTGGAATTTGTGGTTGAGTAGAATGTTGTGATGGCGTCGATGGCGCATCTGTTTTATGTGCTTCTTTATTTTTCTTGTCTGCGTCGGCAGCAACCTTGCGTTGATTATCCTCGATCACTTGTTCTAATCCCGTTAGAACAGGACTGACAGTGTCGCTCATCCACTTTGGATATCTTTCTGCAAACTGCGCCACTTCTGCAGCATCAGTAAGTTCATCGTGCAACACCAATCCCGGCAAACTACCGCCAGTGGTATCAGCCGCCGCTTGGATAACATCGCTCGCCAGTGGTGCAATGAAATCTCCATTTTTAGTCAATTTGATGGTGACTGGAATTCGGTCTCCGATGTCGAGAACACTTCGTGCCGCCACTGGAATGGGATTCTCGACCATGCCCGTGATTACGGTATTTCCGGCGTGATCGTGACTGAGTTTCGCTTCCTGAACTCCGACCGATCGATCGTTTCCAAATGCAGAAAAAGTTAGATCTAGTCCACTTATATTAGAAACCTGTTTAGGATCGCTCTTTAAATCAAAATCGAATGTGATCGAATCTAAATCAACTGATTTGATCGACACTAGACCTCTTATGATCTCTTGATTTAGCGGAATGTGAGTGGTTGCGTCTCGCTGCAATTCAATATGGTCATCATTTTTGATCACTTTGGTGACACCACTCAAAATGGTGGCAAGCTGTGGATCTCTATCCATCCCCGCCTGGGTAAGGACGAATGACAGTTGGGACTTGGTGAGTTGGAAAGAACCCGGTAAAGACTCGAGTAAACTAACTATCTGGTCGACTTTATTTGGCGGTGAGTCACCATTGTCACTCGGACCAACGGACTGTCGCGCCTGCAGATCTGTCGGAGTAAAAGCTTGTTGACTGAATCGCAGCGACACATTATCGGTGCGCGCAACTGACGCGTTCGCCTGTCGGTCGGAAGTCGCAGAATTTAAAGAAAACAAATTCGAATCTGTCGTCACAGGCAATTCCTAGTGCACCAACGAAATTCACGACCGGGGTCGTGCGAACTGGATAATGTAGGGCGTACTCAGACACTATCTACTAACACCTCTGAATTGTCAGTAGGGGAATTACGAAAGGGTATGTGAAATCCGTAAAAGTAAGCCAGTCGGATTTCTTCTCAGTTTCTGTCCGGCTTTTGCCGATTCGCCCCGGCGACGGGTGAATCCCTAGTCTTCTACGAAGGATTTTAGTCTGGATAGAGTCTGGTCCCACTGATCCGATACGGAAGCAAGATAATCCTTCAGGTCATCCAATGGCTGAACGTCAAATTGGAAAATACTTTCGCGTCCGGAGCGAATGCATTGGACAATTCCGGCATTTTCTAAAACATGCAAGTGTTTGGTGATTGCCTGTCGAGTCAATTTGTGATCGTCAGAGAGCAAAGTGATCGAGCGTGGCTGCCCATCAGATAACTTGGAGACGAGTGACAAGCGCGTTTGATCACCAAGGGCGGCAAACACGAGAGCATGACGCTTATTAGTTGATTGCTTGCGTCGTTTGTTCGACATAACTGCTTATG
The DNA here is from genome assembly GCA_038322035.1 of Candidatus Obscuribacterales bacterium. Taxonomy (GTDB): domain Bacteria; phylum Cyanobacteriota; class Vampirovibrionia; order Obscuribacterales; family Obscuribacteraceae; genus PALSA-1081. Next base: position 7,884 of record JBBQFO010000060.1, read on the forward strand.
TTTCTGATCTGCTCGGCCCAGCCGCGATCGTTCATGCGAAACGCTTCATTCCTGCGTCCCTCAGGGATCTTATCGAAACCAGATTCGGTAACTGTCACCCTCGTGCCGCCTTGAATTTTCTCAAGTCGAAATTCTACAAGTGTCGGCTCTTCGTTGGAGTAATCGACGTCCGGATCAGCCGCAAATGGGTGCCATGTGAATGAGAAAAGCTTTTCATGTTGCATCTCCTTGACCACACAAGTCCACTTCAAATGTTCGTAACCAGGATAGGTTATGTGACCGGTAGTTTCTTTACCTACTGCAAAGGGCCCATCTAGCTTTACACGAAACCACGTTCCGAAATGAACATAGTTTGTAAGAGCGATCCAAACTATTGAGATGGAGCCTTTGATGTCAACTTGTTTTTCTATTTTGTTCATATGCAACCTCTGAGTTGCATAATAATCGACTGTGGGAAGTAAAGCAACCATTTGGTTGCGTAATTCCAATTAATTGTGAAAATTCTCGAGAAGCTTGGTGTCACCTACGGTGCAGTTTCCACAAATGCAACAGCTCGACAACACCATATCGTGTCGTCGAGCTGTAATCGCAAAACCTGAGGTAGCGATCGCTTATTTGCTGGCGCAGGCAGTCATACTTTTCACAAATTCTTTGAAATTGGCAGCAATTTCTTCCGGCGTCAGATCTTCTTTGTGCGTGGCAATTGCCCATTCCTGACCGAAAGGGTCTGTCACCTGGCAGTACCTATCGCCCCAGAACATGTCGGCAACAGGCATGGCAACCTTAACACCGGCTTTGACTGCTCGATCGAATGCGCTATCAACGTCTGCTACGTAGATAAGCAACGAACTGGTCGCGAAGCCTCGCGTCTCAGCGCCGAATTTGCCCATTTCAGGGCACTCTTCACTCATAAAAACATGCGAGTCACCGATTTTGATATTGGCGTGCATGACCTTGCCATCGATCTCCATCACGTTGATCTCTTCAGCACCGAATGCTTCTTTATAGAAGTTGATCGCCTTTCGGGCGTCTTTGATCATTAGATACGGCGTAACGGTATGAACGCCCGGCGGAACAGGATTTTTTGTCTTAGCCATTTTGAACTCTCCTCGCTTCTACTGAAATGCTTTTGGTCCCATGCAACCGCTTGGAATAATCAATATTAAACCATACGGTTGAATGAAATACTACCGCCAATTTTCTGACTGTACCACTGTAATTTCTTCCGATATCGGCAAAAAACTTGACCGAATTTCTTCCGATATCGGAAGAAATTCAAAGCTTCTATCCCCTTATTGACATAATGCGGCTTTTGTGAGAAACATAACCGTATGGTTAAACACTATTCCGAACAACTCGACCGAACATTTTTTGCAATTTCCGACCCCACACGTCGCGCCATCATCGGCAATCTGGCTGCAAAGGGAACCTGTTCAGTTTTAGAATTGGCTGAACCCTTCAAGATGTCACTGCCTGCTATCTCCAAGCACCTTAAGTTGCTTGAGAGTGCCAACTTGATCACGCGCGAAGTTAAGGGACGGGTGCACTATCTGAAGTTGCGTGCAGAGCCGATGTCAGAGGCAAATGACTGGTTGTCCGGCTACAGCAAATTTTGGATAAATCAACTAGATTCACTCGAACGTTTTTTGATGGAAGACTCATCCGGAGAAGAAAATGCTGACAGCGATCACAACAAATAAGACTGCAAGCTCATTAAAGATACAACGAACAGTAAGTGCGTCTGTTGAACGAGTCTATAAAGCATGGACTGATCCTGAGCAAATGCGCAGATGGTTTGGTTGTCAATATGTGACAGGTATAAAAGTGGTGCAGAACTTGAGTGTGGGAGGCCAATACCAGGTCCAGATGACCACCGACCCGGACGGTGTGGTAATCACTGTGCACGGCGTATATCAAGAAGTTATCCCTAACGCGAAGTTGGTTTATACCTGGAACAGTGATTCCGTTGAATACCCAGCGGCTGACACAATGATTTGTGTTCAGTTTATTGCGCGCGGCCAAGGCACCGAGATCGTTCTAGAGCATACAAACTTCGCTCTGGAAAAATCAGTCGAAGGTCATTCCCTTGGATGGACAGCCAGCTTCAACAAGATTACCGAATTCGTTCAAGCCGCTATCTGATTCCCGTTCACGGTACAACACAATTATTTTGGGCACCAGTGGTGTTCGCTGATTATCGCGATAAATATTTTGCGATTGGATAATAATATCTTCGCTGGCGAAGAACTGGCAATTCTTGTCATACTTACTGCCGCACCGACCTAGAAGCTGAACTCCAAGCGTCAGTGACCATGCCGTTCGAGCAGTTATTAATCATATGTAGGCGAGATATATGAAAGTTGTATTGGCCGAAAAACCATCCGTGGCGCGAGACATTGCCGCCGTAGTCGGCGCCAATCAAAAGAAGGATGGATACTTCGAAGGCAACGACTACCGAGTCACCTATGCGTTCGGTCACTTAGTGACGTTGGCCGAGCCGGAAGAGATGAATGCGGCCTGGGGAGGTCCATGGAAGCTCTCTCAGTTGCCCATGATTCCCAGTGATTGGAAATATCGTGTCGCTGAAAAAGCCGGTACGCAGTTCAACATTATCAAAAAACTTTTCGACGACAAATCATGTGACAGCATAATTTGCGCAACTGACGCAGGACGAGAAGGCGAGCACATTTTCAGACTGATTTATATGCTTGCTGGTGCCACTGCACCGGTCGAACGACTTTGGATTAGTTCGCTAACTGCCGAAGCAATCAAAGAAGGATTGAGTAAACTCAAATCAGCGAGTGAATTTGACAATTTGGCTGACGCGGCTACCGCGAGGGCGCATGCTGATTGGATTGTCGGTCTTAACTTTACGAGAGCATATACCGCGCTGAATAGCCAATTATGCACGATCGGTCGAGTGCAAACTCCAACATTGGCTTTGATTGTCGATCGACAGGCTACCATCGATAATTTTAAATCGACTGCGTTCTACGAAGTGCTCGCTACTTTTGCGCCTGGTTTTATGGCGCGTTATATCACACCCGGTGAAGAACCGCAGACTCGGCTGCAAGAGAAGGCTATCGCTCAGGATATCGTCAAAACTGTCCAGCCCGAAACGCACGGGAAAGTTCTATCCGTAGTCACTGCCGAAAAGAAAACAAAACCACCAGCTCTGTACGATCTGCTCACACTGCAGAAAGACGCGAACAGACGCTACGGCTACACGGCGCAAGAGACGCTGACGATCGCTCAAAGTTTGTACGAAGAGCACAAGCTGCTCTCATATCCAAGAACTGAATCGCGACATCTCTCCAATGACATGGTGCAGGAGTTACCACGCATTCTTTCTACGGTCTTGAAGTCGCCGACAACCTCGCAGAAAGCCAGAGACGCCTTCGCGGCAGAGGAAATTGTGCCCGGTAAAATTACCACGGCATTGCTCCGTCCCAAACTCTCAAAGAGTTATGTTGACGACACAAAACTCACCGATCACCACGCCATTATTCCAACATACAACACACCGAATTCCAGCTTGCCTGAACGACAGAAGAATGTTTACGAGTTGGTGGCACTTCGCTTCATGTGCATTTTCTTGCCGGCTGAAGTGCGAGACGAAACCACCGCTATTATCTCGTTGGCGCAACATTCATTTCGCGCCAAGGGATTCATCGTCAAGGAAGCTGGTTGGACAGTCCTTGAACCAAAATCCGTAGAAGACAAAAAGAAAAAAGACAAAGACGTAGATGAGGATGCTCAGCAACTTCCGCCATTGGCGAAGGGTGAAGAGATCGTTAAACAGAAAGTGGAAATGAAAGAAAGCAAGACCAATCCACCAAAACCTTATGATGATGGCACTCTGTTGACGGCAATGAAAAATGCCGGACGCGATCTTGATGATGAAGATCTTGCCGGCTATATGAAGCAACGCGGACTGGGTACTCCGGCAACACGGGCAGCGATTATTGAAAGACTGCTGCAAACCGGGTACATCGAGCGCAACAAGAAGTGGCTCGTACCAACAGGCAAGGGTACGGCTCTGCTCAATCAAGTGCACACCGATTTGAAGGACGTGGCCTTGACCGCACAATGGGAACAGCAGCTCGCGGATATGCAAGACGGAAAGTTGCAGCTGCCTAAGTTCGAAAACGATATTGCTGACTTTGTTCGTCGAGTCTTGCCTGACATTAACAGTAGCGGCGTTACGTCCTTGCCACCTAAGGGCGAAAACTTGGGCACGTGTCCTCAATGCGAAAAAGGCGTGGTCATCGAAACGCCGAAAGGCGCAGGTTGCCATCGCTGGAAAGAAGGTTGCACCTTGACGATTTGGCGTGAGTTCAATGGCAATAAACTCACTGATACTGACATAAAGGATTTGATTGAAAAGCGGCAAACAAAAGTTATTAAGGGCTTTAAGAAGAAAGACGGCACCACCAAATATGATGCCAAGTTGGTCTTGAACGAAGAGTTCAAAGTCCGTCTCGAGGGCAGCGCCCTTGTATCTGGTGAAGGCTTGGGCACATGCCCACAGTGCACACAAGGAGCCGTCCGGCAGACTCCTAAGGGCGCCGGCTGTAGCCGTTGGCGCGAGGGGTGCACATTTTCTGTCTGGCGCGAAGTAAGTGGCGTGGTGCTGACTGATGAGCAGATCAAACAGCTGGTCACTGACGGCAAAACTGACGTTATTAAAGGCTTCAAAAAGAAGTCTGGCACTGGAACGTATGATGCTCGTCTTTTTATCAACGAAGAGTTCAAGGTGAGATTTGAGTTCGATAACGGACCTCGTGGCACCGAACCGGAATCGGCATCCGGCTCGTCATCCCCAACATCAACAACATAAAAGGTAGTTGCAATGCGGAAAACAGTTTTTCTTTTGTCAGTCTCTTTTTTGTGGTCCAGTGCGACCTGCTTTGCGGCGGAACCGTCCAAACCGAAGCAGAATTTGAACCAGAGAGCATCCGATGCAGTTAAAGACATCGGAGACAACATGAACAAGGCCGGCGCAGCGATCAAAAAATCAGTCGATAGCGCTGAAGAGAAAGCCAAGCAAGCGGGCAAAAGCAACGCAGCCAAAAACAACGCAGCCAAAGGTGGTAAGCCCGATGTCGGCGATCAACTGCAAACAAGCGCCAAGCAGGCTCTGAAAACAGTTGAAGCTGGAGCCGATAAAGCTGAACACGCGATCGTGACAACGGTTAAGAATATCGGTAAGCAAGGTGCCACTAAGGACAGTGCCGGTAAATCCGCCAACAATGGTAAGGGACCATCGTTGGATCAATCGATGAAAGAGTTCGGCAAAAACGCCGAAAAGGCAGGCACTGCGATGGAGAACGGTGTCAAAAAACTGGGTAGCGAAGCCAGCAAACAAGTCGGCAAAGCTGATCAAGCTATCAAAAAGAAAACCGAACACAAGTGATCTAGTCTGAGCACAAGGATCTGCTTACCTCGGGATCTATTTTCCCCGTCGTGTCCGCACCGCTTCAGCTAGTGTCTCAGCAACCTGCACACTGTCATCCCAGCCGATACAACCATCCGTAATGCTCTGACCGTAAGTAAGCGCCTTTCCTGGCTCCAAATCCTGCCTACCTGCGACAAGATTACTCTCCACCATAACACCGATGATGCGCCTGTCTCCATCGGCAATTTGCCCTGCGATGTCGGCTGACACTCCGATTTGATTTTCTGCTTTCTTGCTGCTGTTTGCATGGCTGGCATCGATCATAAGCTGTTCAGGCAAGCCGGCAGCCTTGATTTCTGAGCAGGCCGCGTTGACACTCTTACGATCGAAGTTCGGCTCAATTCCCCCTCTGAGGATAATGTGACAGTCGTCATTACCGTTTGTGGAAACTATTGCCGAGTGACCGCCTTTAGTGACACCAAGGAAATGGTGCGGATGAGCAGCGGCTTTAATAGCATCAATGGCAATTTTTATGTTGCCATCGGTGCCGTTCTTGAAGCCCACCGGACACGAAATTCCGGATGCTAATTCGCGATGTGTCTGGGACTCGGTTGTGCGCGCACCGATAGCTCCCCAACTGACAAGATCGGAAATATATTGGGGACTGATCATGTCGAGGTATTCGCAGGCGGCAGGCAAACCGAGTTCATTGATGGTCAAAAGCAATTCACGAGACAATCTCAATCCTTTCGTAATTTGAAAACTGCCATCCAGATCGGGATCGTTGATCAGTCCCTTCCAGCCTACTGTTGTGCGCGGCTTTTCGAAGTAGACTCGCATAACAATTTCGAGGTCATTAGATAGTCGGTCGCGGATTTCGTTCAGTCGCCCAGCGTATTCCTTGGCTGCCTCAGTATCGTGAATAGAACATGGACCGATGATCAGCAATAGACGGTCATCCTGCCCACGTAAAATTTCCTGGATTGCTTTGCGTGCACCAAATGTGGTTGCTGACGCTTTTTCCGTCAAAGGAAATTCTCTAGAAAGATGTGCCGGGGGAGAGAGTTCCTTGATCCCTTTGATTCTGAGATCATCTGTATTGTGAGTCATCCAGTTCTCCGATTATGTCGGGCAGCCTTCAGCGTAAACTCTCCGTCTACAATTTTTGGCATGAAAAGCCCGGTCAGCACAATGGTACTGGATTACGAGGAAAAAATACCTCATCGACCCTGGACCAGCCTCATCTGCACCACATGCAGTATCACAAATGTAACTGAAAGGCTTCAAAGCGCTTACTCTTGCTTGATTTTAGGGATGTTTGCGAACTTTACAGTCTACTCCAAACAGCCTGCTCGCTCTATAATGGCAGTATTTACTAGCCCATCGTCGAAATTGCTACGAGGCACTTCATGCCACTGAACGAGTCGTTTAACCGCAAAAGTGGACCCGCTAAGATAGCAAAACTGTCGGCCGTGCCAACTTCAGACGACCTCGCTTTCAGCATGGCAAACGCGCTCAAGACACCCCGAAAGTCCGTTTACCTGGCATGGCAAGTAAACGAAGAGAAGCGGATGCTCGGCGTCACCTGCGGAATGGACCCCTATAGCAGCGACGCGCGATGGGTCTTGCGTGAGGGACACGAGTTCAATTCCCCGATTATTTGGTCTCATGACAGTGCTGACGCTCTCGTGATTCATACACTTGTTTCCGACAGCGTCAATCAAAAAGGACCCGCAGCTGAAATTCCAGAATTTCTGAGACCGGGTGCTGTTCAGCCTGACGAGCAAAATCAGACCGAGACAACGACTGATAAAGATAAGTACAGCGGCGCACCCGCTGATAAAGATTATTCAACCGAGGCACCCGGTTCAATTTTCGCCGAACGGTACGAAATTATCGATGAAATCGGTAAAGGCGCAACTAGCACGGTATACAGGGCTCGGCAGATTCAAATCGGCCGCATAGTCGCTCTCAAACTTATGCATCCACATTTGCTCAAGGAAGAAATCAACAAGAAGCGTTTTGAACAAGAGGCAAAGGCAACGGCAGCTTTGTCGCATCCAAATTTGGTGCTGGTTCACGATTTTGGATTAAGCCCTCTAGGAAGACCGTTTATTGTCATGGACTTCGTCGACGGTCCTAGTTTGGACACGATTTTTGGACTTCAAGGCAGTCTATCTAGTCAACAATTTGTTGATGTCTTCAGTCAATGTTGTCGGGGACTCGCTCATGCACACACGAGGGGCGTAATTCATCGCGACATCAAGCCAAGCAACATCCGGCTCTACAAGGACGAGCACAACGCTGTTACAGCGAAGATTCTGGACTTTGGCATTGCCAAGCTTTTCACGCAGGATGAAGAAGCGCTCAAGATGACCGAAACTGGCGCCGTAATGGGAAGCCCCGCTTTTATGAGTCCTGAGCAAAGTCGCGCCGAAAAAGTGGACCACCGAACCGATATTTATTCTCTCGGAGTGGTCATGTTTCAGGCAGTCACTGGCGCTATGCCGTTCAAGGGAAAGGACATTTTCGAGACACTCTACAAACACATTTACGAGCCGGCTCCCACATTCGCATCACTTGGATTGAGCTACCGTATACCTGATGCGGTTGAGGCGCTCGTCCGCAAAACGCTGGAAAAGGATCCCGCACAACGCTACCAGAACATGGAAGACTTGCAACAAGATCTGGCTCGTCTCCTAGTTACAGCAAAGACGAATTCCGCGCCAAGTCCTAACTACGAACCTTCAACAGATCAATTGGTATCCACCGTTTCAACGGCACCTGCGAACTTAGTTCCTCCTCTGCCTGCAGTTGCTGAGCCGCCAATAACTGAAATTGATTTGCTGAAAGCGGCAAAGGTAGTTACGGCTGCAGACATAGCAAAGGCTGAGGAGATAACATCTCGCCTGGGTGGACAAGTTTCGGCAATGTTGATCGCCGACGGTAAACTGGACCGGTCACTGCTGGAGGTGGCTAAACGCTGCACCACTTTGATCAACGCTGGTATTCTTGATATTGGGCGAGCCGTTATTCTGCTCAACTACTCACAACGTTCACGTTTGGATTTCGATAACGCGGTAGAAGAACTCGGTTGGAATCTCAGTTGATGCGCCAATTGCCACGGTAGCTGTATGACTCTAGAACCCACAAAAAGTAGCGACGAACTCATGCAAGAAGCGCATGCGCTGGTTGCTAGTGGGCAACTGAAAGAAGCAGAGCAACTGCTGTTGAATGTGATTAAGCGCGGCGATAACAAGACTAATTTGGAGTGTTTTGATGCACTCAGTCTCTTTGCCGAAAATCGAGGAGACCTTGAAGAATCGATCAGGTTTGCGTTGAGAACCATCGCTACTAACAAAGAATTGTTCGGCGAGGACAGCACTCAGACGGTATCGAGTATGGTGCGCCTGGCGGAACTTTACGAGCATGCAGGTAGGGACGAGGAAGCGAACGATTTGTTGTATCGAGCCAAGATTCTCGACGATCGGCTTGTCTTCGGTGAGCCAGAACCTGAACCAGAAGTCGGCAGCACCGAACAGGCGGAGCAGTTTCGCTCGACGCTGAAATATTATGCCGAGCAAAATAATGATCAAGAAAATCAATCCGACTCTGGCGGTTCTGATCAAGACTTTGAGAAGGATCCTGACGACCACAATTTTGTCTTTGCAGAAGACGATCCTCGGCCAGAAAAGTCAGGTTGGCTGATCGATGCTATTCAAAAGTCCCAGTCTAAGAACGATCAAGAATTACCTCCACAGCCGAGTTCAGGAAAAGGGCGCTCGAAATCCGAGATCACAGGTGCGCATAAATTTCGTCTTGAAGACCCGAAAGACGAGCGATATATCAGCCGCAGCAACCCCGTCTATGACCAGACCGAAAGCCGAACAAATGCCTCTGCAGTTAGAAAGGATCTTTTGAATACAGGTAGCCATCTCCAAGCGCTTGCCCATGGTAAAGATGAAATTGCGCGCACTTTGGACTTAAGCAATATAAGCTGGTCCCTAAAAGAATTCGTCAAGAAAAGATCCAACATCGGTGCCATCGGCATTGGTGCTTGCGTATTTTTCGTTTTGCTGCTGGTTGGCGCCTACTGTATGCCTCGTAAGTTGACACCACTGGACGCATATGTCGCTATGCCTCACGTTTACAAGTCGATGAACGGTCATATCAGGATCAACCTGGTGCGTGAAGATGCTATGGAACTTCAACAGGGCGACACGGCTATGACTGTTTCAACTAGTTACGTCGTTGACTGGAGAAGTCATCTGGAAGTCCTGGTACGGTCATTTTTCGAAAAACATTTTTGGCTGAAAAAGTCCGGTGGCTCTCTTGTTGCTGATGATGGCGCCGTCTTTTATACGCCGCACAATGCAGAATTGTTGATCGGCGATCAAATGCAAACCATCGTGCAAGATGCCAATGCGCACTTCCTGGAACACTCACACTATCCGCCTGAACCAGTGCTCACAGGCTATCGGAACATCTTCACTCGCTCTGCTGGCAAGCCGCAGCTGAAGCGCCTGGAGTTCCTCGGACCTGACGCGGCTGATGTCTTGCGCCAGGTGAATTCTTGGAAAAACGATTTAGAAAATCCAAAAGAAAAAGCGCAGCCTGGAGTGATGGAATGTTTTGAACTACTGGTTTCATATCCTAAAGGTCGTGTCGAACTGTTTGCAGTTCGCGCATGTAAACCAGATCAGAAGCCACAGTTATTGATCTCGACCAACGGAGAGTTCTCCGACAACAAGAGTGTGCCGTTGATACCAGAGGGGATGCAAATCAGGCCGAGGCGAGTTTGGATCGAAATACAGGAGATAAACGCGATCGATGCATTTTGTTTGCATCACGCCAGCTTGATCTTCTCCTTGTTCCTGTCGATCGTGGTTTCTTCGTCGTATGCCTTTCTCAGTCTTCGCGGCACTTTACGAAGAGTGCGCTTCCGACTCCTCTTTTGCAGTCTGCTGATGTTAGCGGTTTACGCTGCCGGTACAGTTTGGCCATAAAACAAATTTGCAATCTATTTGTCCGGGCGCTCTTCTAATAATTCGTTCGTGACCTTCAAATCGTACCGGAAAGCATAAGAAGAAATCCGTAAAAAGCCCTTGTAAGGGTTGTTGAAAAGAGCCACGAGCAAAACATTCAGTGAGAGAGCAAGAGCCACGAGCGCGGTCATCAGAACTTGCGCTTTGGCGTCTTCGACCTCGAATAAATATGTGAATAAAACAGTCAGTGCTCCGCCTGCAATAAGCACTCCCCAGAGCACATTAGGCAAACCTGAATGTGTAACTTGCAAACGATATCGACGACCATCAGCCAGGCTTTCTATGTTGTCAAGATATTTCTCGTAGCACTGTTGTTCCTTATTGCTTTGGGGATTGTAATCAAGAATTTCCCAACAGACGTTGCGGAAGGGATGGGTGGCGATTTGCTTAAAATTGCCTTCTTCATTGACTGAATCCCATTCTTTCTCGATCAATATGTGTAGATATTCCTGGATGTGATCGTGTAATTTTTTTCGCACGGGCAAGGGAAATGCGTAGGCTAGATGAAACATATCAAGGCACGAGTCAGCTTCTTGACGTGACATTGTGATCGCCTGATCGAATTTATTTTGTGTCTCAACAACGATCAGACCCAGCAAGACTGAGTAGAGCGTGCCAACAATTGAGAGCAGGTACCCAGCGACCTCATGATGCTTCCTGAGATTGCCGACCTTCATTCGTTTGCGGACAAGCAGAACGCCGAGACTGGAAAATAAGACTGACCCGCCAACTACGGCGATGCCAAATATCCAAGCGTCCATATTAACCACTCAGTAAGGTTTCAGACGCCATATTATATTTCAAATTGCGCCACCGCGACCGGTGCGAAGTTGAGCTGGACGAACGGTTTGGGAAAGTTTGGCTTACTTTGTACCGTACAATCGATATATGCAAGCCTGGCTCAAAAGCTAATACTGTGCCTTCAAATGCTAATTGACGCCCGCTTTCCTTCTTTTGCCGCCTGACTTGGTAAACTATAGGTCATATTGTCCGGTTAGGGATTTTTGGATGGAAGCCTGGCAGCAAGCATTTGCTCAAATGAAAGATCAATTTATGGTCAAGTCGATGCAACGACTTGAGCAAATTGACACGTTGATTGGCGCTCTCGACCAGATTCCTTCGGACCTGTATGTAATGCGCCAGGTGATGCGACATTTCCACTGGCTGGCCGGTTCCGGCGGCACCTACGACATGCCGACGATTACTGATGTCGGTGGATATGGCGAAAAATTCTGCGATGACATCATTAACAGCAAGGCGATATTTCAGGACGATGACCGCAAACATTTGCGCATGCTTGTTGAGTCCGCTCGCGTTATTCTTCTTGGTCAAAACGTAGACAAACCTGACCTTGCGCCGCTTAACGACACGATCATGACGCCGATCGAATTGGACGTCATTGTCATTGAAGACGACGAAAACAGTAGCCGTAACATGACAAATCTCTTGGAACATGAGGGTTTGCTCGTTCGTGACCACCGCTCTATCTTCGCCGCACAGCGAGCCATAAGAGAGCGTATTCCGAAAGGATTGATCATCGGCTTGAAGGTGATTGATAACACAGTATACGAAACGATTGAAAAATTGCGCAGCACTCCTGAAGGTGCTGAGACTGTCGTCGTGCTGGTTGAAAAGCTTAAAGGACTGGCAGATCGAACTCGGGCCGCTTTTTCTGGCGTAGACAAGATCATCGATACCGAAGTTTCTTGGCCTGACATGATCAATCATTTTAGACGCGTAATCGATTCGAAGCGTCCGGTGCCTTACCGGGTTTTGTCGGTGGAGGATGATCCGGATCAATCAACTTATATTCGAGCGGTGTTGCAATCGATTGGTTGCACCGTAGAGTCCATTATGGATCCGAAAGAATTTGCCTCGAAGCTCGAACCCTTCAATCCAGACCTACTCTTGCTGGACATCATGCTTGGCGAGATGACTGGATTCGATCTGGCAAAATACGTTCGCAAAACAAAAACTTTCGCCAAAGTACCAATCATCTTTCTCTCCACGCAAACGCATATTGAATCGAAGATTCACGCTCATAAACTAGGTGCCGAAGAGTTCCTGCCTAAGCCGGTTTCACGAGAACGCCTTGGAGCTGCTGTGGCTACCAAAGCAGAACGTTCGCGACGCAAGAAGCTTGAGAAGTTGCGCGATAGTCTCACTGAAATTCCGACTTTCTCTCTATGGATGCAGGAAATGGCGGTGCTTCCGACTAAGGACGAACGCGGTGTGGACCGTAAGTTAGTCATGTTCATTCTGGACATAGACGACTTCAGTCGTGTCAACGAAGGACTGGGTTTTGCAGCTGGCGACATGCTGATCGTTTCACTGGCTTCTCTTTTGAAAAGCAGATTGCGTAATGCAGTGATCGGTAGACATGGTCCCGATTCTGTCGCTGTTGTGATTGAAGAATTGTCAGAGAAGGAGACTGTTCAGCTGGTCAAAATGCTACTGGATAAGTTCTCTAGCATGGAACATCGATCAGAAAGCGGTGTGGGATTCTATGCCACATGCAGCGCAGGTGTCGTGCCAATGCCTCATCAAAACTACAGTGTTCAGGGTTGGCTCGCCGCTACTCAAATTCTTCTTGCTAAAGCGCAGGAGTTGGGACGCTCATCGATAGCCAGTCCTACAGGCGCCAATCAAGCCGCCAACATGTAATTGTGATGGCGGTTGTGTAATTCGGTTAGGCAATTATTGTTGCGGTTGCGCAGATGGAACGATGGCAGTTGGATCAAACCTGAGCTGTTTCCAACGCCCAGTGATGAACATATCTTCGCCTTGCGGATTAGAAGGCTGGTTCTGACGACGTAACAGCTTTGCATAATTTTCTGTCAGCTGCACCACTTCCGGATGTTCTCGTCCCAATACTCTTCTCTTGATGGAGACTGCGCTTTGATAGGATTGCAACGCTTCTGCGAGTCTGTTTTGAACGTGATAGACCGTCGCCAAGTTGTGGAAAACGTTGCCTAAAGACTCGTGCTCTGGTCCATACAAATTGGAACACAATTCAGCTGAACGCAACATCGACTGTTCGGACTCTACATACTTTTCTTGCTCGTAATAGCAGCGCCCGATTTGATCCAGGGTTGTGATCATTTCTAATTCCAGACCTGACATGTTTTTCAAGTCCAGGGAAAGTTTGAGCAACGGCTCAGCCATATCAAATTTCCGCTGAATTAAATATATACTGCTTAATCGATCAAGCGTCACTATCAGCCTGGCGTCTGTCTCTTCAAAATTTTCAGCTTCGGTTAGTGCGGTTAGCCAAATATCTGATGCCATTTCGAGATTCTCTGAGGCGATTGCCGAATCACCCTTTTGATGCAACTCTTCCCACGGTTGTAGTTCGACTCCGCTGAAAGTTGCAATCTGCTTACCTTTGCTGTGTGCGCGTTTCTTAGCGTTGCTGGCTGCGGATGCTAATTGATGAACATCAGTTGCATCCGTTGGAAACGATGCTAATCCAAATGTGATTTTCCCTTGCGTAAAAAATCCTGTAGCCTTCAGTGACAGCAGTAGTCCGTCAATAAACAGATAACTGGCTGCCGGAGATTTGTAGGGGAGCAGTAAGGCAAACTCTCTTGTGTAGGGCGTTTCAAAGTTTGCCAATATGTCATAAGGCTGCTTGTGGTCTTGGAACGCAGTGCCGACACTTATTACTAATTGGTCCATTTCGCTTGGCGTTTCGCAGGTAATATCGAACAGGGCCATTGAAAAAGGAAGTTTGGACTTTCTGTATCGCGCCGCTTCTTTTTGCAAAAAGTATACGAACATGGGAAAGTGCATCACACCTGATTCTGGACGTCCCAGCTGGAGCGAGGCTTGTTCTGCCAGACCGAGATCTAATTCGATTTGTTCGATTTCGTGTGGGTTATCTTTGGCACCAGACATGGTGACAAGTTGCAAATTCAAAAGATTGAAAACAATCGGTGCCCAAATTGATTTAGGCAGATCTTCGATCAGATCTGCAATGGGAGTATTGTTGGAAATCTTGGAGTAGATAACTCTCTGTAGCTGTAATTCAACGGGAATGCCCTTCTTGAGCGCTTCGTCAAGAGTTCCTTCGTTAGCGCGAACGATGCTTAAAGCACTCTGCTCGGTGAAGCCCTGTTTCTCCAGCGAATTTATGTAGTCTATAAGAGTGGCGCCCTCAAGCAAAAACGACTCGAGCCGTCGACGAATTGTTATCGTAGTAGCCGGCCAACCTGGTTGAAATCTGAATGTTCCAGTTTCCCAGGTCAATAATTCAAGCAAGATTTGATCTGGGGTGAGCGGTAGCGGACTGCCAGAGACAGCATGCTGAGCGGTCGCATGAACCAAAGTGCCATCCGTGAAGTAAGCTTCGGCTTGCACTGTTTTGTGATACAGATTCAACTTGCCGGTCATTTTGCACAAATTTACGGATTGGAAGACGCTCGGTAAGTCCACGTTGGACAGATCACCTGCCAGAGTTACTTGACCGAAAGTCTGATGGTCACCGGTAGATAGCGCTTTACTTATTGGTTCTTGAGGGAAATTTTGAACAGATGTAGGACGTGCGAACTCACCAGTAGGCGTGTTTTGAAAAATGCTTTCGCCAGTGATCGGTTTATCGTTGTGCTTCTGGTGCCCCTGAACTTCCGATGCGATCAGATTTAAAAGCAACTCTAAATCGCCGGTCGTATGCCGCCAGATAATCACCGGAGGCGCAGGCGGGGTTATCGATTTCGGGTCAGCTAGTGTCTCCATGTGCAAAGTCCATTCTGGCATTCTTGGACCGGTTGAGCTCTGCGGCTTCCCAATCAGCCCCTTTTGCAAAACTATTTGACAAGATAATGTGTAAACTTCGGTTTTGCTGCCAACAATGGGCCAGGAGACATCCACAGCACGATTTGGGTTCTTGTCAGCTTCTTTAGTTAGCTGTACCAGGATGTTGTGTTCCGGCAGCCCGCTCAAGTTTGCCAATCTAGCTGGTTTGTTAAACTTGAGCATCTCACCCCACGTCTGTAACACGCACGAACACGTGCAACTTGCCAGTCAGCTACCGTTTGCTGAGCTCTCTATGACATTTATGATCATACCCATCCCACTGCATACCTAATTGTAGAATTGGACGTGGAGATTTTCCGACCAGAGGGTCTACAATACATTCGCTTGCACCAATAAGGACTTTAGACATATGACCGGTAATCCTCCGTCCCGTGGCACTCTCCCAGTTCTTGTTAACCTGACGACAAATGAGCGGTATACCCTCAGTGGACCGTCCGTGTGCCTGGGTCGCGCTCCAGAGAACGAAGTGATCTTGCCAGATGACGGTTATGCCTCGGCCAATCACGCAAGAATTTTTTGGGACCAGGGACGCTGGTGGCTGGAAGACTTGATGAGTTCAAACGGAACGACAGTCAACGACCAACTGATTACCGGTCCATGGCAACTAGCTCCAGGAAATGTGATCAAAGTCGGACGCACAAACTTCCGTATCGAATAGCATTCAATATCGAATAGCAATATGTCGGTCTGGAATAGAAGCTTTGCGGCGCTATTTGTTGCTGTCCCAATACTTGCCGTCTTGATCGCCGGTTGTAGTTGTTGAAGTTGATTCAGTTTTAGTTGCTGGATTACTGGTACTTGAATACTGAGTTGCTGGCGCTGCCGTTGTCGATGATGGGCGGAAGGTCGGTTCACCAACAGTCGGAAAGAAATCCGCTGATCCTGCCGCTTGCTGAGCAGCGCTATCGTTAGTTTTGGTATGCACCGTTGCTGGTGCTTGTGGTTTCGATACGGGTGAGGGTGCAGGTGGCATGAGCAACATCAACGCAACCGCGCTGATCATCACAAGCGCACCAACTAAACACAGCAACACCAAATTGCGTTTGCGCTGAACTTGCACTGGGCAGTCAGTCGTCATGAATTTGCCGTCAGATCTTTTGTAGAGAGCGAATTTCTTTTTGCTTTCTTGCTTGTAAATTAGCGCTTCGGCTTCAGCCATCTCCATCCCACCAAAGTCATAAACTTGTGTCTGGCATCGCTCACAGGCTCGTACTCTGCCTTTATTTCCGCTCGGTCCAGTCCACGACCAGGCACAGGCAGACGCGATCTTATTACTGTCGACTTCATGGAAATCATTGGTTGGCTCACTAGCGCGTTCCTGCGCAATGTAAGCCGCCTTTACTTTTTCCTTTTCGTGCGACTTCATTACTTGCTCTGATAGCACTGAGTGATCAAGCATTGTCTTGGCGACAAAACGTTCAGTGCCACGAGTTCTTTTCCGCGCTTTTTTGAGAGTCTCTTCGTTCTTGATTGTCGTCGCTACATCGCTGTTGG
>JBBQFO010000061.1:0-24212 GCA_038322035.1 Candidatus Obscuribacterales bacterium
GGGTTAAGATATGCGAGACATTTCGCAAAAGACAGATAGCCTAAGAACAGCAGTCGCCAAAGCCGTTTTGCGAGTCAGTCCATCCACGATTCAGGCAATTAAGGACGGCAAAATCCCCAAAGGCGATCCGTTGAGTTGTGCCAAGATAGCTGCGATCCAGGCAGCAAAGAATACAAGCCAAATTATTCCGCTCTGTCATCCGATTCCAGTTGCGTTTGTCGGAGTAGAGTTTCAGCTTGATGAAGATGCCATTGAAATAGTTACCACAGTAAAAGCTATCTACAAAACCGGCGTAGAGATGGAAGCGCTCACAGCTGCATCTGTAGCCGCTCTGACTATCTACGACATGACCAAGATGTTGGATGAAGTGATGCAGATCGAATCAGTACGACTGGAAAGCAAAACTGGTGGCAAATCAGATCGGCAAGTGAAAAACGATGGCGACAAATATCGTGCCGCAGTTTTTGTCATGTCTGACTCAATTGCTGCTGGCAAGGCGGAAGACGTATCTGGACACGTTATCCAGAAGCGCCTTGAGAGCGAAGGTTTTGAAATCACCGAGTACAAAGTCTTGCGCGACGACGAAGCAGAGATTATCGCAGCAGTGCGAAAATGCTCAGACGAAGGTGGTGTGGATCTGATCATCACCACTGGTGGTACCGGCATCGGACCAAGAGACATCACGCCCGAAGCTATAAAACGGCTGCTGGACAAAGAATTGCCGGGAGTTACAGAACAGATAAGAACATACGGGCAAGTACGCACACCATTCTCCATGCTATCCCGATCGCTGGCCGGCGTTCGAAACAAAACTGTAATTATTTGTTTACCGGGATCAGCTGGTGGCGTGCAAGATTCGATGGATGCAGTGTTTCCAGCCCTCAAGCATTCGTTCAGAATGATTGCTGGTGGAAACCACGGCGCTCGCGACAAAGAGACCTCCAAAACCGAAGGCTGACAATCCGGTGATAAGTTACGACGAAGCCAGGCGATTGATCCTCCAGGAAGTAGAACCGCTTCCGCAGGCACGTGTGCGCATTGACAGCCTCCTGGGCTCGTTCCTTTCGCAGCCGGTGACAGCCAAATTCGCAATGCCACGCTTCGACAATTCGGCGGTCGATGGATACGGAGTTCTCTGTGCTGACGTAGAAGGAGCATCAGGTGACAAGCCTGCCAAGCTGCAAATGATAGGTGAAATCGCTGCTGGTTCGCCCGATGAATTCAAACTAGCGACCGGAACGGCTGTCAAGATTCTCACTGGGGCGCGAGTTCCTCCTTCTGTCGAAGCAGTTGTGATGCGGGAATACTGCCTAGAGAATCATGGATTCTTGCACATTTCCACGACTGCTCAACCAGGCGACAACATTCGAAGAGTTGGTGAAGAATGCAAAGTCGGCGAGCAAGTTTTACCCGCAGGAGTTCGCGTAAACCCAGCCGTGGTTGGTCTTCTGGCCACTCTGGGCTATTCTGCTTTCACAGCTCACACAAAACCACGGGTAGCGATTGTCACCACCGGCGATGAATTGGTGCAGCCAGGACACCAGCTTCGTGACGGTCAAATTTATGATTCCAACTCGTTCGCATTACAGGCGGCGCTGGCTTCTCTGGGCATAGAAGAGTGGTTTGTGCATCACGCCCGAGACACAATGAAATCGACGAAGCAGGCGTTCAATTTCGCCATCGAACAAGCCGATGTCATTCTTTCATCCGGTGGGGTATCAGTCGGTGATTACGATTATGTAAAACCTACGCTTGAGGAGATGGGTGTAAACACAGTGTTTTGGCGGATCGCTGTCAAGCCGGGCAAACCAGTTTATTTCGGCACGATTGAACAAGCTCGTAAAAAACAAAAGAAATTGATCTTCGGACTGCCTGGAAATCCGGTATCGGTACTGGTGACGTTCAACGAATTCGTGAAACCGGCACTTCTCAAAATGATGGGTGATACCAGGGATCACAGCATGCTTCTTCCAGCAATTCTGATGAAGACGCTGCGAAAGCAAGCTGGACGATTGGACCTAATTCGCGGAATGCTCAGCTTAAACGACAAGGGACAGCTGCAAGTGCATCCAACGGTCGGTCAGGACTCCCATATGCTGAGCGGGTTGTGCCTCGCTGACTGCCTAATTCACTTTGAAGACGCGCAGGAATTGCTCCAGGAAGGCAGCACTGTAACGGTCCACATACTGAACTGGAACGCCTCTTAGTGTTGCGCAACGTGTAGCTTAACCAATTACGCTGGGACTTATAAAGCCACATGGGATAGGATCAGTTGTGTGCTTGGAGACAGCATCCGGACTTGTCGTTGATGCCCCTGGAATTGCAATGAAATCGCGGACCTTTAAACTAGCCGTCACTGGCATTCTTGCATCACTTTTGTTTGCTCACAGCGTCAACGCTGAGCCAGTACAAATTCAAGACTCCAACGTCGGGCAAGAGCTCAGTCTGCCAGTCATGGAATGGAAGGACGACGCCGCTGCGACGAAAGCGATAATCCTGGGCATCCATGGTGCAACACTTTACTCTGGAACATTCGACCACTTCGCGCGGCATCTCGCTTCAGAAGGATATCCCGTGTACGCGCTAGACATGCGCGGTTACGGACGTTGGCAGCACGAAAACGATAAATTTGGTGGTGATTCGCTGATTCACTACACACAGAGCAAAGAGGACATTGCTGAAGTTCTCGGCATGCTCAGACGAATTCATCCGCACGAAAAAATCTATTGCATGGGCGAAAGTCTTGGCTCAAACATGGCGCTCTGGCTACTTTCCAACAAACCAGAACTAGCCGACGGGGCGATTTTGTCCAGCCCTTGCATTAAGAAAGCCCTGCATCCAAGTGCGCGCATGGTAGTCGATCTTGTGAAAGGTTACAAATCCCCATACAAACCTCAAGACCTTGAACCGCACATCGCTCCTTATTTATCTGAGGATCCAACGGTTACCGAGCACTACATGAAGGATCCGATGATCAAACTTCGACTTAGCGCCGCTGATTTGATCAAGAGCATGCGCACAAACTCAGACGCGCTCAAAGATGCAGAGAAGATCCCTGCCGATATGCCTCTACTGGTAGTGGCAGGCGCCAAAGATCAAATTTACAAAGCCGACGGAATCAAACCGTTCATGAAGACGACCGGATCACAGAAACAAACGATCTTCATCTCACCCGATAAGGGACATCTGCTCCTCGAGACTACGCATACCGACCCGAAAATCATGAGCGAGATCGACGACTGGTTGGCCAAGCAACTCGTTACTCAACCAGAGAGAATTGTTGGCGTTCCAGATCAGCAACAGAAGTCGGACTAGCGTACTAAACTTGCCCGACCCAATCTTTCTTAGACACTTCGTGCCAGACTTTTCTGATTGCTTCGAACTCTTCTTTGCTGAGCGTACCTTTTGCAAGCAGATCCGCGTTCTCACGCCATCTACCGGGGCGTTTGGTGCCCACGATCGCAACGTTTACGCCAGGAACACTGAGCGTAAATCGCAGCGCTTTTTCGACCGCCGCATTAGCATTTCCATTCAAAGTGAAATCGTATTTAAGCTCTTGAAACCGATCCCAGTATGGATGAATATAGGTATTTTCAGGCTTCGTCTTGAATGTCCAAGCCGCATTTGCAATCGGGCGCTTCGCAATAACTCCCATTCCTTTCGCTACTGCCAACGGAATTGTTTGTTCCAAACACTGCTGATCAGCGATGTTAATCGAGGTCTGCAGTGAATCGAAGGCACCAGTGTTGATCGCATAGACCGCATCAGTTCCGTCGCCGCTGTAACCAATAAATCTGGTCTTACCAGCTTTCTTCGCTTCTTGCAAAGCCTCGATCACTTCGCCCTTACGCAGAATCGCTTCGTTGCAACTGTGCAGTTGGACTAAGTCTACATAATCCATTTTTAGTCGCTTAAGACTGCGCTCGATGCTTGCAGTAATGTCTTTCTTCGACCACTTTTCTTCGGCGTAAGTGTCACCGTGTCCGCACTTGGTGAACAGATAGAAGTCGTTGCGTCTGTGGCTGACGGTCTCGCCAATCTTCTCTTCACTGTCGACATAGCACTCAGCAGTATCGATCACGTTCAGACCTTGATCCAACGCCGCTGCCAGAAGTTCTTTCACCGTTGCATACTCGGCGTTCTCGTAGCCAATCTCGCCGCCTCCGAAACCTAACGCTGCGACGTTCATTCCAGTCTTTCCGAACGGTTTCTTTTCCATGACTTGCCCTCAGATGGTTACGAGTTCACAATTCTACTTCTTCTCAAGTATGGACGCGCGCCAATGTAAAAAGAGACAATATGGATGTCGGCGAAATCAAGTAGCGGCGAGGCAACCGGTAGAGATGACAATTCACATTCTTGTCGCAGGTAGTCATTCGGAATATTCAGAGCTGGCCCGGGAGGCTTTCGAAGACCTTGACTGCCAAATCATCCCGGCCACGTCGATGACACTGGCTGTTTTTCTGGCCCAAAAGAATTTGCCGGATATTATTTTGTGCGATTTTGACATGACCGATGGTGATGGTTGGAGCTTTATCGGCGAAATCAAGGCTGATCCTGAGCTGACCAATATTCCGTTTCTGTTTATTGGACCAGCCCAAGACTCAGCTGTGTCGACGCGAGCGTCGCAACTAGGAGCTGACGCTGTGCTGGGGTTTCCGCTCGAGGCTTCTCAGTTGAAACGGGAGATCATTCCCTATATAAACATTCGGATGGCGGAGAAGGGGCAGCGGTTGCCTCAGACGCCGGAGTAGGAGATTACATGAGCAGGCTCGCACCAATCAATTTTAAAAAGTGGGTTGACGACAATCGTCATCTTCTAAAACCGCCCGTCGGCAACAGAGTGATTTGGGAAGACCGTGAGTTCATCGTCATGGTCGTCGGCGGACCCAACTCGCGCACCGATTATCACGTCAACCAGGGCGAAGAGTTCTTCTATCAGGTTGAAGGCGACATGGTGCTGAAAGTAATTGACGAAGGCAAATTCGTCGATGTACCAATCTGCGCCGGCGAAATGTTTCTCTTGCCTGCTGGAATGCCGCACAGCCCTCAGCGCCCAGCCAACACAGTTGGCTTAGTGCTGGAAAAGAAACGCAGCGAAGGTGAGTTAGACACGTTTGAATGGCACTGCGAAAAATGCGCGCAAAAACTGTACGAGGAAACCTTTCACCTCACCGACATCGTCAAGCAGTTCCCACCAATCTTCGAGCGTTTCTATTCAAACGACGACCACACAACCTGCAAAGCTTGCGGTTCGAAGATGAGCAAGCCACATGCAAAAAATTGATATTCACACCCATATTCTGCCGCGTGATTTGCCTGACCTGAAGCAGAAGTTCGGATACGGTGGCGTCATCACGCTGGAACATCTCAAACCATGCTGCGCACGAATGATTCGTGATGACGGAAAATTTTTTCGCGAGGTCGAAAGCAACTGTTGGGATCCGCTCACTCGCTTGACTGAATCAGACAAGCACGGCGTCAACGTGCAGGTTTTGTCGACTGTTCCAGTCATGTTCAGCTACTGGGCGAAAGCAGAAGACTGCATGTACCTCTCGCAGTTTCTCAACGATCATATCGCCGAAGTTGTGCGTGCAAATCCGCGTCGTTTCGCTGGTTTGGGCACGCTGCCAATGCAGTCGCCAGCACATGCAATCAAAGAGATGGAACGATGCATGCGCGAGCTGAATTTCGCAGGATTTCAAATCGGATCGCATGTGAACGATTGGAACTTGAATGACGAAAATCTTTTCCCAATCTTCCAAGCCGCAGAAGAATTAGGAGCGGCTATATTTGTGCATCCGTGGGACATGATGGGCGAAGCAAAAATGCAAAAGTATTGGCTGCCCTGGCTAGTTGGAATGCCCGCGGAGGTTTCGCTGGCAATCTGCTCAATGATCTTTGGTGGCATTTTCGAACGATTGCCGAAACTGCGCGTATGCTTTGCGCATGGCGGCGGCGGATTCACTGGAACGATCGGACGCATCGAACACGGATTTAACGCACGACCAGACCTCTGCGCAATCGATAGCAAAGCAAATCCGCGATCATATATTGGCAAATTCTTCGTTGACTCGCTCGTTCACGATGCTCAGATGCTTAAGTATATAGTCAGCGTTTATGGTGAAGATTGCATCGCGCTGGGTACAGATTATCCATTCCCCCTCGGTGAAGAGGAACCTGGTAGACTCATTGAATCCATCTCCGATTTCTCGGACAAAACTCGTCAGCGTCTTTTATCTGGTACTGCACTGCAGTGGCTAGGCAAAACGGAACAAGATTTCGCATTGACCACGGAGTTAGCGATAAAGAATGTCTAGCACTAAACAGACTTCGCTCGCAGACTCGTCCACTTTTCAGTATGATGATTCCATTGATTTCGCAATCAAATTAGACGCCGAAGATCCACTCAGGCAATATCGAAATCAGTTTTTCATTCCAGCCGCCGGAGAGCGCACAGAGTGTATCTACCTGGCTGGGAATTCGCTCGGACTGCAACCTCGCAAAGCCAGAACTTACATTGAACAAGAACTGGATGATTGGGCAAACTTGGGCGTTGAAGGGCATTTCGAAGCGAAAAATCCGTGGCTGCCATATCACGAGAAACTGACGGATATGTCGGCACGACTTGTCGGAGCAAAGCCTTCAGAAGTCGTTGTAATGAACACGCTGACAGTCAATTTGCACTTGATGATGGTTTCGTTTTACCGACCAACCAAAGAGCGCTTCAAGATTGTCACCGAATCTGGTGCCTTTCCATCAGACCAATACGCCGTCGCATCGCAAGCAAAGTTCCACGGATACAACCCTGAAGAAACAATCATCGAGCTTACCCCGCGTGATGGCGAGTCGATTTTGCGCACGGATGACATGATCGCCTTGATTGAAAAGGAAGGCGACCAAGTTGCATTGATTATGTTAGGCGATGTGAATTACTTGACCGGTCAAGCATTCGAAGTTGAAAAAATAGCGAAAGCAGCCAGAGCCAAGGGCTGCACTATTGGATTGAATCTGGCCCACGGAGCCGGTAACTTGCTTTTGAAACTGCACGATTGGGACGTTGATTTTGCGGTCTGGTGCAGCTACAAATATTTGAACGCTGGTCCCGGCGGATTATCTGGATGCTTCGTGCATGAGAAGCACGCCACTAATTTTGACCTGCCCAGATTCGCGGGATGGTGGGGACACAACAAAAAAGACCGATTTAAAATGGGTCCGCAGTTCGATCCAATCCCTGGTGCAGAAGGATGGCAACTTAGCAATCCGCCCATCTTTCAACTAGCTGCATTACGTGCCTCTCTGGAAATCTTCGACGCAGCGACGATGACGGCAATTCGCGAAAAAAGCGTTCGCATTACCGGTTATTTGGAATACTTGTTGAACCAATTACCGCAAGGATTCTGTAGCATCATCACGCCAAAGAATCCAGAAGAGCGAGGTTCTCAGCTATCGATTCGCCTGGCGAAAGATCCCAAAGACATGCTTGAGGCACTGAAACGAGAAGGTGCAATTTGCGATTTCCGCAATCCGGATATCATTCGAGCCACTCCAATTCCACTGTACGTAAGGTATCAAGACGTTTTCGACTTTGCTAAAATTTTGGCGAGATTTGCATCTTAAAATAAATGATCACATTAAGAAGAAAGACTGATATTGCGGTGGTAGGTGCGGGGCTCGTGGGCTCTCTGCTATCGATCTTTTTGGCTAAACGCAGATTCGCCATCGACATATTCGAACGGCGTCCAGACATGCGAAAAGAAGCGGTAAGCGCGGGTCGCTCAATCAACCTCGCCGTCTCGACGCGCGGCATTCACGCTCTCAAGCGCGCCGGGCTCGATCAAGACGTGTTGAACTATGCAGTGCCAATGCGCGGAAGAATGATCCACGCGATCGATGGACAACTGGCGTATCAACCTTACGGTAAAGATGATTCCGAATACATCAATTCTATCTCCCGCGCCGATTTGAACAAATCCCTGATCACACATGCCGAAGAGACTAGGCTGGTCGACATCTACTTCAATCAAAAATGCACCGGCATGGATATCGATAAAGGAATAATCTCTCTCTTCAACGAACCGGACAATCAACACGCAGACGTGGTCGCTAACATCGTTATCGGTACAGATGGCTCCGCATCAGCGATTCGACAAGACATGAACAAGTTGGCGAACTACGAATGCACAGAATCCGAACTCGATTATGGCTATAAAGAGTTAGTTATTCCGGCCGGTGCAAACGGTGCTTTTCAAATCGAGAAGAACGCGCTCCACATCTGGCCGCGCGGAACCTTCATGTTGATTGCATTACCGAACTTCGACGGTAGTTTTACCTGTACTCTATTTCTGCCATGGGAAGGTCCAAACAGCTTCGAAAAACTAAAGACTCCTGAAGACGTTGCGGAATTCTTCCAGGAACAGTTCGCAGATGCAGTGCCACTTCTGTCGGACCTCGAACAAACCTTTTTTGACAATCCGACCGGTCATATGGTGACAGTGAAATGCAATCAATGGAATGTCGAAGAAAGAGTTCTGCTGCTCGGAGACGCCGCGCATGCAATTGTTCCATTCTTTGGACAGGGCATGAACGCAGGGTTTGAAGACTTGACAATCCTGGATCAGTGCATCGACAATCACATCGCTCAAGGCGGAGCGCTCTACATCAACCGAAGGTCGAGAGAGAGCGAGACAGACACATTGAGCCGTCGCATCCAGGAAGGGTCGAGCGGATGGGCACAGGTTTTTGATGACTTCGTGATGAAGAGAAAAGTTGACACCGATGCTATCGCCGATATGGCAGTTGAGAATTTCATTGAGATGCGCGACAAAGTTGGCATACCGAAATTCCTATTAGAGAAAGCAGTCGAAAAGATTCTGCAGAAAGAGTTTCCGGGCTCTTATCTTTCGCGCTATTCGTTAGTGACGTTCAGCAATGTTCCATACAGCTTCGCGATGAAAGCAGGAATTGCCAACGACGAAGTTTTAGCCGAACTTTGCGCAAACATTACCAAGCCCGAAGAGGTTGACCTCAAACGGGCACAAACACTGCTTAAAGCCAAGGTAGCCCCGTTATTAGAAGAACATAGCGAAGAACTATTCGCATCTGCGAGATAAGTCGAGCAGCTCGCTGCAAAGAACTATCCTAGGAGAAAAATGAAAACGCTGGAATCGAATCGCATACGTTTTCGAAAAATCACCGAAGACGATTTGGATGACTTGGCGGCACTTTACGCAGACCCGGACGTGATGCGGTATTACCCGCGTACCCGCACGCGAGAAGAGACGCATGATGCGATCATAAGCTATCAAAAAAGATACGAAACCGAGAAAGTTTGTTTGATGGCAGCAATTCACAAACGCGAAAATAAATTCATCGGCAGATGCGGAATTATGTTGCAAGAAATCGAAGGAGAAATTTTTCCTGAAGTCGGCTACATGCTCGACAAATTTTTCTGGCGTGGTGGACTGGGAACTGAGGCTGCAATTGCTTTCCGCGACTATGGCTTCAGAGAATTAAACTATCCGAAAATAATCTCGATCGTCCACCCGTTGAACTTGGCGTCGCAAGGTGTGGCGAAAAACATGGGCATGACCTGCGAGAGAACAGCGATTTACGATACAGTGGAATGCCAGATCTACTCAATCACGCGGGAAGATTGGCTGGCACTTGAAGCGACTGCGCAAAAGGCAAACAAAAAGGTCGCCGAAGAGTCGGACGCATCCAAAGAGTCGAACACAACCGAAAAACTGGACACAACGGACGAGACATCGACGCCGAAAAAAGAAGCGACCAAAGCGAACGCAAAACCGACAAAAGCAAAGAAGAGCAAGAAGTCTACTTAATAGCAGGTTTGAGCCAGCTTGAATTTTCGATTTCACGATAATCGATCGTGATCTCTTCCCCTTTTGCGATGTTGCGAGACGCGATTCCGACAGCGCATCTGTGTCGGTCGTAGTCCGGTCGCATGCTGGGATCTTCGCTGTGATTTATGAATCGCGCGTCATCGAAAGACAAGATCCATTGATTGAAGTGGTGATCTAAATAGCCGTAGCGCTTAAACCAATTTTGCGCGACTGTCGGAAGAGCATCTACCTCTGCAGGAGTTTTCTCCAGATCAAAGCCTTCTTGGAACTGCCACATGTCCGTTCCTTTGGTGATGTCCTCTGCTGCAAACAGACCGCTCCCGTGAAGCGGACTCGGTGATAGCGACGTCTTTACTAAAAGCATTCTTGCCCCCTGATGATCTTCATACATTTTCTATCGCATATGCCACCAAATGTCGAGAGCCATACTGCTGAGTCCCGCTCATGATGCAGTCGTTTTTTGTCGGACCATTTTTGTCGGAGCGGCTTTTGTCGCCGGTTTGAGGTTGCCACGCGCATGTTGTATTCGCGGTCCATTGATTCAGGCGCCACCGTATTTGGTGCAAGGGATAGCGACCGGCCATTGTTACGAACATCATGGCATCGTGTTAAAAGTCCAGCTACGCGCGATAGACTAGACCCGTTTCAAGACCTCGGAGCGAACTATGAACCGCACATTTCCCTTTGCTATTGCCCTATCTGGCTTGCTATTGAGCGCCTCAAATGCTGGCGCCCAAGTCCCTGGAGTGCCAAGCACCCAAACAGCGCCAGCCGCGAAAGCCCCAGCCGCCGCGTCACCGGTTTCAGCGACAGCTGCGAAAACCGGAACCCAGCCGGTACTTAGCGGTGGAATTAAGGTCAACATGACCAATGCGGAGAAATTGCTCTCGCAAGGCAAATGGGCGGACGCTGAAGGGCTTTTCCGTGAAGCTCTGGTGAACAATCCCTCCGACATTGCCGCAACTCTAGGACTGGGAGTTGCCCTCGCCAACGAATTCAAGCTAGATAACGCTGACAGCCTGTTCGACCGCATTATAGCCATCGACCCCAACAACGCAACCGCGTATGCCGGCAAGGCGATGGTTATGCTCAATCGCTTGCAATCGTCGTCCGGCACAATCCGCAACGAAAAAGATTCGATTCTGAAACAAGCTGAAGATTACGCAAAGCGCGCGACAACGCTTGGACCAGCCAATGCCGAAGCACACAACGCGCTCGGTCAAGTTTACAAAGAACAGGGTCGCAACGACGATGCTTCCTCTGAGTTGAACACTGCAACCATCCTCAATCCTGATATGTCCTACGCCTATTCCTCGCTCGGAATGGTCAAGCTGGCACAGAGCAGCCCGGTGGAAGCGCAGGAGGCTTTCAAACGCGCAGTCATACTTAACTCTGGTAATTCGACTGCTCACTATGGATTAGGCGCCACTCTGTTGAAGCAAGGTCAAACAGATGACGCGATCAAAGAGTTAAACACTTCGCTCTATCAATTTCCGAATAGCTGGCCAGTCAGAATGGCGCTCGGACAGGCTTATAACACGCAGGGAAATACCGTAGCGGCGCTGCAGCAATTCCAACTTTCGACTTTGATTAAGCCAGAAAATGCCGAACCCTATTTGGCGATGGCAGACATTCATCAGCAACGTGGTGATATGGAATTAGCGCTTGCAGACCTGCGTTCGGGGCTGACACAGTCTCCATACGATTTAGGTTTGCGGCAAAGAATCGCCGACATCAATCTAAGTCTTGATCGTCCAGACGATGCGATAAAAGGTTATCGCGCAATTCTTTCCATGAGCGCGAACGATAACAACGCAGTGAAAGGGCTGAGCCAGGCGCTTTTCCTCAAGGCGCAGAAAGCAACTGTCGGCGCAATGTTGTCATCCAACGACTACGAAACGGCAAACAAAGCTTTGAATGAAGCGATCAAATTGAACCAAGACGATATGGAATTGCGTTTGGCAAAAGCGAAACTGGTATCACTTTCCGGCGCCGCTGAATTCCAAGCTCAGTACGCAAACATACAGCCAACAAGCGATGGCGAACGAGTTGCGTTGGCAGAAGTTCTCGCTACGCAAGGAAATTTCAAAAAAGCCGCGGAACAATTCACTGCCGTGACAAATAATTTGAAGGATCCAAAACAACTCTATGCAGTTGCGGATATTGCAGCGTTAACGCGCTCGCTAGATAGTGCTGAAGAGGCTTACAAGAAATCTCTGGCACTGGGTGGAAATCCAGAGCGTGGACAAGTTGGGTTGAAAAAAATCGCTGACTTGAAAAAAGCTGCAGCAGACGCGTCAGCAGTCGCCGCTGAACTGGCCCATAAAAGACAGTGGGATGGCGCCATCGCCAAATTTCGGGAAGCGCTCAAAGACAACCCGGCTCTCCCAGCCGCGCGCTATGGTCTCGCCGAAGCCCTTGAAGAAGGTCCAGACGACTCCGTTCCAACGCTGAGCGAATCGGCTAAGAATTATCAGTATTACCTCGCAGTAGCTACCGATTTAACGGACCGCGACCGCGAGAAACTGACTGATTTAATCGGCAAGTTAAACGACAAAGTTGCGAAGCTCAAGCAAAAGGAAGAGCGCTAAAGAGCGCGAGCGCTCCGTCGAGACGGTATTGAAGAGAAGAGTTACTGGCGTCGATTCCCGCCGAACTCTTCTCTTTTTTTTGCCGCGGAATTGGCACAGTTGTGTGACAAAGGTGCCTTATTTTGAGGAAAGAAAGACTCTTCCCAACCAAACTTAAACAAAAGGAAAAAGGTCAGCAAGTTCACAGGCCAGGCCTATACTGTCTAAGAAGTTTTCAAGAACTCGATTTTCAGCCCAGAGGTAATCCGCAAATGACCACCGTCAGCGCTGC
This sequence comes from Candidatus Obscuribacterales bacterium, assembly GCA_038322035.1. Lineage (GTDB taxonomy): Bacteria > Cyanobacteriota > Vampirovibrionia > Obscuribacterales > Obscuribacteraceae > PALSA-1081. Next base: position 12,726 of record JBBQFO010000061.1, read on the forward strand.
CCAGAAAAACGGACTGCAAGCCTTCCTACACGGTGACTTTGAGAAAGCCGAGCGAGTTTACAAACAAGGTCTGGCAGCGGGCGCGGCCCACACGACGGCAGTTCGCGAGACCGGAGAATTACTACACGGACTGGGAAAACTGTACGCCACGTTGGCGCAATTCGATAAATCGGAAGACTGCTACACCAAAGCCAAACTGCAACTCGAAGAGGTGCTCGGAGTAGACCATCCGCGCGTAGCAGTGACAGTGCGAGAGATGGCCCAACTATCGTGGCAGGTGGGCCGCAAAGACCAATTCAACGCCCTCAATCGTCGTGCAGTAGAACTTTGGCGGGGCTTCCTCGTAGGATCCACCGAAAAACTGCCTGACGACATGCCGTCAATGGAAGCTCTATATGCATTGCGGCAAGCCAAGGAAGGCATCGAGAACGTCCACGAGATGGCGAAAAGTCACGGTGCAGAACAGGACCTGTGCGGAATTCCCTTTGCCATCGCGGCGATGCTTGAACTCGGGATTCTGTATCGCAACAGCGGAAATTATTCGAACGCCAAACAATTTATCTCACTAGCCCTAGATGAATGCGCCGAGTGCGACGTAGATCCGCTGGTGCAATCTGAAGTAGTAAGACAGCTGGCAAAGACGTTACGTTTGATGGGGATCGTCAAAGAATCCGATGCTCTGTATCGGCAAGTTCTCTCCACATTCAAGCAAGAAGAGGTGGACGAGCACCCAGATCTGTCCGAAATATATTTCGAGTTAGCGCAAAATGCCGAAACGAGAGGAAGTCTCGACGAAGCAGAGCGCCTGTATTCAGCCAGCCTGGGAACCACTGAGCGCTTGTTAGGAGCGCAGCATCCGCAGGTGGCTTATGCCTTGCGTAAGATTGCATTGCTGCACGCCAAGAAAGGACTAGTGACTGCAGCAGAAGTAGAATACAAACGAGCCATCGATCTGCTGCAACAAGCCTATGGTCACTCGCATCGTGACATAGCGGAGATATGGGACGAGCTCGGGCGTATGTATTTGCTGCAACGAAAATACGACGAGGCCGAAGCACTTTACTTTCGCGCAATAGAAATTGCCGGTTCTTCCACTGGACCTCAACCCCCTGAGGTAGCCTTTTACTACGACAGATTGGCAGACGTTTATAGGCACCACGGACGGTTCCGAAAAGCTGAGACGGCCCATCAACGTGCACTCGGAATCAGACGTGAGGCGTTCATCTCCACGCACGAGGAAGTCTCTTCCAATCTTATCAGGCTGGCTAAGCTATATTTAGAATGGGAAAAATTCGCCGACGCCGACGCTTACTTTCGTAGTGCACTTACCCTGCTGAAAGTTGGTCACGGAGAATACAGCGTTCAGACAGCGTCATGCCTCGTCAACATAGGAAAAACTAATCGACAACTGGCGAAGTTCAAAGAGTCTGAATCGGCGCTCAAACAAGCAATGGAAATCCTCGAAAGCATTTCGTCAGACATTTCCTGCGATTCTGCGTTAATAGAACCGTTGCTTTGTTTGGCACAAAACGCAGTTGATCTTGGACGGTTCAAGCAAGCTAAAAGCAGATACACACACGCCGAAGAGATCCTCCAAGCCATCGGCGGAGAAACAAGCACACAAGCACTTACTCTGCTGAAATTGCAGGCAGACCTAAGCCGCAAAGAAGGCTACATCGAAACGGCCGAGCAGCTCTATCGCAAGGTTGTAGAGTTGGTAGGTGAGAATCATGAAAAGGCACCAATTGCGCTTGTCGAATCACTCTGCGAGCTTGGAAAATTTGAGAGCGCCAACGGCAATGCTGCTGCTGCAACCGATTTTTTTGACGCTGCGATGCGAGTTGCCAGCGCTTTCCCCGAAGGAGATGCACCGGTGGTGGTGAATATCCTACTGGCCATGGGCGACCACAATATGCGCCGCCGTGCCAAGTCTGGAGCGCTTTCTTACTACAAGCAAGCCCTCCAACAGTCCGAGCGAAGTTGTGGACCGCATCACACTCTTTTTGCAAAGTGTCATTGTGCGATTGCAGAATTTTACTCAGACAAAGAGATTGGGCAAGCCATTGAACACTATCTGAGCGCATTGCAGGTTATGGAAACGACCCTCGGACCGTTGCATCCTGACTTAGCAACAGTACTAGTTGCCCTCGGCAGATTGTGGCTTCGGTTTGACAAACCCGATGACGCCGAAACTCTGTGGAAGAGAGCGGTCGACATTCGTGAAAGAGTGCTCGGATCTCAAAATAACGATACGTTAAATGCGCTAGCCTTACTGGCCAGCATCTACATGCGCAAGGGCTCAACCACCGAAGCCAAAAACGCTGGCGACCGTATTCAATTAATTTGGCAAGAGAATTTGGCTATCAATAAGCCAACACCTGTGGACCTTCTTTGCGCTTTGATTCGCGGTTATTCAGAAACGACTCGGTTAGATGAATTTCTCGTGCTTGGCGAGCAAGAGCTGGAACTCCGCAAGACTATTAAAACTCCGCAGCGAGAGTCGATCCCATTGTTTTTCACAATCGCAGAGACCAGGCTGCGCCACAGACTGGCATCGGTTGATGCCGACACAAAGCAGCGATGGCTCGAAGCAGCAGATGCCACCGCCCATGGTGATGCCGAAGTCAACGGACAATCCTGTGCTCTTGCGGCAACAATCTTGCTTGAACGAGGCGAAAAGGGTGGCGCGCTGGAATACCAAGAAATGGCATACTCAGCATTCAATCGCAGCCTGGGCGGTCTGAGTGAGCGAACTGTGCGAGCTCGACGCAATTTAATTCAATTATGCATTGATGTCGGTGGTGAAAAACTGACGGCTGGCGCAATCGAAGCCGCATCGGAGATTTTGGAAAAAGCGCTAGTTTTTCCAGAACATCTTACTAAAGAGAATGTGGATGCGCTCGCCGATATGCTAGTAATCCTGGGGCAGCTTTATGAATCAAACAAAGACTGGAAGGCGATGATGAAGGCTTACGAAAACGCCGTAGCGCTTACATCAAACGAGGCAAAAAAGTCGCAACATCAGTATCAGCTTGCAGTTGCATGCTTTCACCAGGGCGAAGCCGAGTACGAAAACGCAACTGCAGAACTGAAACATTGCTTGGTGTTGAAGACTCAACTCGAAGGTAATCTCTCCGCTGGACTGCTGCCAGCGCTAGAACTACTCGCCGAGCTCTATCGTTTGACCAACCAAAAAACTTTAGAAGCGAACGCACGAGAGCGCATAAATAAAATTCAAAAGGCGATGTGAACGCAGCGTTCGTAATAGTTTCGATCTGGCGGAGAAAATTCTTTTCTGTTTAGTGCGATACAGGGGTTAAACCTAGTTGCTTTTCTGCCACTTCAGGGGATGATGAAAGAGTCAGCTCCTTAGGGGGATTACTAAATGCCTTCAGACTTCAATCGCAAGGGATCACAGAACAAGAACGAACAAGAGCACGTCAACACGCTCGGCAATCCACTTGCGTCGGAGGAGGAGTGGCTGCACGCCAACGACAAACTGGGCGATTTTAAACCGAAGCCAACTGCAACAGACCAGTCCCAGAAGCGCTCACGTCATATCGGTGAAGTCGTCATGTTAGCGGCGATGGGCTTGGGAGTATTTGGACTGATCAATTTCACTCAGCCCTCGAATATCCACAAAGTTACTAAACCAGCATCGGTAGGCACAGTCCCCGCAGGCAAGACGCAGGCGGCTGGATACGATGTAGACTTCGGACCGTACATGGCTGACCTGCAGCGGAGCATCAAGCACAACTGGCATTCACCAAAGAGTAACGAATCAAAGCACGTCGTCGTGATTTTCCAAGTTAGCAAAGAAGGTCGAGTTTCCAAATTGAAACTGGATAGAAGCTCAGGACTGGCTACGGTCGATCAGGCAGCCCTCAAAGCTGTGGAATACGCGGAGCCCGAATTCGGAGCATTGCCAGAGGGCGCACCCGGATTTGTAGACGTCCAATTCACTTTTGACTACAACGTTTGGAACAACAAGAATGAAACTGATGTGGACCATTCGAACCACAACTAACCGAACTAGTTAGCCTCTAAATACCACAAAAATACCTACAAACGAACGACATCGGCAGTTGCCGTTGTCGTTTTGCTTTGAGCACAGAACAATCTGCTTCGCTACCTAAGTGAAATTATGGTCACTGGTTGGTCTCTTCTTGGTCATGCCAAAGTCACACGATCGCGAGTATATTGTTTTCAGATAACCGATTCGGTTAGCCCCTCATAGTTCAATTTACTAAACGGTAACTCCGCTTTCGCGGTTACCATCTTCAACGCGTTTCACTCGACATTCAGTCGACTAGTGCCGCGCCAATTACTTTCCGCTTCCACCCCGGAGGAAATTTACTTATGGTTTCAGATAGAGGCATACGCGGTTCTGAAGGCCCAGCTCCCGGTGATTGTGCTGTAGCACATGAGTCCACTCAAGCCTATCAACACACGCAGGTCGGTTTTTACAAATGCGTCTTCACAAATACGTCGACACCAGACTGCGGAAAAACCGATCATCAACTCAATCATGAACTAAACAATCCAGCACCAATCTACGGACCACAAGACACTACCTATGGTGCAGTCGGAGATTTGCAGAAAGGAATCAAAAGCGACAGTCGCACTCGACACGACCTCTCAAACGCCATCGAACGAGCCAGCGTCGGCGACACAGATGGCGCCATGCAGTACCTCCGAAAAGCAAGCGGTGACCTCAACGATGGCGGCGGAAAAATCGAATCGGGATTGAGCAAACTCGGTGACGGCGGACACAGCAACGGGTCTCGCACAATTCAGCGCGGCATGGTCAACGAAGCGGACTGCAGCGAAAACATCCAGAAAGCCGAACAATTACTAAGAGAAGGTGATACCGAGGGCGCCATCAAAGCGATGTCGAAAGGAATCCGAGAAGTAGCCCATAGGCAGCATCAGACTAGAGACGGAATCGCCAGCCTGCGAGGCAATGACAATGGAATAGACTGGCAGAATTTCGGACCTGAGAGTTCCACTAGCTTCTACCCAGGATACAATCAGGGCGATTCAAACTTTGATAGTCAACAACATGTAACCAGATCGAACAACGGTGGATGGAACTCTACACAGCCTTTCACACCGAACGATTCAGGATGGAATCAACCGTACGGTGGGGGTGGTGACTACAATGGAAATTACGGTCAAACATCCGATTCACAAAACGGCCTGCCATTTTCACTGAACTTGCCAAATGCGTTTGACCTGGCGAGAGACCTCGGCCTACCAGTTCCACCAGGCGCATCGGAAATACTAAACAGCCTACCAAATCCATTGAAGGGAATAAGCGACTTCCTCAATAATCCTGCCAAACCAATAGAGAACCTACTAACTCCACCGAAAAGCGCTAAAGACCTCGTACATAAGCTTATCGATCCAATCGGACTGTTTGGATAATTACTACTGAGACTGGTCAATTTTTGATGAAGCACAGAGGCGGAGCCCCTTCGGGGGCTTCGTTCTGTTTATATTCAGTTGGCAATGCAAAGCGCGATACAATAGTCCGTCTTCTCTCATGCGCGCCGCGATGAACTCTAAAATCCTCAATCACTTCAAACAATTCAGTACGTTCACAAACCCTGGTTTGTACCAAAACAAACTGAAGCAGGACTTGCCCGACGACGTTCGTGAAATTGGGCTGCTGGTGCGCGCCAACATCATTCACCGCGTCACTCTAGCGGAAGGAAACCAAGGTTCAAACTCCGACAAACAATACGGCGACATGACGAAGGTTCCATGGTGGCGCCAACCGGAAGATGACGTGCTTCCGACTGCTTCGGCAATGCTTGCCGAACTATACAGACGAGACGCCCGTGGATTCGTGCACGATCGAAGTGAGGAAAATCGATTGGTTCTGACCTGTAGATTCGTTGCAATTCTGATGGCATCGATTTTTAAGTCAAAAGGCATGCCAGCGCGCGTGCGCTCTGGATTCGATCCCTACGCAACTCCACGCCCAAACATTAGTTGCGATCACTGGATCACACAATATTGGAACGACGCAAAAACAAAATGGACCACCATTGATGTCGACTGCTGTTTATGCGGAATGGACTTCGATCCTTACGACATGCCCGAAAACACTTTCGAATGGAGCGCAGATGTCTGGCTCAAGTCGCGACGCGGAGAAGTTGATCCCAAGCGCTATTGGAACGCCGGAGGGTTCGAAGGATTGATGCCGATTTCGTGGGAATTGTTCTACGATTTTCACTGCATCATGAACCACGAAATCATCTATTTGCATTCGCCTGATCATTTGCATCCAGGCAAATTCGACAAATTGAGTGAGGCTGAACTCAAGGAGATAGACGAGATTGCAGAACTTATGCAGGATCCAGACGAGAATTTTGAGGCTTTGCAAAATGTTTTTGAAACTAATAAAAAATTTCGCTTGCTAACAGGCGCATTGTTGTAAGTGTGGGCACTTGAGAGGAGTGTGCTCCAATTCACCACTACCATACTCACGACGGCTCGAAGATTATTGTGGACCGCCGGTCCAATCTTTATCCCAGCCCTGCGGCTCAGGCGCTTTCAATAACTTCGGCAAGGCAATACCACTTGCAGTGGCACCAGTAGATGCAGCGATCGCAGCACCTTGCGAAATTGCGGAAATTTCTTTTTCTTTCGCTTCCTTGATATATTGTCCCCAATAGCTCGGGTCAACTTCGCTTCCACGTGGCTTGTATACGGGTTTAAAGCGATCCAATTCGCCACTTCCAACGAGCGAAACACCAATCGCAAAAAATCCAAGTAAAAGAATACAAACTTCTGGAAAAACAAAAACTGCAACAAACCAATCCATTTATCTTCGTACCATAGAGTGGTGACATACGCACCAGGTGCGCTTGTGTTTCCTAGACCAGCACTGCGCCAGGATTCTCGACTCGAAACGAGACAATACCGTTAGGCTCGACCATAATCGTTACATCACAGGTGCGTCCTTTTTTGAAGTGCTTGGCCGCAGCACGCATAACATTTGCAATTTGTTGCTGCGAAAGGAAACTGGCACCAGGCGCGATTTCGTAAAGAATGGCGCCCACAGATCCCGGAAACAAGTGACTATCGGCATCATAGATCTCGTTTGTTGTAGTCAGCTGTTGAACAGTCATGGAACATGTTTGCATGGAAAATCCTCTGCGCCTCAGGAGCGCAAATTAAAGACTTGAAGTACTAAAACAACAGGTCTCTCGAATCCCACAAAACTTGGGAAAATCAGTTTGGGCAAGAAGCTGATTAGGAAGACCGACCTTTTCAGGTGTGTCTATATAGATATCACCGCTGACAGATGTAGTCAGTGGGGAAAATACGTAGTGATCAAAACAATCTTCCATCCTTTTTGTGAAAAATGAATGAGTGACGGTTTCGAGGGTTTTCGCGCAGAAGATTCCGCCAGTTCAACATTAAACCAACAATCATATTATTGGCTTGAAAAAACTACCGATATGTTACTGCGAACTATTTCGCTGGTTTAGCAGCAGGTGCGCCTTTCATTTCCACATCGAGCGTGACGTCAACGTCTTCGCCCAATGCTAAGCCGCCATTGTCGAGACTCTTGTTGTAAATGATGCCGAAGTCTTTGCGGTGAATTTTGGTGCTGGCTGAGGCTCCTCGCTTAGCACCTTTAGGGTCTTTCAGTTCAGCGGTCGGTCCATCCACATCCAGCACTACCGACTTCGTCACGCCGTGTAGGGTCAGGTCGCCGGTGACGGTCAAGCCAGTCTTGCCTTTAGCAACGACTTTGGTGGATTTGAACGTCATGGTCGGATATTTCGCCACGTCGAAGAAATCAGGAGTCTTCAAATGTTTGTCGCGATCAGCGTCATGAGTGTCGACTGAATCCATATCGATCGTCGCGTTGATCTTGGAAGCCGAAGGCTTGGCAGCATCGTAATCTATGGTCCCGCTCACTTTGCTGAAGGCGCCGCGCACGTTAGACAACATCATGTGGCGAATGGAAAAACCAGCTTGTGAATGCTGAGGATCTATAGTGTAGGTTTCCGCCGACGATGGCAGTGCGGTAGATATAAGTGCGGCGAAACTGAGTACTGTAGCCAGACGAATCATAGACCCTCCAAAAAGACGTGCTTGCTCGAATTGGATAATCATACTAGGATGTAGGTATCCGAACGCAAGAAGTAACCAAAAAGTAAGGTAGTACCCGTTTGGATACCGTCAAGATTATTGGTGAGTGAGTTCCGATCAGTTTGAGCGGATCGAGGTAATTATGTACACGAAATTGGAATGTCCGATCATGGCTACAATCGCAATGATTTCAGACAAATGGAAGGTTTTGATTATTTGCAAACTCATTAAAGGCAAGCTGCGCTTTAATGAACTTCGTCGTGAGCTCCAAGGAGTCACGCAGAGAGTGTTAACGCATCAGCTACGCGAATTGGAAGCTGATGGGTTGGTGACGCGTCAGGTCTATGCAGAAGTTCCTCCTCGAGTCGAATACTCTCTGACTGAATTGGGACGTACGCTGATTCCGGTTTTGGAAAACTTGGAAGCTTGGGCGCGCGAGCATTCCGAAGAGCTGCTCGCTACTCGCGGTGCTCAAGAGTGCGCTGCCAGACACGAAAAGAAATTGGCGTTGCAGGCCCAGCCACTACAGGCAGTGCAAGAACTAGTTAACGCTCAATAGGGTACATACTTTCGGCATTACGGAACAAACTTGATTTTTAGTTTGTCTTACAGTCGAGTCTAACGTTGTTAGCCTGAAAGGTGCATAATGACGTGCAGCTGCACGCGAGGAACATCATGGCAAATTCACTACCTACTCCAATTGAACTGATTAAAAATCTGATCGCAGATTTTGAACGTATGGACCTACACGAGCGCGACAAAGAGCGACTCACACAAATTGCCAGTGCCCTGCACGACCTGCGAGCCGAAGTCAATCAGCGCAACGAAGCTGAGAAAGCACAGGCAAACTAATTGACTCCGATACTCATAGAGCTGCCAAAATCGCCGACAAGGACTTGACGCTTACTGCTTCAAGGTCAGGACCGACTGGATACGAGTCGGTGCCTGCGTAGACGACAAACCGACGACTTGGTTTAATGTCTTCACAAGCGATATGAAAACCCTTCTCAATTCGCGCAGCCAAACTGCGCTTAATTTCTATAGCCCAGATCCCGTGATTCCCAGGAAGCTCGAGGACCAAATCTATCTCGGCACCAGCCGCGGTGCGATAAAAACTAGCTTTCGTTTGCTCGGGAGCGACGGTGAGAAGATTTTCAATCACGAAACCTTCCCAGCTAGCTCCAACCACAGGATTCCCAGACAACTGATTGTAATCTCCGATCCCAAGAAGTGCGTGAACTAGTCCGCTATCGCGCACATAGACTTTAGGTGATTTAACTAAACGCTTACCAACGTTGGCGTGAAACGGCAATAAGCGCCGAACCAGAAGAAGTTCACAAAGGATATCTATATAAGTGGTCACCGTCGGCGCACTGAGCATCAACCCAGAAGCCATTTTCGATGCATTCAAAAGCGTTCCCTGATTATGCGCAAGCATAGTCCAGAGTCTCTCCAAGCTCTCAGCCGGTATACGCGGTCCGAACTGCGGAACATCGCGCTCAAGGTATGTGCGGATGAAACTCCTTCGCAGCTTGAAACTATCTAAATCGGACTTAGCTTGAAAGCTGTCCGGAAAGCCCCCACGATTCCAAAGTCGAGTCAGAGCAGTATCGTCTCCGTTGACTTCTAAAGCAATAAAAGGACCCATATCAACATAGTCGATACGCCCCGCCAAACTTTCTCCGGATTGTCGAAGCAAATCAATCGACGCCGATCCCAGTATTAAAAATCGCCCTGTTCTATTGCCGCGTCTTCGACCTTGATCGATCAGCCCACGCAAAGACTGAAATAATTCAGGCACTCGGTGGATCTCATCGAGGATGACGAGGTGGTCCTCATACTCTCGTAAGAACAAAACTGGCTCAGCAAGCTTGTTTCTGTCCTGATGTGACTCAAGATCCAGATAGAGAGACTTCCTGTCTTCTGCAATCTGAAGCGCCAGCGTGGTCTTACCCACCTGACGTGGTCCAATAATGGCTACAGCAGCCTGGCGACTCAATGCTTCTTGAACTTCACGAAAGATGTAGCGCTTGATCATCCTCGTATATTAAAGGCCGTGCTTTTAATTTGCAAGGATCACGCACCACAAATTTAGTTTTTTAAGTCCCCATGTAGGATTTAACTTCTTTCGGAAACGGAAGCCAAATCACGGTACCAACTTTGAGCGTAAAGACCATACGACCATCTTGCATGCCGATTGGAATCTCGTCTTTGTTGATTTCGTAAATTAAAGGGGCTAAAGTGACATTCTTGAACACTTTGATCGCAATCAACTCTACTGTGTCTCCGGCTTCGACGATGTACTGGTAGCGGGTGCTTTGTTCATCATCTTCGGCAACCGTTCCGTCACCGTCAAACATGACGTCTTCTTCGCCCGAGATCGCCTTTTCAAATTCTTCACCGAAGTATTCAATCGCGGCGAGCGGAAACACTTCTTCTTCCTCTGATTCGACGGCAGGTGTAGACTCAACCGCCCCTACAAGTTCCAAGTCAACGAGCAGGCGTTCCGCGGCTTCATCGTGTACAACTTGATCGTGCTTATCCACGTGAGGAATTTGATGCTCGCCAGCCTTTGCGACATTCGCCGGAACATCGCTCTTGACGGATTTTGCGTCAGTTGTCTTCGCGGCATTCGCATCCAGAGCAGCTTTCTGACCTGGAAGGGACTTGTCTGAAACGGCATGTTCAGTAGCGATCCACGGCGGAGGGACGACGACTGCTTCCACCTTCGGTTGATTAGTCTTGTTAGCGTCCAGTACAGATTGAGGCACTTTGATAACAAACTGCTCGTCGGTTTTTCCAATGCGTTCACCGATCGCACGGACAATCGGAATGGTTGATTCGGGTCGAACGCCAGCTCCCAATGTCGACTGTGTGCGATCTTCGAGCTTTTCCGTTTTGCGACCAGGAAGAGAATTATCGAAAGCATCCGGGCGTCCCGTTCTACTTTCAGGAGGGAATATGCGAGCTGCGATACCCTTAAGATTGCCAATCATCTCAGTCAGTGGCACCACCCCTGGAGGCACAATTATTGCTCCATCCAACCTGGTACCAACAGGATTTTTACCAGCTATTTGTTTTCCGTCACTTGAAGCATCGTTAGCGCCAACAACCTTGACCCCATCTGCACCCTTAGCGCCGCCTGTGACAACGTTCTTCACACCATCGCCGGCCGCCACCCCACCAGTTACGATAGTTTTAACGCCGTCGGCTGTGGTCGTCTTTACGCCGTCAACCGCTATCGGCTTGATGCCTTCTCCAACTTTGTTAACGGCGCGATAAAAGCGCGGAAATACGGCGAGGTCCGGTTGACTTCGAGTTAAGCAAGAGAAGCAAGGAGGAGGGCCGATTCTGAGGCCACCTCCTCCTTGTTTC